>JAJXWJ010000007.1:0-37996 GCA_021781655.1 Bacillota bacterium | reverse complement strand
TGAAACTATTGTTATAATCCAAACAGCTGTATGTGGAGTTGCATATTCAGCATGAAGAGCTCCTAAAACAGAAGGCATCTCATCATCTTTTGCCATTGCATAAGTTATCCTAACTGCAGTATTCATACATGCAAGCGTACTTCCAAAAACTGCAATCGCAACCGATATTGCAACTATTACCATCAAGACAAACCCAGAATGGTTTAATAACACATCTCCAAGATTTTTAACCATATCACCAATAGGTGCACTGGATGCTGCCGCAGCTGATAAGCCAGTTTGAACCTTTCCTGTTGAATCAGTAATTTTATATGAAGTATTTATCCATGCATTTGCACCTATATATTCAAAAAGATAGCATAATATACCTTGTATAGCTAAGGATAAAATAACACCTCTACTAACATGTTTTGGTGATTTTGATTCACCTGCTAATGCTGTTGCTGATTCAAATCCTACTAATAAAAGTATAGATATCGTTGCTTGAAACATAACATTTGAAAAATTGTGCGGAGTAACTACAGAGGTAATACTTTGGTGAACAAATTGTACATGCTCTGGATTAGTAAACCTATATATTAATGCCAATATTGTAACAAAAACAAGTGTAACTATTTGAATAACATTTATAACTATACTTGATAAAGTTGAACCATTGATACCCTTATATGCAACTGAGCCAGTAACTCCTGCAAATATAACCGCTATTGCTATTTGTCCTAACATTGGCACATTAATTCCAAATTGACTCAAAATGTAAGTTATTAATGTTGCCATCATCGCTACCATTACTCCTGGGTAAACCCAGTAATATACATGTGAAAACCAACCTATTATATATTTTGCTACTCTTGAAAACACTGATAACTTTGAACTATCATCTATAAAAGCTTTTTCTGCAAAGTAGTAAGAACTTCCTGTCCCTGCCTCTGGGTACACTTCTGATAGTTGTGCATAAGAAATAGCTGTTAGAAAGGCTAATATTAGTGCAACTACCAATCCTGCGAACATATCCATGGCTGTTGTTTGACCTGCACTATTAACTTGAAGTGCTTGCATTTGAAAGGTCAGCCACAAAAATGCACCTGGAGCTATTAGAGCCATAGCGTTCATTGTAACACCAGTTAATCCTAGAGTCTTTTTTAATTCAGTTTTTTCAGACATAGTATGATTCCTCCTTATTAATCCATTTTAAATTGGGGTAATACTAAAAACGAATGATTTCTTTTAAAACAACTTAAATAAATGGCCATTTCATATAAGCTATTAAGCCACATAACACAAGGTAAATCGAACCCATTCATATTGATATTATATTAAAATTAGACCAAAATAATTACTTGTTTTTTAATTATTTATTATTTTTAATATCAATTTGTTGTGTTATGTCCATTATATCATAATATTTTGTTAATGCAATACAAAAATTATTAATTTACTATTCAATCGCCGATTTTTTTATAAATTTATCACAATACACTAATATAAATTAACTTATTGTTTTAATTAAACGTTTTCAGTATATCTTTTTATTGCTTTTTTTATAAAATAACTATAATATATAGTAAATAGATTTGATATAGAGGAGGCAATTTAAATGATTAAAATTTTGAACTGGATTTCAAATCATCTATTGCAGCTTGCAATTGGAATTAGCATATTTTCATTAATTTTTCCACAGATAGGTTCTGCCTTAAATTGGCTTGTTACACCTATACTTGCCATTATGGTTTTTAATGTAAGTATGACAATAAAAGCAGAAGATTTAAGGCAAATTAAAAATAATCCTTTGATCATAATTTGGTCTGTATTCCTGCAATTTGTTCCAATGGTATTATTTTCTTTTCTTTTGTCTAAAAGTTTTTTTCATACTGAAGATTTGAAAATTGGGCAATTACTTTTAGGAAGCTTACCAGCTGACATTTCGGCACCCTTAATGGTTTATTTGATTGGAGGAAGTACTGCACTAGCAACATCTATGTTAGTTTTATCAATGCTTTTCACACCTTTTTTGCTTCCCAATATAATTAAGCTCTTAGGTGGAATTTCTCTAAAAGTTCCTACTTCATATCTTGTTATAGAGTTAATTCTAATTATTTTACTTCCTGTAATTTTAGGCATAATCTTAAACAAAATATCCAAATATGTAAGAAAAAATGAAGATATTTGGTCTGGAAATGCTTCATTATGTTATGTTATTTTACTTTTTATTGTTGTATCCACAAATGCAACTTCTATTATTTCTTTAGGTACTTTTGCTATTTTAATTCTATTTGTCGAATTACTTTTAAATTTATTTGGATATTTACTTGCTTTTGTTACTAAATTGATTTTCAAAAAAGAAAAGTATTTTTTACCTATTCTCTTTCTTACTAGTAGTAAAGAATTTGGAATAGCTTCTGCTTCAATTGACACAATGAAGTTAAATTCATCGATTGTTATACCATCAACCTTTTATGCTGTTGTTCAGATGATATCAATGCCTACTATGGTTAAAATCATAAATTCAATTAAAAACAAAAAACAAACTTGAAAGCATAAAAAGCAAAATTATAAATCACCTTAGTCAAAATTATATAAATGTACATATACTGATACTGTGGGGGTGATTTTATGTATAACTTAAAACCAGAAGTTTTTGATTTCAAATCTGTTCAAGGTTTTTCAATGAAGCAGCTGGAAGAGCACTATAAACTATATACAGGATATGTAGCTAAATTAAATGAAATATGGAATATTCCTTTTTCCACAAAAGAGTATCAAGACAGCAACCCAACCTTTTCAAAAATGCGAAGCATAAAGCTTAGCGAAACATATTCCTTAGATGGTTTAAAGCTTCATAACCTGTATTTTGAAAATATGACAGGTGGAAATAAAGTTCCATATGGACCTCTCCTAAACGCAATTTCAACTCAATTTACGTCTTTCGATAACTTTATTTCTTATTTTACCGATGTTGGCTTATCCATGCGAGGCTGGGCAATAGTTGCTTTAGATTCAATCGATAATAAATTTCATGTTTTTGGAAGTGATTCTCATGATAAAGGTGCTGTTTGGCAGTGCTATCCAATAATCGTACTAGACGTATATGAACACGCTTATTTTATCGATTTTGGCACTGACAGAAAGAAATACATTAATACCTTCTTTCACAACCTCAATTGGGATATATTAAATATGCGATTTAAAAATTACCTTTCCTTATTAGATACAACTAGATTTAGAATAGTAAATAAGTGTCCTTTCAAATTCGTCTAAATTACTTGTATATTTTTAATTATTATGGGAATAATATTACTCATGAAAGCTTTCAAAAGATTTTAAAAGGCTCACAAATATTACGCCGTGTGCCTTTTTTATTTCCATATTTTCTTTAAAGATTTTTCTATATCAAGTTTTATTTTCAAAGTTTCATTATAATTTACTATATAGCTTTTACCATCAAATTCTAATACATCACCTTCCTTTGATCTCATCGGCAATTTTTTTCTAGAAATATTTATAATTTTTTTGTGTTCATCTTCACAAACTGCTAAATCTTCTTCGAATCTGTCTATAATGTACCTCATAAATATCTCCTAATCAATACTATTACCACTTTTGTAGTCACCAGTTGTGCAATTGAATTTAATGTCTTTTCCATCACCTTCACAGATAATTGTGCCATTTTCATCAGTTCTATAAACCTTTATATCTTTAGCTTTTAATTTTTCCATAGTTTCTTCATGAGGATGCCCGTAATCGTTTCCTTTTCCAGAGCTAATAACAGCATATTTAGGATTTACTGCTTGTAAAAATTCATCAGAAGTTGATGTACGGCTACCATGATGTCCAACCTTTAAGACATCAGCTGATAAATCATAACCGTTACTAATCATTCCATTTTCATTACTACTTTGCGCATCACCAGTAAATAAGAACTTATTTTCACCATAGGTAACTTTTAAAACGATAGAATAAGTATTTAAATCGTCACTTATAGGATTTACTGGGCCGTATACTATACAATTAGCACCACCTAATTTAAAGCTATCCCCTAAATGCGGCATTTTCACTTTTAATTTTTTTTGTCTAATCCCATTTATCATAGCTCTATAGGTTTTTGTATTCGTACTCTTTTTATTCATTATAATTTCACCTATATCAAAATTCTCAATCACCTCAGCTGCTCCACCAATATGATCTTCATGAGGATGTGTTAAAACTAAATAATTTATTTTTTTTAGTTTCTGAGACTTCAAATAACCAATAAGTGCGCTCTCAGATTCGTTTGTTCCAGTATCGATTAGCATAACTTCATTCCCGCATTCAATCAATTCACTGTCACCCTGACCTACATCCATATAATGAATTTTAATATCGTTATTAATTATAGCCTTTTTATTGCTAGTTTTTACAATAGCAATAATTGTAGAAAATACAATTACTATCAAAACTAAGATTATTACTTTTTTGACAGTCTTCAAAAGTCACACCTCTATTTATATTAATCTAATTTTAGCTTATAATTTTTATATTCAAAATAGGTTAAAACAATCATTGCTAGGTCGAATACAGTAAGTATGATCATAAAAATCGAATGAGATAAATAAAACTCATACAACTGATAAATAATAAATAAAATCAATGAAACTATTGCTAAAGGATAAGCCCAAATTTTTCTTTTCCATAATAGTATTACCAAAATTAATTTAATTAATCCATGAGATACAAAATAAAATACAGCAAAATATTGAGAGTTAATTGTAAAACTTGAGCTCAGTTTTACTAAATAATTGGAAATCAAATCGGTAGGATCTTCTGTTAATTCCTTTTGAGTCACAAAAGTTACAATTTGACTAACTCTAGCTGGACTTAAAAAAATCATTATAATTCCACCTAAAATTTCCAGTATACCATCAATTCCTTTTATTAATATCCCAACTTCAAAACCTTTATGTAACAATTCCTTTTTTTTATCGTTCTTACTATTTGTTATAAATTTATTCATATGTTATACTCCTATGCAAATTTATTAAAAAAATATTAAATATATTATATCAGATAAAACAAGACTTTTACATTATAATTAAAGACACAATTCTATAAAAAAAAATATTTGATACGCTCTTATGAGCATATCAAATATTTTTCTAAAATTTTATTTAATATATCATCCTTTTGCACAATGAAATCGTCAAAGCTTTTTCCACTCTTTTCAATTTCTAATGCTAATTTATATAAAAATTCAGGAACTTCTTCTGCTTTCAAATCTCCATAATATTTTCCAAGCCTTGTTTTTTCTATTCCAATAGCTCCTCCTAAATGAAGTTCAAATGCATCGATAAGCTTGTCTTTAACTCTTTTCTTTTTACCGCAAAAACCAATTTGTCCAATTTCATGTACTCCACAAGAATTTGGGCAGCCGGATATATGAATACTAGGTAAAATATCTTTAGTAAAATTCTTTTCTTTAAAATAATTAATTACATCATTTAAAGTTTTTTGACTTTCAAGCACTCCCATTTGACAAATAGGTACACCAATGCATGCTACTGAATATTGCAACGCATTTTCACCACTATATGAATTTGTCATAGAAATCACTTTTTCTGCCTCTTCACCATTAAGATTTCTAATATAAAAACCTTCTGACATAGATAATCTTAATTCTACATCTTCTAAAGCTTCAATAAAATCTAAAATTTCTTTGAAATTTTCTAGCTTCAATATACCTCCCGTAGGATGAACATATACACTATAAAGACCTTCCTTATTTTGTGAAATCAGTCTTGGATTTTTCATTGAAGTATTTGACCCTTTTTTATTATAAACTTTACTTTCTACCTTAACTTTTAAGTTTTCTTTAGAAAGTGACTTTTCTAAATAACCTTCATAACATTTTACAAATTGGTCTTCTCCCATTCTTTCCACTATATATCTAATTCTTGCTCTAGATTTATTTTCATAATCTCCTTCATTAATAAATAAATCTGTAATTGCTTCTACATGAAATAAAATATCTTCTGCTTTTATTAAGCCTTCTAGAGGAATAGACGCCCTTGGACTTCTACCAAGACCACCACCTATGTATACCTTAAAGTATTTTTCACCATCTACTAATACAGCCATAAAGCCTAAATCTGCAACTGTTGCATGAGATTCATCTGTATCACTACTAGAAAAGGCCACCTTGAATTTCCTTGGAAGCTTATAACTATTTATTTTCTTCATAAAATGCTTATTAACAGCTAAAGCATATGGCGAAACATCAAAAACTTCTCCAACTTCAACTCCACTTAATGGGCTCATAGCAACATTTCTTGGAAAATTTCCGCCAGAACCTCTAGTGTAAAAGTTGTTATTGATTCCTTCAATCATACAATCGCAAGCTTCATCAATAGATATTCCATGAAGCTGAACTGCTTGTCTTGTTGTAAAGTGGATAGATTCTAAATTAAATTTATTTGCAAAGTCATATAAAAACTTTAATTCATCAATAGATGCTATACCTGAAGGTGTTCTAAATCTTATCATAAATTCTTTGCCGCTTCTATGAGCATAAACACCCATTCCACCAGATATGCCTTTAAATTCTGCTCTAGTAATTTCTCCATTTAAAAACTTATGACCTGCTTTTCTAAAGCCTTCTACTTCACTTAATAATATTTCATTTAATTGTTCCATAAAATTACCTCTTTTCAAATACAAATATATAACTTTAGTATACTTCCATTTAAACGATAAGTATAATATATATTTTTAATTAATACGATTAGAATTTTTAATAGGTAGGTGAACTGTATGATAGAAGAATTAAAAACTTTTATTTCCGTTGTTGAACAAAAAAGCTTTACTAAAGCAGCAAAACAAATAAATATTTCTCAGCCAAGTGTAAGCCTTCACATTTTAGCTTTAGAAAAGCAATTTAATAGCCGATTAATTGAACGTTCCAGCAAACAAAAAACTATAACAATAACACAAACTGGCGAAATATTATATAAAAAAGCCAAACAAATTGTTAATATAATAAACGATACTAAGGAAGAAATCGATAATTACAACAACTCAATTTGCGGAACTTTTAAAATTGGCTCCAGCATGACCATCGGCGAATTTTTACTTCCGTCTGTATTAGGTGCATTTGTTAAGGACTATCCAAACGTAAAGCTTGAAGTAACTATTGAAAACACTCACAAGATATATGAAAAGTTTAAAAATTATGATATAGACATTGCATTAATAGAAGGGACTATTCCTATAGGCAATTATAAATCCACAAACTTTTATAAAGACAATATGGTAATTGTTACACCTCTGCATTTTAATAATGATAAAAATCTAAACTTTAAGGACTATTTATCAAATCTTACATGGATACACAGGGAAGAAGGCTCTGGTACTGGTGAGAACTTAAAAGCCTTTTTAAATTCTGAAGGAATTTCTCCTAAAAACTTTATTATTTTAGGAAGTAACTTTGCTATAAAAGAAGCAGTAAAAAATGGATTAGGAGTAACTTTTATTTCTTCATTAGTTATTGAAAAGGCACAAAGCAGTAATGAAGTAAAAATTTTACCCACAGATACACAATATAATAGATACTTTTCCTATTTAGTACACGAAAAAAGCATCTCAAGACTTTCTGAATTGTTTTTAGAAAAGCTTAATGCTTATATTAATATTTGATATTTTTAAAAAACAATGAGGTTTGCCATAAAATAATTATGGCCTTCCCCATTGTTCTTTTGTTTTAATTTAAATCAACAGTCTCAATTTCATTTAAATATTCATTATTTTCGATTCCATCCTCAAAGGCAACAACATATTCTAAAAGTGTAGGTCCTTTTGCTCTAACAAATACTCCTGCATCTTCATTAGTTTTACTAATTCTAAGTTTCTTTCTATTCACAGTTTTTATATCCATTGAGTTGCCGCTAGCAATAGGATGGTTTGTATAGTAAATTTCAAAATCTTCCTCTGAAGCATCTATAAAATAATACCATTCATTGTAGTTTATTTCTCTATCAGTTATAACGGTAAACTTATTTTTCTTATTATAGCCGACAAAATATTTAAACTTAATTTCATCACCAGCTATGTTTCTGTCAATTATTTTTATTTTTCCGCCTTTTCTTCCTTTAATTAGTCCAAAAGCTACTCCAGTTTTTCCTGATGGCTTTGTTATTGTATCTCTGTCAACTTCTAAGCCCATTTCTATCATCTTATCATAAGCTTCTTCTGTTCCTAATGGAGGCAAAATTTCAAAATAATCTCCTTTTGTACCATTAATCTCATTAATTTTTTTTGTTTCGTTTTCAATATATTTATTGAAAAGTTCGAGAACAATTGGAGACCTACTAGAATTTCCAGCTAAAAATATTTTAACCTCTTTTATATCTTTAGTTTTTGGAAAATCAAATGCTACCTTCAAGGATTCAAAAAAGTTAATAACTCCTCTTTCAATCCTTTCATATAGTATGTCTTCAAGCTTTACTTTATCTACTGAAAGTTCAAAATTAAGCTTCGGTTGTCCTACTTTGTCAAATAAATTAACTTTAATTATTCCAGTTTCAAATTCCTTTTCATTGCCTTTATGATTTTCCCAGAAGGGTCTTAATTTTTCCATAAGCTGCTTCATGTTTGTTTTAGCTTCCTGAGAGTCACTTAATAGTATTTCACTTCCAGCAAATCTCTTACATTCTGGAGGGAGCACAAACGTTACTGCATTTTCTCTTAACTTATCTTGATTATCCTTAAATATTTCAAATGCTAATAATTCTAGTAAATTTTCACCACCAAGATATTGATCACCGCCAGCACCAAACTGTTCTATCACATAATCATATCTTCTTTCTTTATTACCTGCTTCTCTCCACATTCCAAAGTCAAAATCAGTAGTTCCGCCTCCAAAATCGAATATACCGTAATATACTTTTTCATCACCAGTTGGTTCAAATTTATATTCCTCTAAAGCACATATTGCATATGCTGCTGGTTCACTAGCACCTGCTACAACCCTAAATTTACTCATCACTTCTTTGTCTCTCAATACTGTAATAGGTAAGGACTTTTTTATTCCTCTTGAAAAACTTTCAATAATTTTATTTCTTATATTCATTTCATATGTAACTGGGAAAGATAAAATATAGTCTAAATAGATTCCGTTGCTGTTATGCATATTATTTATGTATAGTCCAATATAATAAGCATATAATTCTATAGGGTCTAAATCTTCTTCCGTTAGATTTATGTATGATGGCAACAAAATATCCCTATTTTTTTTATCCCTCAACCTAATCTGTCTTTTTTTGTCTCCTGCCCATTGTTTTAATTCACTAAAAAATGCATAATAATCTTCACTGCTGCTTTCCATAAGGCTGTTGAAAGCAGTATGAGATATTGTTAAATCTTCCCATAATGTTTCCGGTCTTCCTTCTTTGCTTCTATATTTTTTTAAAAAACTATCGATGTTGATAAATTCCATAACCGTTGGATTTTCATAATGCTTAGCTTCAATTTTTTTTACAAATTGTCCCATGCCAATTCTCATTGGAAGTGTATAATCACTTTCTCCTTGGAAAGCAACTATTGTACTCTTGGTACCAAAATCAATACCAATTATTCCACCATCTTTAATATCTGAAATTGGATTTCTAGCAACTAATTCTTTATTAAGCTCTACGCAATAGCTTTCACTATTAACTTCCTGTTCCCATAAATCCCAATGTCCTCTGTTAGGATCACTTAATATTTTAGCATCATAGCTTTCTATATCTGCTCTTGTTTTCTCACAATTTAGCAATTTATTAATTACATCTTCAGTTGAAACATTTTCCATCTTAAACTCACCAGGCTTTTTAGCATTTTGTAAAATGTATTCTCTGCTTAAAGTAGTGCCATTTGCTTCTAAAGTTAACCCTCCTTTATAAATATCCATCAATACCATTTTTAAATTAATTTCCATATAGTCTTCAGTAAATAATAAATATTCCGGGTTCTTATCATATAACTTTTTAATGAAGTCAACAAAAGTTTCTTTAACATCATCTGGCAACTTTACAGGAATCAAGTCATATTTTAACCACAATTCTATAACTTTTGCTGCTGTTAGCTTCTCACTATCCTTTTCATTTAGCCTATATATAGGTACAACATATGCATCTCCAAAACCATAACGTCCAAACTCATACATAGTTTCATTTTTGAATTTATAGTAAAAATACTTTTCTTCGTCTTCATATGCTATGCATGAATAATATATATCATTTACACTTAGCCCCAATGCATCATTAACCTCAAAAGGTAGACCACTTTCTTTTTGATATATTTTTTTTATTTCCTTTGGTGACATTAATGAACCTTCAAAGCCATTAAATTTTAAATTCAAATTAGCCTTGTCAAAGGGGTAATTTGTATTTCTTATTTCACATTCATAATCATACAAATCAGGATGGATAGATGCTATTTCATTTATATAATATACCCCTTTATTCCCAATATATACCCAATTATCTTTCAAAAGTTCTGTTACTCCTTCTAAAACAAAATCACATTTGCTTTTAATATCCTGAATTTCATCTTTTAGCAAATCACTTATGTTTTCATCGATATTACTTGCAAAGCTATCTAAAACACTTATTAATTCATTTTCCTGTATTTGTACGTTCCTAACAAGTTTTGTATCCAAGTTTATCACCTTTTCCCTTTAATTTTAATTTAAACTCTTACTATAGATTTTTTTACTATTTTACCATTTCTAATATTTGTATATCCTTTAAAAATAACTTCCGTGATATTTCCTGAAACCTTTCCACCTAAACTCCTAATATGTTTATCTTCATCAAATTTTTCACCTATACTAACCTTATGTATACCATAAATTGGAGTTTCATGTACCTTATTATATGCATTTAAAAAATAAGTAAAAATACTATACAAAGCTTTAACCTCTTCCATTCTTCCTTCTAAAATTTCTCGCTTACTAAACTCCCATAAAGCTTCTATCGTATCAAGCTGAACGCCACAAAATATAAACTCCTCTATAGTATCGCCTTTAAATATAGCATTCAAGGAATTTATTGAATTCTCCGAAAGACTGGTATATATGTTATATACATCTTCTATTTCTTTAAACCTATTACCCAGCTGTTTTATTTTTATATCGTTTTCTTTTAATATAAATTCTTGCTTTTCGCATCTTTCTTTAGTAATATTTTTTTCTTCCAAGGCAGCTTTTAGTCTAAATTCTAATTGTAATTTTTCTTCATTTAAAATATGTATTTTTTTAATCAATTCACTTTTTTCTTCTAAAGCCTCACTCAATTTAATGTCTACTTCATTTTTTAAAAATTCCAAGCTTTCATATTTGTTTTTCCACCGCTGCAAATTTTCCTTTGAATCCTCAACTTCACTTTTTTCCTCTTTAGACTCTGTCATTATTTTTTTTAAAGCATCTCTTACATCCTCATGCTCTAGAGCTTGAAAAAGCCGATTTCTAAACTTGACATCTTCGTTCATATTTTCACACCTTCATCAAATGTATAGAATTATTATTCTATTATAACATGATTTTCATACTTGTTTAAGGCATCTAAAAAAAAATAAATCTAATTAGTAACCTAATTTTTAGGATTTCATATTATATTATTGAATGTACTTTATGGAGGAATTTATGTTTTATAATTATTATTCGGATAATAACAATTTTAATGCAAGAGATGAATACAGCAATGAGGAATTAAAACATTCTCCTACCACAGTTTATGATAGATATTTATATGATTATCCAAAGCAACCAAAGGTTCTGCCACCATATCCACCATTTTATTTTACACCAATTATACCTGTTCCTTATTGGTCATTTCCACATTATTATAGACCAAATGGATATTATTACAATTATCATCATTATTATTAAAAACTATTGATTTTATGATTCATATATATTATAATATGAACATAGTTCAGAAAGAGGTGTTTAAGATGCCAAAGATAATTCCAAATTTAAAAGAAACAATAGTTATTGAAGCAAAACACATGCTTATAAAAGATGGCTATGAAAACTTCAATATGAGAGATATTGCTAAAAAATGCAGTGTTGGCGTCGGAACACTTTATAACTATTTTCCAAACAAGGACAATTTGGCTATAGCTATTTTTTTAGAAGATTGGAATCAAGTAATAACGAATGTTAAATCTTTAGAAACTAAAAATTGCACCTTAAAAACAAAAATATATGAAATATATGAAAATATAAATGAATTTTTAAAAAATTATATGGGTATATTTATGGAAATGGCATATAGCAGCAAAGAAAGCCGATATGATAGAAAAGATATAATGAATCCAATTTATAAATCTATTGAAACTATTTTAAAATATCATAAAGGCATAGGTGAATTAAATTGTGACGTCCCGTTAGATAAGGAAGCTTATTTTATAGTTGCAAATTTAGTTAATCTTTGTCGGGAAAAATTTTTAACCTTTGATGAACTATATAGTTGTATGAAACTTTCGTAACCTATTACATTTAGGATGTTCCTAAATGTTTTATTTTAAAATTTGAAATGAACAAAGTTCAGAAAGGAGTATTTTATGAAAAAAAGAAGTTATATGTTAATTGCATTTTTATTAGGAATTCTTATTGGAGCTTTAGACACTGGTATTGTTTCACCTGCCAGAACCGTAATTGCAGATTCATTAAAATTAACATCTAGTACAAGCATTTGGGTAATCACAATTTATACTCTTGCTTATACCGTTTCAATGCCTATATCTGGAAAAATAGCTGATAGGTATGGTAAAAAGAAAATATTCACCTTCAGCATTCTAATTTTTGGAATAGGATCGTTACTATGTGGTTTATCTAATTACTCTGACAGCTTTAGCTTTTTATTAACAGCTAGAGTAATTCAGGCAATTGGTGGTGGAGGCATTATGCCAATAGCTACAGCTTTCATAGGGGAAAGCTTTCCACCAGAAAAAAGAGGTTCTGCCCTTGGAATGGTTGGTGCCATCTTCGGTATAGCTACAACAATAGGACCAACTGTAGGCTCAGCAGTTCTAGATACCTTTGGTGTAAATCATTGGGGAATACTATTTTTTATAAACTTACCAATATGTATTTTAGTAATAATATTATCATTAATTTCTAAAGATGAAGATACAATTTCTCCTTCTAAAAAAATGGATATTTTAGGAAGCTTCGCTGCTAGTTTATTAATATTATCACTAATGTATGGCTTAACTAAATTAGATTTTCATAACTTTAAAAATAGCATTGTACAACCAAATGTATATCCTTATCTTATAGCATTTATAATTTTAATACCTATTTTTATAATAATTGAAAAGAAAGCTGAAGACCCTATTATAAACTTAAAATATTTTAGAAACAGAAATATAGCTATTACTTTAATTTTAAGCTTTATAGTTGGCTGCGGAATGATGGGTGTAGTTTTTGTACCTCAATTTGGCGAAAATGTTTTAAGAATTAAAACAGGTAATGGTGGATATCTAGTAACCCTAATGGCAATTTTTAGTGGCGTTTCTGCACCACTAGGAGGTAAACTTATTGATAAATATTCTGCAAAGCTTATTTTAATATTAGGTTTCACTTCAACAGCTATTGGAACATTAGTATTAGCTTTAATAACAACTTCTACTTCTAGTACTTGGTCTTTAATTCTGGGACTTGCATTCATGGGACTTGGAATGGGCTTTACTATGGGTACACCATTAAATTATTTAATGCAAAGCTATGTTGATAAATCTGAAACCAGTTCTGCTCAGTCTACCTTGTCACTAGTAAGAAGTATAGGTGTAGCTATTTCCCCAAATATTTTAGTTGGTTTCATATCCGCTGCTGGACAAAATGTTGGCAATAATATTATGCATATACTTCCAAAAGTTAATATTCCAACTGGCCAAGGTACCACTAGAGCTTTTGACATTACTTCTTCATTTTCTGGAGGAAGCGTATCCTCAAAAGCATTATCAGGATTTCAAAATGCAGATGTTACAACTATATTTACCTTAGTTAAAAACTTTACTTCCTCAATGCTAGATAAAGTGTCACCTATGATAAAAGCTCAATTAGTAGCACAAACTCATAATAGCAAAATGAATTTTGATCCAATAATAGCTAGCTTCAAAACAAACTATTTAAATTCTGTTGATAGCGTAAGAGTTCAAATTGAAAATACGTTCCAAACAACTTTAAATAAAGGATTTTCTAATTTATTTTTAGCTGCTGCTATACTAGCATTTATTGGCTTAATTTTCACCTTCTTATTAAAAAATAAAGAAGCATAATAAAAAACTCATAAATCGATTTAAATAATTGATTTATGAGTTTTTTTATAAATTTTTTAAATCTAGTATATAATTCATTCTTTTGAGAAAAATAAATTATATACTAGATTTAAGTGTGGTGTCTATTTTATGATAAGAATTATTATTATTATATTTTTTGCAATAGCATCTTTTATATGGGCAGATTGGTCAAATACAAAAAAATATTATCCAACAATTCTTTTCTTTATTACATGTAACCTTATTCATCTTGTAATATACAGAAACTCGCATCAATGGAGCCTTGAGCCGCTTTGGCCTATTCAAAATATTTTATATGATGATGCAGTAATAACCTTAGTATTAAATTTTACTGTATTTCCATGTACAACAATATTGTATTTATCAAATTATCCTAAAGGTAAAAAACAATTTATTTATATTTTTTTATGGGTACTATTATATTCTTCAATAGAACTTATAATGCTCAAATACAAAGGAATAACCTATCATAATGGCTGGAATTTTAAATTTTCATTTTTATTTGATATATTTATTTTTTCTATTTTGAGAATCCATTATCTTTGCCCCATAAAAGCTTGGCTGTTGTCAGTAATATTTTCCTTTTTAATAATGTATTTCTCATATTTTCCTATCATTATTTAATACAACTAAAATATTATAAAAAAATTCTAATTCCATTGCACATTTATATTTACTGTGATACTATGATTTCATAATATTATACCATCATTTTTTAAGTAAGTAAGACCTAAATTAGTAGCATTTATTTATTGTTAATGTATGCTTCCAATTAATTTAGGTTTTTGTTTATATATGTTACTTTTAGGTTAAATACTGAATTCTAATAGTCAAAATAATAGTTTGAAAATTTAAAATTTGATGATACTTTACGAAGCAGGTGATGTAAAATGTTGGAATTTATAAAAAGAAAAATCACTCATGAATTATATAATAAAAACAGACTCAATTTTGAATCAGCGAAAATATGTATTCTATATGCTTTTATAGGTATCCTTTGGATATACCTATCGGATAGAATTGCTTTTAAAATTTCTTATAACAACAAAATGCTTTTAGACTTCAATACATATAAAGGAATTTTTTTTGTATTAATAACAGCTTTAATACTATTTAAATTGATAAATAATCTTTTAAAAAAAGTTAACTTAATGGAAAACAAACTTAATGAAAATAACGAAGAATTACAAGCGTCAAATGATGAACTTCAAGCATATGTAGAACAGTTAACAGCAACCGAGGAGGAATTACAAGCCTCAAATGAAGAACTCCAAGCATATGTAGAGCAATTGACAGCAGCCGAAGAAGAGCTTAGAGTTCAATATGATAAACTATCCGAAAGTGAAGAAAAGTTAAGAATAAATGAGCAAAAAAATTCAGCAATAATCAATGCAATACCTGACTTAATGTTTACTCTTGATAAAAATGGTATTTTCACAGATTGCATGGTTAGTGACAAAAGTAAGCTGTACGTTCCAAAGGATGAATTCATTGGCAAAAGCATTTTAGATGTAATACCAAAAAATATTTCAGAAATTGCTTTTGAAAAAATACAGTCAGTTTTGAAATATGAAACTTTAGAAATGTTTGAGTATGAGCTTCAAGGACAATATTTTAACCTTAGAATGGTAAAAAATAATGAAAACGAAGTTTTAGCTATATCGAGAGATATTACTATAGATAAGGAAAATGAAATTCAATTAAAGTTAAGCGAAAACAAATATAAAACTCTTGTAGATGAGATGCTGCAAGGTGTAGCACTTTACGAAGGCACTAGCATGGATGATGATGTTAAAAGTTATAAATTAATAGGTGCAAATAGAAGTCATGAAAATTTAACCGGATTAATAACAGAAAAATCTATTGGAAAAACTATCGGCGAGTTGCATTCCCATATAGAAGATGTATTTATAGAAAAATTAAACAATGTAGTCAAAACAGGTGAGTCTGTATACTATCAAGATTATTATAAAAAGACTGGCTACTTCCATGAAGTAACCGCCTACAGACCTCAAAAACTTCAACTTGCAGTAATTGTTAACGATATTTCAGAAGGAAAAAAACTTCAGCAAAAATTAGAATATCTAAGCTACCACGACCAATTAACAGGACTATATAATAGAAGATTTTTTGAAGAACAATTAGAAAAACTTAATAATGAAGAAAACTTGCCTTTAGCAATAATAATGGCGGATGTTAACGGATTAAAACTTATCAACGATACTTTTGGACATGTTAGAGGTGATGAATTAATAAAAAAGGTTGCAGAAGTAATAAAAAATGGTTGTAGAGAACAAGATATAGTCGCAAGACTTGCAGGTGATGAATTTGTTGTTATATTGCCTAAAACAAATAATAATGAAGTCAGCCAAGTATTAGATAACATTGAAAAATTGACTAATAAAGAAAGTGTAAAAAGCATTGATTTATCTGTTTCATTTGGATATGAAGTGAAGAAAAATATAAACGAAAACATTATAGAGGTATTTAACAAGGCAGAAAGCAACATGTACAAAAAGAAATTGCTGGAAAGTCAAGGGTTAAGGGGAAAAGCAGTAAGAACAATAATGACAACTCTTCATGAAAAAAATAAAAGAGAAGAAAACCATTCCCATAGAGTTTCTAAATTATGTGAAGAAATGGCTCAGGCACTACATTTGTCACAGGACGAAGTAAATGAATTAAGAACTGTTGGATTATTGCATGACATAGGAAAAATAGCAATAGAAGAATATATTCTTAATAAACCTGGAAAACTTACCGAGCAAGAGTTTGATGAAATCAAGCGACATCCTGAAATTGGATATAGAATACTTGCTACTGTAGCCGAAATGTCTGAAATGTCCGAGTATGTTTTAGCCCACCATGAAAGATGGAACGGAACTGGTTATCCAAAACAATTAAAAGGTGAGGAAATTCCTATTCAATCAAGAATTATTGCTATAGTAGATACTTATGACGCTATGATAAGCGAAAGAAGTTATCGTGCTGCTTTGTCAGAAGAAGAAGCTATTAAAGAATTAAAGGAAAATGCAGGAATCCAATTCGACGAAAAACTTGTTAGAGTGTTTATTGAAGAAGTATTGCATAAATCCTATGAGTAAATATATCATAATGTGCATATATATCTCATATTAATGACATCTTTATAATGAATAAAGATGTCATTAATTATTTTGGCGAAAAAAGAAAAATACAAGTCAACTCACATTTCTGCAAATTGGCTTGTACGAACGCTTTTGGTGAACCCAAAGGGATTCGAATCCCCCGACCTTCAGAAACATTGACGTACACTTTAAGCTTTTTTATTGTATCTTCTGAAGCTTTATTTCTAGTCGTTTTTAGGTGTCTATTCATTATATTAACTTATCTAAACTTATATTTTTTTACTCCAGTTGTGTTATGGTTGTGTTATTTTTAATTACTCTGCCTTTTCTTCAGCTCTAATATTTTTTCTTTTGAAAGTTCAGTTAAATCCATTATATCTTCTACAGAGTTTCCTCTTTTTATCATCTTTTCAGCTATATTAATTGCTTTCCTATCTTCTCCGATGTTTATACCTTCATTGATGCCTTTTTCTTCTGCTGATTTAATTCTTGTTAATTGATCTCGAAGCTCTGCCTCTCTTGCTTCATAAATCATTCTAGCTTTTTCATCTTTACTTATAATTTGAAGTAAATCATATGCTTTTTTTATGCTTTCATTTTTCTTTACTAGCATTTCCATCACCCTTTTAGATTTCTTTTCATCCATTTTTTTGCCACACATTTTCATTATAAACAATATTTTATATTATTTTTTAGCCTTCTTCTGAACATAAATCCCAATAGCCAATAATACAATTGCAGCAATAGCATTTGTAAAACCATTGATTATAAAATCCTCTAATCTTTTATTAGGATTAACAAGCATATTAGTTATTAAATTTCCAGGTATACTTAAAAATGCTATAATAGCTACGGAATAAAATATATTAAGTTTGAACAATGACCTAAATAACATTCCAACCCATAATATACTAAGCCATAGAAATGTAATTGGAATTGCAATACTCCAAAGCCAAAGGAAACCTAATCCCATTATATTATACAACGTAAATTGTATTATGCTTAAAAGAGGAATTATGCATAAGGAAATGCATAACAAGCTTTTTACTAGTTTATTCTTTTTTGACATTAGAAAAACATATCCAGTTACATAGGAAAAAATTATACCTCCACCTGCAATTAAAGACCATGAAAGTCTTTTTTCTACTGCGAAGTTAACTATGAGGCAAATTCCAATAGAGATTATACCTACTGCTAACAAGGCTATTATGATATACATAATTTTTGTCTTGTATAAAAATTTTTTAAAATTCTGTAATTCAGGAGCTTTTTCAACAGAAATAGTTTGTCCCATTTCTTCATATACTTTTTTGCAAGCATCACATGACTTTAAATGTTCCTCTATACATTGATTAGAATTGGAGCTGGTCATATTATCAATGTATAGTGGCAATAAATCTTTAATAATATCACAATCAATTTTTTGATTCATTTCTCTCTTCCTTTCACTAATTCTTGTTTTCCCCTATAAAAAGTAACTCTTGCCCATGTTTCTTTTCTGCCCATAATATCTCCAATTTCAGCGAAACTCAATTCTCCCATCAATCTAAGATACATTACTTCTCTAGTGATCACATCAAAATTATGTAGTAATTTAAATATTTCAACTTTTTCAATATTTATTAGGTAATCTCTTTCAATGTCGTCTTGTGACTTTATTTCATTATCTATAGTTTCAAGTGGTACTATTGTATTTTTTTTCTTTCCTAGTTCTTTGTACCATAATCTTTTAGCTATTTGACAAAGCCATACAGAAATTTTGCAATCACCACGGAAATTTTTTATTCCTTTTGTAGCTTGATAAAAGGTTTCTTGAGTTAATTCTTCTGAAATTTCGGCATTATGTGTTAAGCAGAACAAATATTTATATACTGTTCTTAAATTATTATGATATATAATTTCCATATCCTGCTTTTCCAAGTTTCCACCTCCCTAATAAATAAGTGCAATAAAATAGACATTCGTTACAAGTTTAAAAAAATTTTTTATCGCAACAAAAAACATGATAGTAAAAGAACCTAGAAACATTGATATTTCTAGGTTCTTTGGTGCACCCAAAGGGATTCGAACCCCCGACCTTTAGAAACCTTGACGTACACTTTAAGCTTTTTTATTGTATCTTCTGAAGCTTTATTTCTAGTCGTTTTTAGGTGTCTATTCCTTATATAAAATTATTGAAACTTATATTTCTTTACTCCCGTTGTGTTACAATTGTGTTATTTTTAATTACTATGCTTTTTCTTTAACTCTAATATCTTATCCCTTGAAAGTTCTGTTAAATCAATTATATCTTCTACTGAATTTCCTCTTTTTATCATTTTTTCAGCTATACTAATTGCCTTCCTATCTTCCCCAATGTTGATACCTTTTTCTTCAGCAGATTTAATTCTTGTTAATTGATCTCGAAGCTCTGCCTCTCTTGCTTCATAAATCATTCTAGCTTTTTCATCTTTACTTATAATTTGAAGTAAATCATATGCTCTTTTTATGCTTTCATTTTTCTTTGCAAGCATTTCCATCACCCCTTTAGATTTGCCATCTAAAAACTCCATCCATTGAACAATAGCACTATTTTCATCTATTTGAATTTCTTTATCAAATAATTTAGGAATTTCTAAAAAATGGACTTCAAGTACATCTGTTAAAATATAACCAGTTTCATCTTCTTTTAAATGATAACTGGAATGAATTTTCTTTAATGGTGTGCAAATAAAATCTACAATGTTTATTGTTATGCATTTTTTTAGTTCATTATATGTATCACCAGGTTTTACTTGCATTGTATACATTTTACTCCAATAAAATAGCGTTCTTTCTGGCATAAATTCTGTTGGCAATACCTGAATTTCTATATCTATTTGCTTTCCTTCTTTGCTCTTAGCTCTTATATCTAAAATTCCTTTTTTGTCTTCTTTAAATTCACGAAATAATTCTGTATTTAAGATTTCTATTCCCTCAAACTCACTCTCTGGAAGATTTAATACAGCACATAAAAATGATATTAATAAATCTTTGTTTTTTCATCTCCAAATAGAAGTTTAAATACAAAATCTATTTTGGGAGACATTATAAAATCATCAGTTATTTTTTTCTTAGGCATTTTATACACACCCTTTATAAGTTTTACAGTCATTTTGTTACCATAATTATATCACCGATATAAAATATTAAGCAAGAAATTATATTAGCTAGCTTATCATTATTATTACATTCAACTATTCTTATATATTTCATATTGATTATAATTTTAAATTTGCGAAATTTCATAATGCTATCGCATAAAATATTTATCTCTGTTAATTTGCATAAAAGCCTTGTAAATTAATATTCACAAGGCTTTCTTGGTGCACCCAAAGGGATTCGAACCCCCGACCTTCAGATTTGCAATGATTAAATTTTGTTGATTTTACGTACGCTTCAAACCCTTATAAATAGCCATTTTATAATTTAAGTTATGTTAAACTATACTTATTTATTTTAAGCTATAAGGGGTAAAAAAGGGGGTAAAATAATTCTCATCCCATTAAAAAAATGTGGTTAGCAGCTCTTTTAAATCTCATTTATAATTTCATCCTTATATATTCTAAATTCAACAAGGCTATATCAAAATTTGTTATGATCTCGATATTTAGGACTAATCCAACCAAAATTCCAAAAAAAGAACCTGTATAATTTCCAAAAAATATTTGCTTTCTGATAGTACACTTTTCCGCTTACATCAATTGGATAAAATAAACATCTATTCTCAGGTTGATTAAATGAAAAGTTATGAATTTCAAAATATATGGTTACCTGCTCTCCTGGATTTAAGTACCTGGGAAGTTTTTTCATTTCCTCTTCAGTTGAGACATAGTTTCCGTAGGGCATTCTTATCCCAATAGAAGTTATTTCAACTGGTCACATACCTATATTAACAACAGTGGCCAAAACTTTCCCGCAATGCTTTATCGGCTTCATATTCTTATCGCATAAATAATTTCCATCTCTATATGCTCTAAGCTTTATTTTAGGTTTGCTATTATTTAAAGATACAATAACAGCTCCGATAGCACTCCAAATATCATCGTTATTCATCTTCTCACTCCTTTTTTTCTTTTATTCTACACAAAATATGTAATTCCTTTTTATTTAGCCTAAAATATTCATTCCCAATATCGGCAACATTACATAATTATAAAAGACCATATCACTTAGATGTAGAGGCTTTGTGGTACGGTTTTTTTATTGGGTTTGGTACTATTTTTGGTACTATTAGAATTTTATAAATTTTAAGCATAAAAAAGAACTGTGGTTAACAGCTCTTTTAATTTATAATAAATTTTTATATACCCACTCAATTAGTATGGCTTAAAACGTAGCTTTTACATATGATTTTAAGCCATTTAAAACAATTTAACCAAGACTAAATATTACACTTTTATAAAAACCGTGGTCAAGGTGGGGTCAATTAATTTTTATATTTTTAACTACAACATTGGTCTTACTTAAAAAAATTATACATATTTATGCTCTAAATCTATAAAAAATATGTATAACAACCCTCTTGCCCATTTTCCTATCATTCTCGCAGGGTATGGATTATTATTAGGATATATTCTAAAGACGTAATATTTATCGCTACAAGCTTGTACACGCTCTTCATTATCATCAAATTTATTACTGTACTTAGCAGTAATCTTTATATTGCTTTCCTCTATAGTTTCAAATCCTCTTTCTTTCCCCAATGTTCCAAGGGAAATTATTGTATTTTCAGATAATTCTATAATCCTGTCTAAAATATCGGCTTTTATATTTTGTGTCATCTTAGAATTATCAAAATTATATTGTTTATTATTAGATAAAAAAGAGAAGTTAAATTTAATATATAAAAATTTATAACTTCCCTTTATTTCTTCAATTTTGTGCTTTTGAGATTTTATATTTTTCCTTTGAATCCCCATATTATACTTCAACAACCTCTTCTCTAAAGTAATCTTTTATAAGATTAACATCAATAATATTTTGAAGTGGTGTTTCTTTCCACGGTCTTTCATTATGTGTCATATTTCTTAAGCCCCAAGCACTATATTGACCATATTCGTTAAATACAAATTCAAGAGTATCAGCAGCCTTTTTATCATTTTGAACTTTTATAGTAAGTTCATAATTATTTTTATCTTCAAGTACTTCTATAGGATTTCCTTTATTTACTTTATATTCATCATATACATCTGGAACTACAGGACCATGTTTCCATGCATATATATCTTCTTCAAATAGAATTTCATCTGTAACTGCTAAGTGAATACCTTGAGCATAGTATAATAATTTTTGCAATTTTAAATTCGAAATGGATTCAACGCATTCATCTTGATCCTGTTCTACTTTGTTTCTTAACAAAAACCATTTCGCAACTTCTTTTGCTCTCAACATTTTATTCACCTCCAAAATACAGAATATAATTATAATAACTCTATATTAATTATAAACTATTGTTTATTGTTTCACAAAGTTACTATTCAATCATTTTTATAGTATTATCATTTAATTTCTAGTTTATTCAAGTAATTTCGTTTTATTTTAAAGCATTTTAAGTTATTTTAAATTTTATAATGTTTTAAAAGTGATGTTAAAAGCACCTACTATTTTCACTTAATTAGTATAGCTTAAAACGTAGCTTTTACATATGATTTTAAGCCATTTAAAGCAATTTAACCAAGGCTAAATATTACACTTTTATAAAAACCGTGGTCAAAGTGGGGTCAATAATTCTAATGTAATTAATTCGATAATTTACTTACAAATTTTTCTATTGAAGTCAAATTGATTAATGCGTCGGTCACTTCATTATCAAGTATTTGGATGCAATCATATCTAGATTTTCTACTTAACATTTCCAAATTGTCATACTCATCAATAATTTCATCATATTGAGGTGTCATATCTAAAAACTCTTTTCTTTTCTTATGAGTCTTGGGGTGATTATTTACATCTGCATATGAACTATCCAAGTAATGCATAGCAGCATAAAAAATTATAACTATTCTCCAGTCCTTAAACTGTGTTTGTTTCATGTATTTAGAATTTGCTAGTGATTTATTTTTTTTATATTGTTCAATATGTTTCTTTTTACTAGGCACTTTAATCTATTACCTTGTAATTATCATAAGTATCTAATTGTTCAAACATGTCATCAAGTTGTTTTTCATCAAAAATAATTATTTTAAAATCACATTCATTAATTTTTATAAATTCTCTAGCACTTCTTAAATACTTCTTATTTTCCCCAAAATTTGTCTCTTTAATTACTATCCATATAATATTACTATCTTCTCTAAGTATAATTGCTTTAATAAAATCAGAATTACATTTTAAGGAATTTACAAACTCAATTTCTTTTAAAAAACTGTCTGTTTTTAACTCCATACGATTATCTCCATGAATTTCTGTAGAGTTTCTCCCCCAATCAAGTACAACCATATCGAAATCATTTTTAAAATCCGAATCCTCTACACAAGATTTGGTTCTTGCAATTTTAAATTTCTGCACTAAGTTTCTCAACTCCTGTGCATTGCAAGATTTAATTTTATCGTCATTCAATATTTTATTAGTAGTATTAACTGAAGTAATATCTCCTAATCTATCTTTATTATTGCCCTTTTCATAATATTCAAACGATCTATTTTGAATCGGCATCATTGGCACCTTCTTTCTCATACTCTTCAATAACTTGCTCAAATATATCAATTCCAGTTTTATCTTGATATTCTTCAATAGTATCGAGTATTGCTCTGAAAACATTTTTGAAGGCTATATTACTAAGTTGTATTTCTGATAAAATCTCAGCTTTGTTTTTATCTTTATCTATATCTCCAAACGTCAAAATAAAATTATAATCTTTTTTATCAGATTCTAATTTAATACCAAATCCATTAGGTATTATTTTTATATCTTTTCTTTCTTTTATTTTATTGTTCACAATAAACCTCCATATGTAGCCAATTACATTAATTTCAAATTTTAAATATGTAAAAAACAAGCATTTACGCTTGTCCATGTGTTATTAATTAATGTCTTTTCTATATTGTATAACAATTTTCAATTTTTGTGAAGCATTTTAAACACTTTTTAACACTTTTTAGTGCTTCTATAACACTTTAAAATATTAATAATCACCTATTTTTACTTAGTAAGTGCTTTTGAATATTTATACCACTTTTTATAAAAATAATCACTTTAATATTAATCATTTTATCTACGCTTTTTATTATTTACCTATATACCTAACGATTAGTACTTAACCATCCATATAAAAGCATTATACCAACAGCAATAGCTAATAAGAATAGTAATGAAAATAGATACTTTACAAATACAAAATTTATAATCAATGAAACTAATGATATTATAATGTATATTATATATTTATTCCTAGGTATGTCATCTAAATACTCATATCTTCGATAATCATAGTATACTCTTCCATCATCTTCATCAGTTAATTCCTTCACTATTGGTACCTCACGCAAAACTGATAATATTATGCAACAACAGATTATCCAAGCAACTATTCCAAATAAAACTGACAAGAAATACTCTCCTGGATATTTAAAAAGAAAATAAAAAGCTTGAACTGCTCCTGCAGGCTTTACTAAATTCTTACTTGCAAAGATATATGCCACTATAAATAAAATTTGAGCTATAAAAATAGCATAATACATATTATTTCGTTGACTCTTTCTTAATACATATATTAATTTTTTCATTCAAAATTCGCCTCCTTACTCGTTCAATATTTCTACAAAAAACAAAAAATTCCTCCTTTTTATTCATTTTTTCATATTACTGTATACAAAAATAAAAAGTACCCACATTTCATGAGTACCCTTAATCAATAATTCTATATATCTTCTATTATCCTCATTAATTCCTTTTTAGTATTTCTTGTATATATTCTTGTTGTATCTAGGCTTTGATGTCCTGCTAAATCTGCTATAATATTAATACTAACTTTTTTATCTGCAAGAGCTTTACAAAATGCATGTCTAAAGTTGTGTGGATGAACCTTTTCTTTTCTAACTCTCGCAATCTTAGCATATTTAAACAGTATTTTATTAATTGATCCTCTTTTTAATGCTCCTCTTTCACCAGTAAAAAGCTCATTTCTTGCAGTAGGCAACCTAACATTTAAATATTCTTTTAAAATTTCATTTAGTTCAGCAGTAATTAATATATCTCTATGTTTACCGCCTTTTCCTTCAATATCAATACTGTCTTTTCCTATATCCTTAACCCTTAATTGTAATAACTCCGAAACTCTCATGCCAGTCTTCCAAAGTGTCATTACAATTGCTTTATCTCTTATATTGCAATGTTTTAAAATCTTTTCTATTTCTTCTTTTGTTATTACATCATTTAAAAAGTTTTGCTTCTGCTCCTTAACTTTTCGCATCTTTACCTGGGCATCTAAAAATTTCAGAAATTGATTTATCGACGTAAGTTTTCTATTGATAGATTTTGGTTTTAATCCATCTCTCAATAGTTTGGACTTAAACAATTCTATTTCTTTTGAAGTGATATCAGATATAGCTATTTCTTTCAGGTCTAAATAATTAAAAAATTGAATCAAATCATTAAAATATCCTTTAATCGTTTCAATTCTTTTGCCTTCATCTACCTTTTTAATTATATAATTTTCAGCAATTTTTTTATATTTAATCGGAATTCTATTTAATATTTTTAAATAAACTTGTTTTTCCTCTTCTTTAATTTCAATATTTTCTGTTTTGACAGTAAAACTATCCGTAATTTCACCTCCTACTTTTTAGTGATTTACACTCGCTTCCATATTATATTTTTCTATATACTCTTTGCACCATTTATCAAACTCACTATCTTTAAGATATTTGTTTTCCCAATCTAAATAATCTAATCTTTTATGTATAGATTTAAATGAGCTACTGCATTTATTAATTGCGAGTTCTTTCGCCTTTCTAACTCCCCATGGAGACCTTCTTATTTTACCTAATGCGATACTCTCATTGTTCCTTATGGATGAAGAAGTGCATTTAAATAGACTTCCTATTTCTCCTGGATTCATGATTTTATTTTTATCCCATCCATAATGAAGTTTTAATATCTCCCTTTCTTTCAATGTTAGTCGTTCACGCATTACTTGATCTAATTCTTTCCTTAACTGCTGCGAATATAGCTTTTTCTCTACATTCTCAAAACCATAGTCTACATCTTCTATATAATCAAGGAGCTCTGTTTCTCCATCTTCCCATATAGGTAAATTTAAACTTGTTTCTGTATTCGTATTCCTTGAATTAATAAACCTTTGTATCTTTTGGTATATCCAATATACAGCATATGTAATAAATTTAGCTCTATTTTCAATATCAAATTTATATTTATCAGCTGCAGCTATTAATCCTAAAAATCCTTCCTGCTCTAAATCTTCTTTATCTATAGAATTCGTACCCTCTACGTAAAATTTATTAACTAACTTATACACTATACCTATATTTTTTTCTATGAGCTTATTTAAGGCTTGTTTATCTCCATTTTGGTATAATTCTACTAATTCCTCATTTGTCACCTAAAATCACCCGCTTATAGTTAAAATAATAATAGCTACTTTGATTCTTCCCCTAGTTTTTCAGCAGGAATTTGCGATAATTCATTAAGTGCATCATAGACTTCATTTTTTATAACATTTGTTATTAATGAAATATCTGTTTTACCTATGATTTTAGCTGCACATTTTGTAGGTATAGAAAGTAACCTTGATTTACATGTTAAAATCATATTTGCCATTAACTCCTCAACCTCTATTGCATATAATAAACTACCTTTAAGTTGTTCTAGCTCTATTTCTGCCTTTTCTCTTTTAGCTTTTTCAAGTAATGTGTGCTCGATTTCATAATTTAGCTCTTCGTTAGATTTAAATTTATAAGAGTAATATGAATCTAGTGATTCATAAATATTAAATTTCCCGTCAATTTCCTTTTTAAGTATATTTTCTTTTACAAGTTGGTTTACTCTTCTCACTGATAATCTCAATAATTTTGCCATTTCAGTAGCATTTATATAATTTTCCATTTTTTACACCTCACTTATTTGGGAAGGAAATGCCCTAAAAAAATTTTATAGCTAGAAATATTTCGGGCCATCGGCGTGCGCAATAAAGTTTTTCGTGTAGAAGTACCTACAAATTGATTTTTAGTCCAAAATATTCCATAGTTATTACTTATATTACATTAATATCATCATATTTTTTCTTATTTCCTTAATCATGATATTAAAATGATTGTAGGAGTATGCTATATCATACACACTCCACTAAAATATTACCAATTGTAATGATGATATCTTTCAAGATCATTGACTTCTTTTGGTCTTGTTTGTTTTGAAATCTCTCTAGTTGTCATCTTTGGAATACCTTGATATGGTATATTAGGTTTTGTATCTCTTGGCTTTACTAAATACATTTCTAATGCTTTGCTATCAGCACCATTTACTAATGCTCTTAGATAATTTTCTTCGCTATTTTTCTCAACTGGTCTTGGTTCCAGGTACGGTATTAGTCTTGATATTTCTCTCCTATCAACTGAATCTCTGTAGGAAGATAATTGCATCTGATCCATTAAAACTTTTTTCTTATTTTGAAGCAATAATATTTCTTGATTTATCCTTTCAACTTCATTGTGATTATTTAAATCCTCTGTATTTCTATCATTTAGTTGTTTTTTTAAGGTATCAAATAATCCCGGCAATTCATTAATAATTAAATCTTTTCCACTCGAAGCCTGCTTGTATGCTTCAATTTTAGCCATTATTTCATTATGTTCTAACCTCAATTTACTTATCTTTTCATCAGTTTTATTCTGCGCTTTTACATCCTCATTTAAGTCATATCTAACTAAATCCTGCATCAAAACATCAATATTGCTCTTTAATCCTTGTGCTTTAATTTCAAGGCTTTTAACTTTTTCAGTAATTTTCAAGTTTATTGAATTAACTTGACTTATTAGACTATCAACTCTGCTTTTTAGATTTTCCACTATTATCCCTCCAATTATCTTCTTAAAGCTTTATTTCCTGCATTTGAAATCTTATCAATTAACGTTTTTCTAGTAACGGTACTTTCATACAATTCACTTTTAAACTCTTCTAATGTCATCTGAGAATTAATTTTTATGCCTTCTATTGCTGCTATTGCAACAATTTTGCTATACTCTTCAGGGTTATTAATTTTAACTTGCCTTAAAGTTTCCATAATTTCATTCCTCCATTTAATTACCATTTTATTAACTTTATATTTTCAGCAATAAAGCCTTTTTCTGTTATTCCTATTGTAAAATTAACCGAATCGCCTTCTTTTAAATTATTAAATCTAGGCTTTTTAACATTGCTACAGTGAAAAAATATATCATTCCCTTTATTATCAGTTATGAACCCATAACCCTTTTAATAGCTCCAATTTTTAAGCCTTTTAAAGCTGTCTCCATTTCATTCATACTATCCACTTTCTTCCTTTTAATTTTTTTTATTTTCCATTTAATTAATCAATTTTTTCTCAAATTATCAGTATTTAGAGGGTAAAATCACCAATTTAGATACATAACTTTTTCATTATGTGTGCGAGTTATTTTATTTAATTAACTATCATACACATCAATTTTGCTTATAATTTCTTTAATTTGCTATATACTTTATTTTTCTACCCTTCTATTCTCAATTAAGATTTCCAGTTAAAATTTGCAATATATTCTATTGTTTATGTTTTATCCTCTCCTTGTTTCTTTTTTTTAAGCTCAAATTAATGATTACCATTTTACCGTTTGTATGATTTCATATTTACGGATATTCTATATAACTATGTCTTACTATTTTGAGCCTTTTTTTCCCAGTAACGTTCTTGTGCGGCTTTTACCTTATCTTTGTTATTAGCCCGCCACCGCTTCATGTACTGGTTGCGCTTTTGTTTTGCTTTTTCATCCAATGCAATTCTCCTGTCCAGAAATTATTTTTTAAACATTTTTTTCGTAACATATATTGCAAAAATAATAACAATTACTGACCAAATAAAAAAAAATATTAATAAGCCCCATAAAAAATTAAGCACGTATAAACATCTCCTTTCTGTAGAAAAATAAAATAACCGCAGGAAATAATCAACCAATTCAAAACTGAATTCGTTAGAATATTTCCTGCGGCCATTAAATTCTTAATGCCTTACATCTTATAGATGCAGTACTCACAATATTTATTTTTATCTTTATCTTTATTATAACATAAAATTTACTGTAAATCTAATAATATTAATGTTTTAATGTGGTTACTACATTAATTTACATAATAACCAAATTAAATTTATCTATTATTATATTTTTCCTCTAATTTTTGTAATCTTAATCTCAATTTTCTAATTTCAAGAAGATTACAAAATACTGAAACACTTATAGTTATTAAACCTAAACCTATCATATTATTTCCTTTCGTTTATCTATTATTATATTTCCTTTTCCATTCCTGAAGCTCTTCTGTATCTGGAACTATATCATTTTCCTTGCAGTAATCAATATAGGCTAAAAATATTGGTACTGACATATTATTTCTGCATCTCCTTTTTATTAATATAAATTAATAATATTCTTGCCTTGCTTTAAAATCGCAAGCGTTTGCGTTTTTGAATAATAAGAATATGTGTTAATCTTTCTTTTTCCTCTTAAAATCAAATGAAGCTCTTTACTTCTTTTGTTTTCAGGCAATTTTTTATCAATAAATATATCTATCTTTCCATTTTTCTTCATTAAACAACTGCTAAATCTTGCAAAATCAACATATTTTAATCTATATAATATTCCTTTGTATCTTATTTTTATCATTATCAAAATTCCTCCTTAATTTTTTTCATGTATTTTCACAATATAAAATATCAATACCTGCTTGACTAATGCTTGTCTAGGAAGTAAGCTGTAATTGCGAGTTACAAGACTTACTTTCCAAGTAAGCTTTTATTTTTTAGCTAAGTCTATGCGTATTTTTCTGTATAGACTTTTGCCTTTACCACCGTATTCTTTACTTATATGTTTTACCCTATGATGCTTATGCCTTAATAAATCAGAAATAAAATTCTCTTTATCTTCCGTATTGTCAAACGAATATTCTAACCTTCCCATAAGTACCTCCTATAGCCCTTGAACTACGTTCATATATTCTTCTAAAAATTTTAATTCTGTTAATCCAGAAATAACTCCCTGTTTAAAATAATAGCTTTGCTCCAAGCAGTTTAGTGCCAACCTTTTCTCTTCTATTTTTTCAACTAAGGAGAATATCTCTTTGGGCACCAAATTACGTACTTTATCGCTAACCTCATTAAGCTCCTTTTGTAGTCTCATATATTCTTCTGTGCTCTCCACCTCTTCATATTTATACTCCTGGATGTGCCTACACTCTAATTCAATAGTATTTTCTGTAATGCCTTTTAACTGGTTAGATATTTTGTTCATTGGTTATTCCTCCTCTGTTTCTTCAGTATTTAATAATTCTTCTTTAATTGTAGAAAATATAAGTTTTAATCTCATATTTTCTTGTTTTAAATTTTGAATTTCAAGTTCAAGTTTCTTTTGTGTTAGTATTTTACAACTTGGACACTTTTCAGTAATAGCTCTGTTCATTTGTATACGCCTCTATTTTCATAATATTTTGACTATTTTTGGTATTTTTAAATCCATTTACATAAATTACTGATATGCAAATGGAAATATTCTATTTTAATTTGACTTTTAGACTAGATCACTTGCTAAAAACGCAAACGCTTGCGATTTTGGCATTGAATTTTATTTAACTGTTTATATTAGTCTTTTCCTATATACCCTAATATCTCGCCAGAGCTGTCTTTAATACTATCACCCTAAATGTTACTTTATTAACCTTTGATTATACTCTTCACCACAAATATCAGTGATTCTATCTTTACACATTTCTCTTATTCTACTTCCAATAGCTTCATCAATATCTAATAATTCAAAGCTAACCATTTCACTTGAAATAATTATTGGTAATCTGTTTAAATATCTATAATTTAATATTTCAAATATAATTCTAACATCTGCATCAGCAGCTCCATTTTTAAATAAATCATCAATAACTAATATATTTGATTTCTTATATTTACTTATTGTCTCTTGGTATACTAATGAATTCATTGCATTTTGCTTAAGCTCTGTAATAACTTCTCTATAAGGAAAATATAATGGTCTGAACCCCTTTTTTATTAATTCTAAAGCTATAGCCATGCATAAATGTGTTTTGCCAGATCCAGGTTGTCCTAAAAAAGCAATGCTATTATTCATTGAAAATTGAATTATCTCATACTCATTAACATATTTATTTGCTATTGCTTTCATCTTTTTAGCAACCATGTTTCTAGCATTAAAATTAGCAAAGCTTTTATCTCCTGACATTATATTAAATCCTGCATTTATCCATTGTTGCTTTAACATTTCCTTTTTTCTGCATGTACACAATGTAAATGTTGGTTGTAAATTTACATTCTCTGTTATTACAAAACCTGTATCTTTACACGCTAAACACCTATAGTTTGATTTAGGAGAAGTCTTTTTGCATCTTTCAGCTATTTCTTTTATTTTATTTATTGATTTACCAATATCATTCATAACCTTATCAGCTCCTTTTAATCATCCCACCCTAATAAATTCTTTTTCTTTTCAGTTCTACTAGATGCTTTTAAAATATCAGCCATGCAAGGAGAATATGTTGAGTTCTTGATTACATGATCAATTTTTTCTTTATATTCTTCATCCTGCATATTTTTCATGTAGTTATACCACTGAGCAGCTCTTTCCTGAGAGATTTTAAAGCCTTTATCCTCAAACTCATTCACTAATTTTTTTAGTCCATCTTTAAATATAGCTTCATTTAACAATTTTTCATCACTCCTTTAACCAATCGTTACAACTTGATCCATTTTCTTTATTCTTATTCATATAATTATTTTCAAGGACTTTAATAAAATTGTTTGGCTTTATTAACCAATCAAATGTAATTGTCCATCCTTGCTTATTTTGTCCTTTTAGAAAACTAGAATTATTAATATTTTCAATTGCTTCAAGTACCTTATCAATGCCATATTCATTTACACGGGCATTTAACATTTTATATCTATTGGTATTACTATTTATAGAAGTAATTTTAGATAAACCTAACTCATTCCATTTTTCTATTATAGGTTGCACTTTAGTGCTACTAACTATATCTTTAGATATAGTATTATTAACCTTACCTACACTATCCTCACCTAACTCTAACCTAACCTTACCTATGCCGTCCTTTGGTTGCCCATTTTCTGTCCATTGGACGTCCACTGGTTGTCCAATTAGTTTTCTTGAATCAGCTCTAGGTCTTTTATCAACCAACTCAATGTCTGGAACTATTTTGAGCAATAGATTTTTATATATACTATCCGTCTTTCTATCAGGTCTAATTTTATTATGTTCTTGCCAATCAGTTATGAAAGATACAAGATCATCATTTAATACAATTACAAAACCTTTAGATACAAGAACCTTCAAATCATCTTCTGTAGCACCTGTTATCCTCATAATATTAAATGCTTCTACAACTCCATCATCATCAGCTCTAGTAATTAAGTCATAATAAAAAGCTCTTGAGCTAACTGGCATTTTTATAAATTTTGCTGAATCAATTATTTTTAAACTTACCATTCTTCTTTGTGCCATATTATCTACCACCTATTTACTTTTGTTCGCATTGTTTTTGAGCCCATTCCTCTAATAATGCAAGGTTCACAAAATATTTTGAACCCATTTTAAAACAAGGAAAGTCCTTTCTTTTTAACAAATCACAGTACATTCTAGATCTACCAACTCCTAACCTTTTCATAGCTTGCTCTGGACTTCCTAATATTGCTTGAACTGTTTCTGACATTAATTTCACTCTCCTTTAACAATATGTCGTTTTTACGCCATATTTAGAAATTATATTTTTAATTAGACTAATTGCACTACATTACTTAATTAAATGCTCACACACCATAAAAACATAGTGTGTCAGAAAATTTAATCACATTTAAACATACCTTTACTAACCACCCTGGGAAATTTATTAAAATCAAATTCAAAAATTGCTGAACACGCCTCTCCATTTATTGTTTCAACATTTTTAGGTTTATACCCAGCAGCTATCATACGATTTAAAACTGTAGATTTACATGAGTAGATATTTACTTTGTTCTCAAAATAATCAATATCAATGTGTGTTTCCTGACTTTCTGGTTCAATTACTTGCTTAAATTTCATATTTCATCACTCCAATATTTTATATTTTCCGTTCCAACACACCCATTAGTCCATTACCTGGCATGATCTTTTGTAATGGCTTGTCCTATATTATCTATGCAAGAATTTTTAAAAGAAAAATTGAAAAATTTTTATATTTTTTTGTACTGGCATTAATCATTGAAAAATAGTTCCTCTACTGATGCATCAAGTATCTTTCCGATTGCAGCCATTTCATTATGTTTGAGATTTGAAAAGTCACCTTTTTCTATAGCTACTATTTTATTTGGAGACATTCCAATCGAGAATTCTTCTTTTAATTTCTCTCTAAGCATTGTTTGCGTAAAGCCTTTTTTTAACCTAGCCGCTATGACATTTACATTTTTTTTAATCATATTATCACCTCGCTAACCGATAAAATTTATCTATATCTGAATTATATAGATAAATTTTACCTATGTCAATAATATTTTTATATTCTTATAGATAATTTTTATCTATTATGATAAAATTAATTTAAGGAGTGATAAAATGAATGAACTATATGAAAAGTTAGGTAACAATATTAAGTTTTTTAGAGAACAAAAAAATTTAACTCAAAAACAACTTGGAGAAGCGATATATAAATCTGAAATATTAATTAGAAAATATGAATCTGGCAATACAAAGATTCCATTTTCATCAATAATGTCAATTTCTTCAGTATTTAATATAACGCCAATTGAATTATTCTTTATTAACGGTGAAACACCTGAACATGCAGAAATAGAAAAAATAGCAAAAATATTAAAAGTAACTCCTGATGATTTGATGAAAAATACTACCGTTGAAAACTTTAAAACACCTAAATATATAAAAGAAATTGCAACTAATCATACCCAAGAAACAAAGGAAAATGAAAATAAAATATATTCGATTGATGACTTATTTGAAAAGTTCAATATTGATGAATCTATTATTGAATTAGCTAAAATTAGTAAATTAAGTACCGATATAGTAGATAAAATTTTTTCACCATACAGAAAAGGATATAATAATGATGATGTAATAGCATTATGTAAAGCATTAAAATTATCTGATGATCAAATAAATGAATGGTTATTATTTAATGATGCAAAACCTTATGAAAATAGACAACTAATTGAAAGTAGTTATTGGCAACACTGTATTATTAATTATCCTTATGGTAACATTGAAGGTATAAATATTTTAGAATTAAAAATAGCTCAATTAAAAGAAATTTCCAAAGAACTTGATAATAGATTTAAACAAAAACTTATTGAAATTACGCAAAAATAATTAATAGTTTTGTCGAAACTTATATCCTAAATTATCATCCTTTTTAAAAGGAAACAATAAGGAGGCTTTTACCATGTCCAATACTGCTGAAAATAAAATTTACACCTATGCTGACTACTTAGCTTATCCTGAAGGTGAACGTATCGAAATAATAGAAGGTCATATTTATAACATGGCTGCTGCTCCAAGCAGAAGACATCAAGGAATTATTACTGAGCTTGCATCAGAAATAAGAAATTATATAAAATCAAATAAAGGTGATTGTAAAGTTTATGTTGCCCCATTTGATGTAATATTAAAAAATGATAATGAAGAGTTAACTAATAGCAAGAATATAATTCAGCCAGATATTTCAGTTATTTGTGATAAAAATAAGCTAACTGATAAAGGCTGTACAGGTTCACCAGATATGATTATTGAAGTCGTATCACCTTTTAATCCTTCAAGTGACTATGTTAGGAAACTAAACTTATATGAACAATTTAAGGTACGTGAATATTGGATTGTAAGCCCTACAAAGGAGACTATATTAGTTTATATGCTTGATAAAAATACAAATCAATATGAAACTCCTGAAAGCTTCACTTTTAAAGATACAATAAAAGTCGGTATATATAATAATTTAGAAATTGATTTTAATTCTCTAGACTTGTAGTAATTATGTCAAATCAATAATGACTTCAAATAAGGAAGGAGGCTAACATCATATGGCTAAAACAACATACCGAAAAAAAATAATAAATGGTAAAGAGTATTATTTCTATAGATTACGACATAAAAATCTTAATAAACCTAAGGATCTATACTCACCTACCGTAAAAGAGCTTGATGCTAAAATTAAAAGTGTTATTAATGAGCTTGATAATGGGATTACTAATAACAAGGAATGTTTCGAAACCTTTATTTGTGACTGGCTTTTCGACGTGCATTGTGTAAATGTTAAGCCATCATCAAAAGAGCGATATGAGGGCATATTTAGAAATTATATTAAAGATAGTACAATATCATCTATTAAGTTAAAAGACCTCACATCTAAGGATATTCAAGACTATTACAATAACCTCATAAAGAAAGGTAAGACAGTAAACTCTATAAAAAGCCTTAATAAGCTAATAGCTCCATGCATTCGATATGCCTATAACAATAATAGAATTATAAAAGATTTCTCCAGGTCCGTTGTACTTCCAAAAGAAACTGAAAACAAAAGACTAAATAAAATAAATACTGTGCAGCCATTCAACCTGGAAGAACAAAAGAAATTTATCGAAGCAATCAACGGTCATGAATTAGAAATGCTTTTTATTACGGCTCTTAATACTGGACTTAGACAAGGTGAATTATTAGCTTTAACCTGGAATGACATTGATTTTAAGAATAATACTATTAAAATTAATAAGACTATTAAATATATCAGCGATGTAACAAAAGAAGGTCGTGGAACCGCTAAAATAGAGATTCAAACCCCTAAGAGTGAAGCAAGTAACAGAACCATAGCAATACCAGAACTTTTGACAAATAAACTAAAAAAATTTAAAGTTTCACAAAAGGCACTTAAACTAAAAATGGCTAATCTTTATGAGGATAATAACCTGGTATTCTGTAATATGTTTGGTAGATATTTAGACAGCAGTAACATTCGTAAAAGATTTAAGAAAGTACTTAGCGATAATGATATGATAGATAAAAAATTTCATGACCTTAGGCACACATATGCCACTAGATTATTTGAACTTGGAGAGGATCCAAAGACAGTACAAAGTCTTTTAGGTCATAGCAATATTTCAATTACACTAGACACCTATACTCATGTACTGGATAGCATGAAAGAAAAGGCAGCTTCAAAACTCAATGATTTATATAATTCTATGGGGGTAAAATAGCCCTCATTTTTATTTATAAAATTCTATAAGGGGTAAAAAGCGGGGTAAAATTTATTTTTTATCAAAAATAAAAACCTCATGAACGTAGTATTCACAAGGCTTTCTTGGTGCACCCAAAGGGATTCGAACCCCCGACCTTCAGATTCGAAGTCTGCAACTCTATCCAACTGAGCTATGGATGCATATATAATATTTTTATAAAAAATAAAAAAAACAAACTAACAATTTTAGCTTGAATTATCTTTTGTATAAATTTTAAAATTGGAGCGGGTGAAGGGAATCGAACCCTCGTAACTAGCTTGGAAGGCTAGCACTCTACCATTGAGTTACACCCGCACATTTTGCTAAAATTAATGATCAACTTCGCATTACTGCGTCAATTTCAATTCTTCCGATACTCATTTATGTCTATATAAACTCCGTTTCTCAGAATTTCATTTCCTTGTACTGCTCGTTGCTAATTAATTTTAAACCTTTTTACTGCTTTTTATGCTAAAATTAATGATTAACTTCGCATTACTGCGTCAATTTCAATTCTTCCGATACTCATTTATGTCTATATAAACTCCGTTTCTCAGAATTTCATTTCCTTGTACTGCTCGTTGCTAATTAATTTTAAACCTTTTTACTGCTTTTTATGCTAAAATTAATGGTAAGCTTCGCATTACTGCGTCAATTTCAATTGTTGCGGTACTCATTTATTTTCATATAAACTCTGTTCCTCACAATTTCATTTCCTTGTACTGCTCGTTACTAATTAATTTTAAACCTTTTTACTGCTTTTTATGCTAAAATTAATGATTAACTTCGCATTACTGCGTCAATTTCAATTGTTGCGGTACTCATTTATTTCTACATAAACTTTGTTCCTCACAATTTCATTTCCTTGTACTGCTCGTTACTAATTAATTTTAAACTTTTTTACTGCTTTTTATGCTAAAATTAATAATTAACTTCGCATTACTGCTAAGTTGCAATATTATATGGTGCAGGTGAAGGGAGTCGAACCCCCACGCCGTTGGCGCTAGATCCTAAGTCTAGTGCGTCTGCCAATTCCGCCACACCTGCACTTTTGGTGGCTCACCGGGGA
>JAJXWJ010000150.1 GCA_021781655.1 Bacillota bacterium | reverse complement strand
ACCTCCCCGTGATTTGTAGTTTACTGATATCCCTATGACTTGATTATAAATAAAAGTTGCTCAATGTGCCAATTTTCATTACGTTTTGTGCCTTGAGCGACGCGAAAGGAATGGATATAAAAATGAACATAGAAAAATTAGTAGAATCACTTGGAGAAGCTGGAGCTAAAGTTTTATTTAATAAAGAAAATCGAGATAGCATTGTTTTTGATATAGAAGCTATGGGAGAAGGCGAAATTTTAGCAATTATATTAAAAAAACTTACCTATGAAGGCAAGTTCAATGAAGCAGAAAATATTATTTTTGATAAGTTAGAAAAAGAACCCACAAAGGAGCTTTGCAAAGTTGCTTCTGAATTTTATAATACTTTGTTAACTAAAAGCAATGAAGAACTTTTACTTAACAATTTTTCAAAAGAAGAAATTTATCAAGGTCTTGAAGATATTGATTATATTGAAAACTCACTAATTTAATATATCTTTTAACTTTTTAATAAGCAAAGAAACGTCTTGCTTAAAAAGGCTATTTACTTCAAAAGAAAATAAAGCAACTAATTCTTTATATTCCTTCATATGAGAATAATCCTTTAAGGCTGAATACTGCATTGCTTCAAGATGATAGTTTAACCTCTTTTCATATTGAACTAGTTTGTCAATTTGAGAATAATAATTAACAAGCTGCATTACTTCCTCTTCATTTAGCTCAAAAGATATGTAATTGAAGGAATTTAGCCAATTTTTCATTACCGTAACACTACTTATTTTCATTAAATCAAATCTTTTATTTTTAAATACCCTTTCAAATCTTTGTATGTCTGCTAGAAAAATTTTTGCATGATTTTTACAAAGTTCTACTTTTTTGCTTTTATTTTTTATATCTTCATATAGCTTTATAAGGAAAGTAGCGAGAAAAGAGCCTATCAGTATTCCTATAATAATATCAAAAGAATTTAATTTCATGATTAAAGAATTATCTTTAATGCTACTTACTAAATAATAATATATAAAAAGATTGTACCCTATTATTGAAATAAAAACTATTCCACATATAAAATAAACTTTATTTGCAAATAATTTTATTTCTTTTTTATTATATTTATTATTTTTTATATCTATAATCATATTAACTCCCCTTTATTACGGTAAAATTAAGCGTAATTCAAACCCATATATTACCATATAATAAAACATTATACTTTATCTTGTTTTTTTTTGCAATATATGATTATAAAATAAAGATGAATTGATAAAAATTATATTGATATTATTTGAACTTTTATTGTCTCTCTCCTAGTTTTAAATTTGGTATAGCATTAAAATCTAGTGGTGCTATTCTTCCCTTCATATATTCATAATAAGCTGCACTACCTATCATTGCAGCATTGTCAGTGCATAAAATAGGATCTGGAAATAAAATTTCTATATTCTTTTTTGCTCCTTCTTTAATAAAGGTTTCTCTAAGTGATGAGTTTGAAGCTACCCCACCTGCTATTGCTATTTGACTAACACCTTTTAAAGAACATGCTTTTAAAGAATTATCTACTAGAAAATCAATTACCGCTTTTTGAAAAGAAGCTGCAACATTCGCTTTATTTATAGATTCTCCCTTCATTTCCATACTGTTTAAATAATTGAGAACTGCTGACTTTAAGCCACTGAAGGAAAAATCTAATGATTTCTCATGAAAATTTGCTCTAGGAAATTTTATAGCTTCTTTGTCGCCTTCTTTTGATAATTTGTCTATTTTAGGACCACCAGGATATCCAAGTCCAATAGCTCTTGCCACTTTATCAAAAGCCTCCCCAGCAGCATCATCCCTAGTTTCTCCTAAAACATCAAACTCGCCATAATCCTTCATATATACTATAAAGGTATGGCCTCCTGAAACAACAAGTGAAACAAAGGGTGGTTTTAAGCTGTTGTGCTGTATAAAGTTTGCACTAATATGCCCCTCAATATGATTTACTCGTATTAGTGGTTTATTGGTAGCATAGGCAAGTCCTTTTGCATATTGAACCCCAACTAATAAAGCACCAACAAGACCTGGTCCATACGTTACTCCTATAGCATCAATTTCATCTAAGGTTGCATTAGCCTCTTCTAAAGCTTCCTTTACTACAAGGCTTATTGCCTCAATATGCTTTCTTGATGCCACTTCCGGAACTACACCTCCAAACTTTGTATGTATATCTATTTGTGATGATATTATATTCGATAAAACCTTTCTTCCATTAACAACAACAGCTGCTGCTGTTTCATCACAGCTTGTTTCAATTGCTAATATTTTAATTTCCTTTTCCATCGTAATTTTCCAGCCTTCTTAATATATATTTTTATCTAAAACTTTTTCAATTTTTTTAATTATGCTACTGCTAATTATTTCTTCCTTATACCCTGAAATAAATCTAAGTAAGAAATCAGATTTAATTACAGCCGTGGTATCTGTTTCGACATTAAGTTCTGGTCTCATATCTGAATTAAAAACAACTACGGATTTAATAAAAAGACCTTTAATTTCTGAATGTCTAAACAAATTATTTAAAGCATTAATATGACCTCTTGATTGTTTACAAGGATTATAAAAGTTTTTTTCGTATACAGCCCCACCTTTAGAATTTTTCTTTTGGAGCCAGTTATTATCATTTTCTTTTCCTATTATTGTTCCACGCATATTTTTAGTTTCAATGCAAAATATTCCAAAGGGTGATACTACTAAATGGTCTATTTGTGCACCTTTTTCCTTATCACCAATAACTATATCATTATATACAATATAATAATTATCCAATCTTTGCAAAAGCCCTGCTACAGTTTTTTCGCCTGTGATGCCTGATTTATAAATATTTCTCTTTTTTCTCAAGTACATTATTAATGCTGCAGTTATAATAACTATTGCAAAGGAAATGTATAAATTTCCTGTATACTTATAAACAGGAATAGCTCCTATACAAATTAGTGCCAATACAAACTGTTCAAACAAATTTTTGTTCGATTTAATATCTAATGATTTTTCTTTTCTTTTAATTATAGCCAAAATTTTCCTCCTAAAACCTTTTTATAATGTTTACTATGAAAATTATAACTTACATTTTGTAAAATTGCATCTTAATATTTTTTTAATTTTTACGAACGCACATTCTTATTTATGCTATAATAAAAATATAATAAATATACCAAGGAGAAAAAAATGAACGCTAGCTATGCAAAGGTAATCGTTAACGGCTCACCGATTTCAAAATCAAATTTTAAGCTTTTTAATCTAAATGGTAGAGCTATTCTTCCATACAACTCTGGCCACTATCATGATAGGTATGCCTTATATGAAGAGGAAATTGCATATCAAACCAGATTACAAAACCCTAATATAACAATTACTGAAGCTGTAATTGCAGTTTTAAAAGTCTTTTATAAAAGTGAAAAACGTCATCCTGATACGAACAATATTACTAAAAGCATTTTTGACGGTATTGAAAAAAGCGGTTTAATCATTAATGATGCCCAAATTAGAAGGTTAATAATAGAAGAGTTTTACGATAAAGACAATGCTAGATTTGAGCTAGAACTTTTTGGAGAAAGCTTATACCAAATGGAATATACTATTAAGGCAAAAGAAGTTATTGATACTCCTATTGAATATTCTTTACCTCCAAACCGTAAAAATATAAAAATTCCAAAGGCAGCTACAAAAGAAAAAAAATCGGATGGTATTTCTTGTGAAATATGTGGAAAGACCATATGTAAAGAAGATGCAATTTGGGCTAATAAGGGCAAAACTATTATTTGCAGAACTTGTCTTAAAAAATTGTTTTAACTACTTTAAAAGGCATGCTAAGTTTATTTTAAAATAAGCCTAGCATGCTATATAAATTTGAGTTTAGTACATTCCTTTACATGGGTTACAACAGGATAGATAGAATAAAGCTATTATAAATAATATGCCATTATCTACCAACTTGTTTCCACTTGAACTTTCTCTTCTTTTAGAAAATTGAAGTATTATCAATATTAATATTACTAAGCTTGGTAAATTGCAGCAACAATTTCCTCCCAAGTTTCCAAGGCCAGCATATCCGCCGTAATTTACTGTATCTGCACAACAACTCATTGTTCTTTCCCCCTTTTTTATAG
>JAJXWJ010000065.1 GCA_021781655.1 Bacillota bacterium | reverse complement strand
CTGCGTTTAAAGCCAATAAATTGGTTTGAGTAGCAATATTTGTTATAAGACTTACAACTTCATATACCTTACTAAAAGTTCTTGCCATCTCATTTATACTTTCAGCGTTATTTCTATTTTCATTTTCATTTGAATTTATAGACAAAGTTACTTTATAAAAATATAAACAAGCTATTGTATTACTATATAGTGAAATTATACTAGATAGCAAGGTTATAAGCCATTTAAGTGAAAGTAAGGTATAAGCTAACAGTTATGTTAAATGAAAACTGCTAACTTTATACCTTACGTTGAATGAATTTTGCTAAATAATTATAATGCCACCTAAATTTTAATCAACTATAATATTTATCAAAAATAGTAACTTTTATAATTTTAGTGTGGTACAAAATTTCACATTAAATTTAATAAAAATACAATTATAGGTTACAAATAAACATCAAAAATCTTTTTAGATAGTGTAGTTAACTATTAAATAAAAAAATAAATTTATAAAGGAGGAATTTTTATGTCATTAGGAAATCCAGGCGCAAATGGGAATTTTGCTTACATTTATACTAATAAAGATTGGGGTATTTCAAGGAACAACTTAGATGGTGACTTAGATAGTGTAAGTCAAGATTGGGTGCTATATCATGGAACAGTATTCTTTGTTAGTTGGTTATGGACGGATGAAGTAGGAGAGTATTTACCAGGGGTGATGTATGTTCCTATGCAAGGAATGCAAGATCCATATTGGTCAATTATATCAGTAGAAGCCTGGGGTGCTCCTGAAACATCAGCTGTGTGGGAGCTATTACAAAATAATTGTGATAGAGTGACCGATTATAATTGTAGTAATTATGGAATGTGTAAAAATAGAGGCTCTTACTATAGTCTTAGAAGCGAATGTGACTATGTAGATAGTAATGGTAATCAAACAGGAATACATTTATGTGCTGGAGCTGACAGACCTGTATTTGGGTATGGTCATGCAGTGGATAATATCGATTATATATCTATATCTAACTTCAATGGTTGGAGTCATTTGTCCACAGATGGTTGGATTGATGGTAAAGGTCTTTATCATGGCTGTTCTGGATTAAATGCCTCTCTATATCTATTTACCCATCCAAGTAATTATATAATAAATACTTATTAAAAGGAGAAATGTGAAATGACAAATATATTATCAAATGAAACAGCGAAAAAAGATATAATTGTTTTTAGAACACCTAATCTAAAAGAAGGAGATTCTTTATATACAATTAAGTCAGGTGAAGTATATAAAATTGTATCAGAATCGTATTATAATGCTGATATATCAAAAAATATAACCAATATTATGTATTTACCAGCTGAACATATAATTGGTGATGGGTTATTTGGATTTATTGAAACTATACCGACTGAACCAGTAGCTTGTAAATTAATAAATAGCAATACTGATACTAAATAGAAAAGTAGAAGCTAGGATCTAAAAAGGACAGTCCTAGCTTCTCTTAGAATATTTTATTTTAAATTTTCTTCATATCTTGAAGATACTTTCCCATTTTTAAAAAGAATAGATATATAGCTTTTGTTTATATTATACCATTCATATAATTCGCTACCAGTATTATTTGTTTGCCAGGATCCATATTGTTTTATAAGTTGACCATCAACCAATAAAATTTCTTTTACCTGAGAGTAAGTCATTCCTCGTTGTATTTTATCAAATTGTTTCTTTGTAATATTAAATTTAAATGAATTATCCAAATTATCTTGTTCCTTATATATAGCTCTGTTACTAACAAAAGTAACACGTATAGAACTACCATCATTATTTTCCCATATGTAATATTGCTGAATAGGACTAGCATCTAAGGCATTAGTATCTTTAACTCCGTCGCCTAATATTTGTTTAACTTGATCATAAGACATACCCATTTGAATATTCATAAATTTTATTAATGTATATTTTTTTATAGCTTTATTTGTATTTACTGTAGATGATATGTTGGGTGATTTGTTATATGTATTTTTCTCATAAGAATATCCTAAAAAGCAACCGATGGCAAAAGCTAAAGCTATTATAATAAAAGATTTTTTATTCATAGAATCCCTCCTAAATAATTATAGTATATACTTTAAACAGTAATTATACAACGTTTAAATATTTAAATATACTAATATAGTTATGTATTTAAATAAAGTAAATTTATTTAAATTTATAAAATATTACATCAAATGGTTACATTTGATGTAATATTCTCTTTTTATATATAAAAATATATAAAAGGAGTACTTTATGTATAATTTAATCGTTTTATGGGAAAAAGCATCAAAAGGAGATAATGAAAGCATTTTAGCTATTGTAGAAAAATTTGACCCATTAATAAAAAAATATAGCAGAAAATTAAGTTATGATGGTGCAGATACGGATTTAATAATATGTTTGATAGAAACAATAAAAGATAACAATATAAAATTTAAGGAGGACAAGTATATAGTTTGTTATATTAATGCCACTATATATCACAAATATATAATTCTCTCTAAAAAGAATATGTCTATATTAAATAACGAAACTGAATTAAATGATTATATTACGTCAGATAATAATAAATTAAATCAGTGTGAAAATGTAGTTGATAATTATATTTTTATATCAAATTTGTTGGACAAACTTCCAGATAATCAAAAACAGATTATCAAAAAAATCTTCTTCAATGATTTATCAGTAGTTGAATTGGCTAAGCAATTAAATATATCAAGACAATCTGTAAATAGAGCAAAAAATAGGGCTCTAAATAATCTAAGAAAATTAGCTATGGAATAGTGGTGAATAAAAAAATGAACGACTTAATGAAATTAGCAACATCACAAGGAATATGGGCTACACTAGCTATAATTTTGATATTTTATATATTAAAAGCTCAAGAAAAAAGAGATGAAAAACAGGAATTAAGAGAAAAAAATTATCAAAAAATAATTTTAAAGTTAACGAAGGAATTTGAGTTGATTCAAGATATACAAAGAGATATTACAGAAATTAGAAATCACATAGATACTGAAAAGCAAAACAATATTCAGGAGGATTAGTATGATAACAGAAATCGAAAATCAAGTATTTCCAATAATAATAATAAATAGTATAGTTTCTATTATAGGAGTGGTTATTACAATAATAGGAGGATATATTATTAATTTTATTAAACTTAAAAATAATCAAATTATTAAAGATATAGGTGTAGCTCAATATAATTATTCTAAAATATTAGCTTTAGATATATGGCATATAGTTGATGAACACTTTAGAATAAAACAAACAATTGAGACTAGTACTGAAAATAAAATTAATATGTTTAATGATGAATTAAAGAAAAAATGTCCATATATTACACAAGAAGAAATAGATTTTTTAATACAGACAATTGCTGGTGAAGTTAATAATGTAAAAAACACAGTAACATCTGAAAACAATAATACAAATATTTAAGGAGAAAGGTTTTTTATGAAAGGAATAGATGTATATTCAGGAACAGGTAATATTGATTTTAATGAAGTAAAGGCTTCAGGAATAGAAATAGTTTATATTAAGGCAACAGAAGGAATTACCTATACAGATAGTACCTTGAAAAACTATTATGATTCAGCAAAGAATGCTGGACTTAAAGTAGGTTTTTATCATTACTTAAGGGCAAATAATCCTATAGATGAAGCGAAACATTTTTTAAGTGCTTTAGATGACATTATAGCTGATTGTAAGTATGCTATTGATGTAGAAGAAGTCTTTGGACAAACTTCAGATCAGATTATAAATAATGTGATCCAATTCGGGGATTATTTAAAATCAAATGGAAATGATGTAGTTGTTTATACATATACTTCGTTCTTTAAAGAACACTTAAGCAGTATAAATAATAAATTTGATTTATGGATAGCTGAATATGGTGTAAGTAAGCCAAATGTAAATATTCCTTATATAGGATTTCAATATAGTGAAAGTGGCAAAATACCAGGTATAAATGTAGCTGTTGATTTAGATGAATTTTCCGATTCAATATTATTAAATAGTGTAGGAGCTTCAAATAGTATAAGTACTATAAATAATTCTTCAGGACAATATATAAATGGCTACAATTCAGTTAGAGTTAAAAGTCTTCAAGTGTTATTAAATGGACTAGGATTAAAGGACAATTCAGGAAACACATTAACTGTTGATGGAAATTTTGGATCTTTAACAGAACAAGCAGCAAGCAAATTGCCAATTGCACAATTAGTAGGATATCATAATGATGCCTATACAGATTGGTTAGAGAGTCAATTTAATCAAAATCAAGATCATATATATGGGAAAGGTATGGGGACAATTGTAGTAAATTTTCAAAGGTCAAATGATTTAGTTGTTGACGGTAAAGTTGGAATTAATACATTAAAAGCTATATTAAAGCAACCATAATTAAAAATTTATTTTAAAAGGGATAATAGATAGGTTACATTTATTATCCTTTTTTCTTTTTATAAGTGTAAATATAAATAAGGAAAGAGGTTATAAAAATGGATCAAATGGTATCTCAAGTTCAAAGTTGGTTAAATACTACCTATGGAAACAATCCTAACTATACTACAATACATGTAGATGGAGGAACTGGAGGAACTACAGTAGCAGCATTAATAACAGCTCTTCAAATTGAAATGGGAATCTCACCTGCAGATGGAGTTTTTGGGGTAGCCACAATGGCAGCATGTCCAACGTTATCAAGTTCTAATGGTACTATAAATGAAGTTGCTATTTTACAAGGTGCATTATATTGCAAAGGATATAATCCAAATGGTTTTGATGGAGTATATGGAAATGGCGTTATTACTGCTATTAAACAATTCCAATCTGATGCGGGATTAACAACACAAGATGGAATAACAACACCTATAATTTTTCAAGCATTATTAAATACAGATGCATATGTATTAATTTCTGGTGGAGATTCAAATATTAGAACTATTCAGAAAAATTTAAATCGTGATTATAATAGCATAATTGGCTTAATACCTTCCAATGGAGTATATTCAAAATCAACAAATGTAGCATTAATAAAAGCATTGCAGCATGAAGAAGGGCTTACAACTGACGGTATATGGGGTAGTAATACAATGAAAGCCTGCCCAACAATTCCAGGAAGTAAATCTACAACTAAATTTGTATTATTACTTCAATATGCATTATATTGTAATGGCTATAATCCAAATGGATTTGATGGATTGTATGGTAATGGAGTTAAAACAGCAGTAATAAATTTCCAAACTTTCGTAGGTTTAACAGCAGATGGATATGCTGGAGCTCAAACATGGGCATCGCTTTTGGTAAGTTATGGCGATCAAAGTAGAAAAGGAATAGCATGTGATTGTTCAACAACAATCACGGCTGAAATTGCTCAAACGCTTAAATCCAATGGATATCAAATAGTTGGAAGATATATCACTGGTAAATACGCACTGACGGCAAATGAATTAGAAATAATATTTGCAAATGGGTTAAAAGTATTTCCGATATTTGAAAATGAAAATTATTTATCTTACTTTAATTATAATCAAGGTATACAAGATGCCATAAATGCATTACTTGCACTTAATGTTTTAGGCTTCCAAGGTGGAATAGTATATTTTTCTGTTGATTATGATGCGCTTGATTCAGATGTTACAACTAACATAATTCCTTATTTTCAAGCAATAAATACATTTTTTTCTGAAAGCATTTATAAAGTAGGGATTTATGGACCAAGGAATGTGTGTAGTCGTGTAGCAGCAGCTGGTTATTCTGTTCATAGTTTTGTTAGTGATATGTCAAGTGGATTTAGTGGGAATATTGGATATAAACTACCAACGGATTGGGCATTTGATCAAATCTCACCACTTACAATTGGTAGTGGATTAGGCGAAATAGCTATAGATAATGATATTTGTAAAGGAACAGATTTAGGCGTTAGTTCAGTTCAACCTAATGTTAAAGGAGCTTTAGTGAATTTAGCAAATAAAGTTTCAAGTCTTTTTAAAGTTACTGTTACAGATCTTAATACTGTTATTTCTGTGTCTACTCCAGATGGAATAGAAATAACATGGGAAGTTGGATTAAAATCAGATATAGGATCAGGAGACTTAGTAGTATATGTAGATAAAGGTGGCTGCCAGTCATTTGAATCAGTTGTTGGTGCTATATCATCTTCAACTGGGCTTTCAGGAGATTGGTTTAACCAATTAGCTCAAAATATTTACATTGGTAATATGAGGTTTGCTGTTAAAGGAGATCTTAGTGTTGAAATTGAAATTGACCAACAAATTCCAGATGAAATACAATCTTTAATGGCAAATGAAGGTATGTCCTCGCCATATTTATATACTATTATTAATATTAATTTGAATCAATTTATTAGTGGATTAGGAGCTGATGTATTAAAAGCATTTCAAAATACTGCTTCTAATATATTTGAATTAGTTACTTTGGTTATTGTTGTTTGTGTACTATGGGAAGTCGATCTTGCTGCAATTATAGGTACCGGGATCGCAACTATAGGAGCAGCTTTAATACAATTATTGACACAATTAAGTAATTTAGGAGTGCAATATTCTTATAACTAACTTTAATATAAATAATGTGCCTTAAAATAATTATATACTATTTTAAGGCACATCTACTTTTGTTTGTAAAATCACTCTTGGCAAATCAAGATATAAAAAGTATAATAAAAAACATATTAATCATATTGTGATTAAGTAAAATATCACTAAGTAGGGAGAAGCGAAAATGATATTTTTATTATGTATATGTATATCTATAATTATATTATCGATACTTGGAAAGATGACATATTCCACCCTTATTATAATTAATGGTCTAAAAAATCTAAATAAAGGTGATAATAGGAAAGCTATTAGTATTTTTTCTAAAGCAACTCAAAACCCTATTAAATACTATAAGTCTCTTGTATATTCATCAAGAGGAGCAGCTTATCTAAATATGGGTATGTATGAAGATGGTTTAGATGATTTATTACAATCCATTAATATAATGAAAATCCCAGAAGGAAATATGGTGTCTATTGCAAGATTTTTTTGTATGTTTAAAGAATATGATAGGGCACTTAAGTATATTTCAAAAGCAATTAAATTAAAACCTAAATCAAGTACAATAAATTTATATTTAGGGATAATTTATTATCATAAAAAGGAATATGAAAAATCTATTGAGATTTTTCATGAAGCACTACAATATAAAGCTATTAAAAGTGTTAGGTCTCAGATATATTCAAACTTAGCAGATGTTTATATTCAAATAAAAGATTTTAACAAATCCATTAACTATATAGCTAAAGCATTAGATTTAGATTCAAAAAATGCCCATGCATATACAATTTATGCAAATTTACTTAGATTACAAGGTGATATTTTTAGAGCAAAAGAAAACGCAAAGAAAGCTATCGAAATAAGTTTAAATCAATACTTACCATATAAAATACTGGCTGAAATAAGCCTTATTGAAGAAAATCATATGGATTTTTACAAAAATTTTAAAATATATTTAGATAAAAAGCCTATTTCATTTGGAGTTGATTATGAAAGTTTTAAAGATTTAATTTATGATAGAGTTAGATACAAAGATGAATTTAAGTTATTAATTAAAGATAATATAGAAAAAACAATTACTCTAGATAATTTAAAAATTGAAATAGATGATGTACAACTTCTAAAAAATAATTATAAAAAAAATGATACAAAAGTAATACAAATAATATCAGTATCGATATTAATATTAATATTAATATTAGTATCGATATTTATAAACTTTAAATTAAAAGAATCAGATAATATTAAAATAGTGTCTCCAATGGACAGAGTATATGCTGTTCATAATATAAATAAAAATAAAGTAATAAAAAATAGCAATAAATATACCATAACTTGGCAAACCACTAATGTTAAGGCCGGAGAAACTGTACACTTTAAAGTGAATGGAATTACAGAAACAGCAACTAAAATATTAACTGTTGAGAAATATGGAGACTATTTAATAGGCAGAGATGCATCCGCAAATTATGATATCGGAATAGATTATTTTAAGCCTACAAATAATAAAATAAATACATATATATTTATCGAACCTGCAAATGAAACTACTGTATATGAATATGACTATATATTAACAGAATCTAATTGATTGACTGACTGGAAAATTGATTTCAAAAGGAAAGTATAAAACCTTGATGCATAAGGCTTTACGCTTTCTTTTTTTTGTTTTTAAAAATGAAATTGCAAAAATAAGTTCAACATAATATAATTATTTTAATAATATGTAGAATTAATAATATGCGACAGCAGCACGGAAGGGGTAAGTTTATGGAGAAGGTAGAACACATAAGATCAGAGAAAAAGATTAAAAATCTTAAGCAGTATTTTTAAGGTCCATGAACCCACATGGGCTAAAGCCCAAACCCCTAGTAAAGTGTAGGAGTAAAATAAGTACACGTCACCATCTTTATAGAGTGATTAATTTTAATTCAAGAGGAAACATGGGCACGCCCAAACCCCTAGTAGAGTATAGGAGTAAAATTAGGCTCACGTCACCATCTTTGTAGAGTGATTAATTATAGTTCAAGAGGAAACATGGGCACGCCCAAACCCCTAGTTAGATTACTTGAAAGATATAGAATTTTAGATAGTAGGATTCATCAGAAGTCCAAAGTATTGGATGGTCTGGGGCTTGAGTTCTGAATTCAACCTGTCTAAGAACTCTTCCACTATCCTTTGCAGCAGCAGCGATTGTTTCTTTGAAAAGCTCTGGATTCATAAAGTGGGAGCATGAGCAGGTTATAAAATAGCCGCCTTCCTTTACAAGCTTTAAGCCTCGTAGGTTTATTTCCTTATAACCTCTTGCTGCATTTTTAATCGTTCCTCTAGCTTTTGTGAAAGCAGGAGGATCTAAAATTACCACATCATATTTTCTTCCTTCATCGGACCACTGCCTTAAAACATCAAAAGCATTATGACATTCAAATTTCACTACGTCAGAAAGATCGTTTAGTTCAGCATTTTTTCTGCAAAAGTCAACTGCATGCTGAGAAATATCAATTCCTAATACGCTTTTTGCGCCAGCGATTCCAGCATTTAATGCAAAAGAGCCTGTATGGGTAAAGCAGTCTAATACGTCTGCATCTTTACAAAGCTTCTGAATAGCTTTTCTATTTTCTTTTTGATCTAAAAAGAAGCCTGTTTTTTGACCTTCTGCTATATCCACATAATATTTTACTCCATTTTCCGTAATTTGTACCATTGTATCAAAGGGCTTTGTTAAAAATCCTTTTGTAAGCTCTAAGCCTTCTTTTTCACGAACGGAAGCGTCACTTCTTTCATAAACACCTCTAGCGCCATATTCCTCCATGAGTATATCTACAATGGTGCTTTTATGTAAATCTATGCCTAGTGCTAAAGATTGAATTACATAAATATCTTCAAACTTATCGATTATTATTCCAGGTAAAAAGTCAGCCTCGCCAAAAACAAAACGACAGCTACTGGTGTCGATAACTTTCTTTCTATATTCGTAAGCATTCTTTAGTCTTTTTCTAAAAAAATCTTTGTTAATTTCTTCATTTATATCCCTAGTTAGAATCCTTATGGCTATTTGAGAAACATCGTTTATGTAACCTTTACCTAAGAATTTTGATTCGTGATTATAAACTTCAACAATATCTCCATTTGTATATTCCCCATCATATCCTTCTATTTCATTAGAAAATACCCAAGGGTGACCACCTTCTGCTAAAAGGTTTTTTCGTTTCATTAAATAAAATTTGCAAGCCATAGACTTACCTCCAACAATTATTTCATATGCCTTTAAGCATTATAACATAAGCTACACATAATTTTACATGGTTTAAATAAAAATTCCTTTGACAGAGGGTGAAAGCTACATTAAACTATTTATAGTTGGAGAATAAAATAAAATTCCGAAGTAACAGACTTAAAAAGATAGAAATTTCTTTCAAAGTAAGTAGAGGGTAGGGTATGTTCTTATAAAACTCAGAATTTACAGTATGAGTGTCCTCGCTGTACGGCGAAAGTTAAAATTTATTTTATCATCCTTCCCTAAAGCTTATAAACTCGTTAGCACTCAAACAGTATAAGCTTCTTAACGGAAAGAATGATAAAATAAATTAATCTTTCATCCGCTCGCTCGAAGGTACTCCTACCGTAAATTATGAGTATAAAGAACATACCCTACCCTCTTGTACTTGAAAGAAAGTTATAAGCTTTTAAGTCAGTTACTTCTATTATAGTTTGTTTTTTCTTGTATTCATTTCTTCATTATGAGTGCCTTCGAATAAGTGGCATGAAAGCTTAAATAATAAAAAATAGAAGCCGTAAAGAACACTTGCATTGTTTGAGTGAAACGAGTTTGCAAGGGTTTAGGATGCTAGTTTTTATTATTTTTAGCTTTCACCACGAAATGAGGGCAACTCATAGTGAAGAAATGAATGCTTTAGAAAAACAAACTATAATATTCACTCTCTTTATGGCATTTACTTCGGAATTTTATTTAAAATATTAAGTGCAAGGTAGGAGAAAAAATGAGTATACTTACAGTTAAACAAATTAATCATGGATTTGGAGATAGAGCAATTTTTGAGGATGTTTCCTTTAGGCTATTAAAGGGTGAGCATGTAGGCTTAATCGGAGCTAATGGTGAAGGAAAATCAACCTTTATGAATATTATTACAGGTAAACTAATGCCAGACGAAGGAAAGATCGAATGGTCCAACAATGTTAGAGTTGGCTATATGGATCAGCATGCACAGCTTTCGAAAGGCCAAACTATTAGAGATACTTTAAAAGGTGCTTTCAAGTTTCTGTTCGATTTAGAAGAAGAGATGATAGCTGTCACAGAAAAGATGGGAGATGCAGACCCAGATACTTTAGAAAAGCTATTAGAAAGAATGGGAACGATACAAGACTTGCTAGATAATAACGGATTTTATGTAATAGATGCTAAGGTTGAAGAAGTAGCTAAAGGACTTGGGCTTACAGATGTTGGGCTAGATAGAGACGTGGTGGATTTGAGCGGTGGACAAAGAACAAAAGTGCTTCTAGCAAAGCTATTACTTGAGAACCCAGACATATTATTATTGGATGAGCCTACAAATTATTTGGATGAACAGCATATCGAATGGTTAAAAAGATATTTGCAAAACTATGATAATGCCTTTATCTTGATTTCTCATGATATTCCTTTCTTAAATAGTGTTATAAATTTAATATACCATGTTGAAAATAGAAAGCTTACAAGATATGTTGGCGATTATGATAATTTCATGAGGGTATACGAGGCTAATAAAAAGCAAATTGAGGCAGCTTATGAAAGACAGCAGGCAGAGATTGCGAGACTTGAAGACTTTGTTGCGAGAAATAAAGCGAGAGTTGCCACTACAGGAATGGCAAAATCTCGTCAAAAACAGTTAGATAAAATGGAAAGGATAGAACTTGCTGCAGAAAAACCAAAGCCAGAGTTTAACTTTAAGACGGCGAGAGCTTCAGGAAGAACTATTTTTGAAACGAACCATCTAGTAATCGGCTATAATGAACCTTTGTCTCGAGCATTAAATTTAAAGATGGAAAGAGGACAAAAAATTGCTTTAGTTGGTGCAAATGGTCTTGGTAAGACCACTTTGTTAAAAAGCTTAATGGGTGAAATACCAGCCTTGTCTGGAGAAGTAACCTTAGGAGATTATCAATATATAGGATATTTTGAACAAGAAATAAAAAAGGCTAACTATAATACTTGCATCGAAGAAGTATGGGAAGAATTCCAAGCTTTTTCTCAATATGAGGTTAGGGCAGCTCTTGCAAAATGCGGATTAACTACTAAGCACATCGAAAGCAAAATAGCGGTTTTAAGTGGTGGAGAGCAGGCAAAAGTAAGGCTTTGTAAGCTTATTAATAAGGAAACGAATATATTGATATTAGACGAGCCTACAAATCATTTAGATGTGGATGCTAAAGATGAGCTAAAGAGAGCACTTATAGATTACAAGGGAAGCATACTTTTAGTTTGTCATGAACCTGAATTTTATAAAGACGTCGTTACGGATATTTGGAATTGTGAAGATTGGACGACGAAAATCGTATAGTAGTTCCATGTGACAAGCTTATTTAAAGTATTTAATAAATTTTATGAGTTAAGGCAGCAATAATGTTAGTAAGTATTATTGCTGCTTTAACTTTTTAAAACGTTAAATTTAAGATATAATATAAAATATGATGTTAGAGAAAATGAATGATTTAACAGTAAGGAGATTTTGTATGATGATTTCATAGCTATGTGTAGAAATGGAGGAAGCCATGGTTATGATATAGTAGAAGGTCCTATGGCAGATGATGTGATTTATAACTATGTGCAGGATTTTATTGATAATAAAATATCGAGAAGTGCCTTTTGGGAACTGGCAAAATTTAGATATCCAACTCGTCAGATAAGTTTTCATTCGGCTAGAGCTTTAGAGTGCTTAACTTATGAAAGGAGTTATAGCTTATGATACAAGTAAAAGCAGACAATAATTTATTTTACTTATGTAGTCTTATAGAATATATAGGAAGAGAAACTAAAAATAAACGCTGCGATATTGTAAATTTGTTAGGTAAGAAGGTCATAGAACATATATTTAACTATGCAGATGTTTTTCATTGTGAGCCTATAGCAACAGTAGCAAGTAAATTCATAGAAGAATATAAAATACCAAAGGGTATGTTTGATAATGTTTCTGCTTGTAAATATAATATTCCGGATTATTGGAGCATAGGAGCGGTATATCAGAGACTGATCGAGGATTTAAGCCACGATAATTTGATCGATAAGTTAATCGAAGTTTATAATTCTTGGATAACAGAATATATAGATAATTATAATATGGCGGTGTATTATATGACTCCTCAATATTTAAAATTATGCTATGAGGAAGGTAAAATATTAGAGTAATAATATATAAATTCAGTTTAAAAAAGCTTAATATTTTACTATTAAGGTATCAAAAAATTTGGAGGTGTTTTTATGACTAATGAAGAAATATATAAGAGAATAATTGTTATGGATAGTGTTAAAAGTGCTACGAATTTTTTAAAAACATCTGAAATAAGCAAGTCTGATTTGAGTAAATTATGTAAGAAACATAATATTTTCGTGGCAGAAAAATTAACTAAAGAAGAGTTGATAAAATTATTTATTAATTCAACAGTTGGTGAAAAGCTTAAGAAAAAGGCAAAATATAAATATAATACGAAATAATAAATGTTGTTAATGAGTAGATTTTCCTCTTATAATGATATTTCAATAGTGATTTCAAGTGATAGATTATATTTTCAAAGTATTGGAATTGTACTTTTGTTTAGTGTATAATAATCTGTAAGAATATGATAGGAATATAAAAAATGAAGAGGTGTTATGATGTCTAACATTGATTTTTATGACGATAATATAACCGTAGAATGGATAGATGGCATAAAATACATGAGTCCATCACCGCACCCAAATCATGGGGTAGTTTATAAAAAAATATTTATTAAGATAGCTAATTATTTAGAGGGTAAAGAGTGCGAACTTTTTCCTGACAAAACTGACTTATACTTGTCTAATCCTAAAGAGCCAATAAAGATAAGCGAATTGAAAAGGCCAATCGTTCCTGATTTATTTGTAGTATGTGACAATGAATTTGAATTAGTAAATAATAATATTGTAGCTATTCCTGATTTCATTTGTGAAATAGTGAGCCCAAGTTCAATAAAAATGGATAACGAAATAAAAAAAGAATTATACTTAAGAAAAGGTGTTAAAGAATATTGGATTGTCAATTATTTAGATAAGATGATTAAGGTATATTTTAATGGCAATGAAAGTATTTTTTCTTTTCAAGATGAAGTGAAACTAAATATATTTGATGACTTGACTATATCCTTAAAAGATGTGAAATTGTTTGAGGTGTAGTACTCTTAATTCTCCCTTATGAGTTCACTCAATCGTTTTACTTCACATTGAATATCAGCACCATCAGCCAAGCCGATGGTGCTGATTCATTGCCCATTAATAACTATTGCAGCTCACTATCAAATATGATTTTCAGCATCTCTTCAACTCTTTTTTCAAAAGTATGAAACTTCAAAACTTTAGTATGACCACTTTTGGCAATAGCAATTCTTTCATCATCGTGTTCTAAGTAGTAGCGTACTTTTTCTTTTAAATCTGTTAAATTCTCATATACTACAAAATCTTTTCCTTCTTCAAAAAAGTCATATAATTCTTGTTGGAAATTTGTAATTAAAAATCCTCCTGCACCCATAATATCAAAAACTCTTAAAGGAATTCCAGTTTGGATACTTCTAAGAGTTATATTTAAATTAATTTTGCTGTTTTTAAAAACTTTAGGCATGCCTATTTCATTTTCAATCCAGCCCCTATGATGAACCTTAGGAAGCAGTTCTTCTCCAGATGTAGAATAAAGAGTAACTTGAAATTGCTGTGATAAAACGTCCAGTATATCTAAACGTTCCAAGGAAGTTACTTTCTGACCAAGAAATAAGTTAGCTAACATAAAGGAATCTTCTGCAAAAAAGGTTTTTCCTAAGTTTAAGTGTACATATTTTATAATTTCATTTAATATTGGCTTGGAAAGCAGTTCTTCTAAAAAATTGTAGCCATAAACTAATTTCTGAGCAGACATAATACCATCAAGGTATCCTTTTATATAATCGGGTAAATAATTAATTTGGTCATATAAGTTTTGTTTATCGTATAAAGAACCAACAAAAGATACATCTGAAGAAAATAATTTTTTATCTTCATCAGTACAAATTATTTTATCAAGCCTCGTTACATTTACAGCCAAAGGCATATAAAAAATGTTATTCACACCTATTTTTTTTAGCTTTGTATATTCATATTTATCAAAAATAAATATATAATTACATGAATTTATTATAGTTTCAGAATAAAGTGCTAGGTGAGGGCTATCAAAGACCCAAGAAACATATTTAAAGTCAAGCTTTTTACAAACTCTAGAAATAACAGGAAAGTAGTTAAAGGAAAAGATAAAATCATATTTTTCTTTTGTTATATCATTATATAAATTAGTTTCAAAGACTTCATCAAAATCCTTATTAGAACAACAATAAGTTGTTAATGAAACTTCGATTCCAAAGCTTTTAAAGCATTGAATTATATCCTTTTGTCCAGTACTGTTCCAATCATAATATAATATTTTCATGCTACCCTCTTCTAAATAAATTATATTTTCATAAAAGTTAAAGTAATCATAACACAAACTTATTTTATCCTGCAACTTTTGAAATATAATTTTTCATAAAAGTATAGTTACTTTATTGTCTTTAATGGAAAAATGTGTTCTAATTTATTATATAAAAATAAAATAAAAAATATAGATATGAAAATTTTATATAAAGAAAACAGACTTATCGAAAGAATTTTTAAAGGAGAAAAATAAAAAAAAGTATATCGATTATATAGTTCAGAAATTGTAAATTTGCAATTACAATTAACTTTTAAAGTAACAACTTCAATGTTATAATACTATTAAATAAAATTTTAAAAAATAATGGTACTAAGATATTTTACAGAAAGGCGGATTTAATAGCTGCTGTCTTTAGGTAACAGCTTAAATCAAAAATGAAAAACAACAATGATTTTGAATTTTTAGAGAAATTATGTCAGTATTGCATAAGTAATTTTCAAGTTATAAATAGTAGCAAATTGATATCTAGTCTTATATATCAATGCGGAAGGATATTAGATATGGATTTAACAGCTGTAGAAGGCATATTGTATGTAGAAATAAACGGGTATAGAAGGCAATATGCACATTGCTTTAATATTTATAACTCAAATATAATTGATGCTTCTATTTATCAGTTTGCATTAATGTATATGAAGGTTGAAAATAATTTTCCGTTATATATAAATACGAATATTCCTCTGCATATAGAATATAAAGTATTGAATGAAATAAAATATGATTCACAGTTAAAATTTAATGATGGATTACTAAGAAAAATAATTCAAGAAGCTGATACTTTTAATAATTTTATAGGAAATAGATTTTCTTTAAAGGATGACAGCAGTAAAGAGGATTTGTTTAGGTTGATTATAAAATAGTTCGAATCAGCAGTAAGTAAAAAATGTCATTTGATAATTTCTATGCATTTTGTTAATATATAGATTTTATAATTAGCAGTTTAGATAGTATGAGAAATGACAAAACTTTTGAATTACTTATTAAGATGTACTTTGAAAGAAATGAAAATAACTTTATTGAAATGAAAAAAATATTTTTTACCAAGGCATAATAAATGAAGCTCATATTGAAAGATATGGGCTTCATTTATTATGATTTGAAAAGTTTTGATAATTTTATCATTGTGATATAATATTACAAAGAAAGATAAAAGTTTAAATTTTATATATTAAAGAAATTAGTGAAAATAAATAATAAAAGCTATGGATAAGCATAGCTTAATATTTTGGAGGTAATATTGGGTATAGTGTGAGAAAATCTGAACGTAGAAAAGGGTATGCAAAAGTAATGCTATCTTTGGCTTTAGAAAAATGTAAGCAATTAAATTTAGAAAAAATATTGATTACATGTGATAAAAATAATATTGGATCTGCGAAAACTATACTAAGTAATGGTGGTGTTCTTGAAAACGAAACTCGAGAAGCTAACAGAATTACACAAAGGTATTGGATTATTTTGAAATGAAATTATAAAAAATTTGCTCATGATTAAAGTGGTTATTTTTGAAAGGAGTGCTAAAACATATCCAGAAAAATCTGAGATTTCTACTGAGATGGAGATTATAGAGCTTGAATATATATTCTAAAATAAAAAGGGAGAATAAAATTTATGTTTAAAGAAATGAGAAGAAAAAATAGAGAACTTGAAACTGAAGAAGCCATAGAAATATTAAAAAAATGTGAGTATGGTATACTTTCAACTGTAGGTGAAAATGAATATCCATACGGGGTACCAGTAAGCTATATATATTATAATGATGCTATATATTTTCATAGTGCTATAGAAGGAAACAAACTTGATAACATTTTAAATAATAATAAAGTTTCCTTTTGTGTTGTAGGTGATACCGAAGTTTTGCCACATATATTTAGTACAAATTATGAGAGCGTAATTATATTTGGAAAAGCTACTGAAGTTTTTGAAGGTGAAAAAATTTCTGCTTTAATTGAAATATTAAATAAGTATTCTAAGGAATATTTACAAGAAGGTAAAGAGTATATTAAAAATGCTAGTGCAAAGGTAAAGTTAGTTAAAATAAGCATTGATCATATTTCGGGAAAAGCTAGAAAATAATCACTATGCTGAAGTTTTTTAAGTTAAAGGAGTGGGGGTATGAAAAAATTTATTGGACTAAGAGTATTAAAAACAGTAGTAGGATGTACTTTAGCTATTATAATAGCACAGTATTTTGGATTAAAATATCCTTCTGCAGCTGGCATTATAACTATTTTAAGTATTCAAAACACAAAAAAAACATCTATAAAGTTAGCTTTTCAGCGTATTGAATCCACGATTCTAGCATTATTAATTTCATGCATTATATTTTATTTTTTCGGATATAGTCCCATAACCTTCGGAGCGTATTTGCTTATATTCATTCCAGCTACTGTATTTTTAAAAATTACAGATGGAATTGTAGTTAGTTCTGTTTTGGTTACACATTTACTAGCAGAAAAATCTATATCTTTATTTTGGATTAAGAATGAGCTTTTACTAATGACAATAGGTGCAGGTATCGCAATTATACTTAATATTTATATGCCAAAGCTTGATGAGGAAATAAAGAAAACTCAAAGGGAAATTGAAGAATATATGCGCAAAATATTATTTAATATGGCTGAAAGTTTAAAAAATCAATCAGTAAATATTGAAGAGGAAAAGATATTTAATGATCTTGAAGCTATTTTAAAAGAAGGTACAAATAATGCGTACAGGCATATTAATAATTATATTATTAATGATACGAAATATTATGTTGAATACATGGAAATGAGAACTCTTCAATTTGAAATATTAAAATATATGAGAAGGCACTTTGTAAAATTTTATATAACTTATGAACAAACTGAAATGGTGGCAAAATTTACAGAAAAAGTTGCTACAAATTTTGGAGAGTTCAATACTGGGGAAGAGTTATTAAAACAACTAGATGATATTATAAATTTATTTAAAGGTCAACAACTTCCAAAAACAAGAGAAGAATTTGAAAATAGGGCAATGTTATTTCAATTTCTAAATGATATGGAAGCATTTTTGGAATTAAAGAAAAGTTTTGGTCAGAAACATAAGCTTTAAATTTTATGGGCAACTATTTTTCAATATTGAATTTTCAAAAAGTATGATATCCTTTGACTTTATCCAACCTTTATTGTTAATGTTTGTACTTGTTTCAAAGCTTATTTCATACCAAATGCAATCTGTTATTTCCGCACAGTCGGATATAATTACCTTTGTGTTTTTAGTTAAGGTGCATAGTTTTGGAGAAGAAACTAAAGGTGATAAAAGAAGGCTACAGGAATTTGCAATAAGTCCATATTTATATGTTGATTTTACATATTTTATGTCAATATTTTGTGTTTGGGTGTTATAGTTTGCTTTTTCTTTCAAAATATTATTTTCTTTCAATAAAATTGCAAGCTGTCTTTTTTGGAGGTCATTCTTTTTAGCTTGCTGTAAAGCAAAGAAGGAGGATATTGAAATTATAGATAAAAAAAGAAGAAATAATAACATATTTAACTCCTTAAATAAACTACATGCTTTATATAATATATTAATATTGTTCAAAAAATATGAACGGAGAACAATCCATATTTTGAATTGTTCTCCGTTATACTGCTTCATTTAATTCGTCGTATCCTAAAATAAATTTATCAGCAGTTTTAATGATGCAATCTTTTTGGTGCTCCGAATAGGTATCATAAACACCGATTACTTTCATTCCAGCAGATTTTGCACCTTTAACTGCAGGTAGTATGTCCTCAAAGACTACACAATTTTCAGGTTTTATATCTAGCTTTTTTGCAGCTAGTAAAAATACGTCAGGAAAATCTTTTCCTCTGGAAACTTCATCTGTAGTAGTTATAACATCGAAAAGATGAAATATACCATGTTTTTTTAAAACAGTTTCCAATAATAAATTGCAATTGCTTGTAGCTAGTGCCAATTTTATGCCAGATGTTTTTAGCTTCAATAAATAATCTTTAGCACCAGGTTTTAAAGGAACATTGTTTTTATATTGTTCATATGCCATTTCATTCCATTCATCCATTATTTCTTCAATAGTGTCTGAAAGTTTAAATCTATTTTTAAAATATTCGGCTACTTCGATGAAACTCATATGCTCGATAGCATCTTTAAGATCTTTAGGAACTTCAATATTTCTATCCTTTAAATATTTGAAGTCTATTTCGCTCCATACCCACATAGAGTCAATTATAGTTCCATCCATATCAAAGATGGCCGCTTTAATATTATTTAGCAAAGTAATACCTGGTTTCTAAAACTATGACAAATTAAATTTGCATAGTTTTTCATCCTACTGACTAAGTAGGACGGTAGTGTCACAGGATTCAACTACTAGGATTAAGACTACTATCTTAAAATCTCATGTTCATT
>JAJXWJ010000064.1 GCA_021781655.1 Bacillota bacterium | reverse complement strand
GCTTCTTTAGTTACATTAACCATAAAATTCACCTTCCTTTTCTTAAATTTAACCAGAATTTATATTAAAAAGTCCATAAAATGAACTCCTGGCTGTCTTAAATCATTTTTTCTTTCCGTTACACCTAACATATCTAAATATTCCAATATAGAAATTATTACTTTCCTTGAGCAATTGAAATAATCTTTTAAGTAAGGGGTAGCTAGAAACTTTTCGGTAATAAAAAGTTCTCTTATTTTCTGTACAAATTGTTTTAATATATATATATGAATAATTAATCCATTATCAAAAACAATTATTTCGCCAGCATTTATTAAAAACTGCTCAATATCATCATAATGAACTAAAAATAATTTATCTTTTTCTATAAACTCTTTTTTTATTTGTTCTTTAGCTTTCAAATTTAAACCATACTGAAAAACATATGTTTTTAAAAGTTTTGTTTCCTTCATTTCCATTATTTTCTCAAAAGGTTTATCTTCACTTTTTACAAGCTTATTATTTTTAATTGTAAATATATTGTCTTTTACAAAGCTATCTATTATATCTGAAAAATCTTTTAAATCTATATTATTAAACAGTCTACTTTTTAATTCATCTTTATTTAGTTCAAATCTAAAAGGATAATTTTTATATAAATTATTAAACTCATCATTAATTTTATATAAAATGTTATTATATAAATTTTTGCTGATTACCTTCTTTGTACCTTCAAGAACAATTAAATTGTTATTATTGAAATTAATTTTTACAGCATCTATAACTTCCTCTTTTTCCCCTAAAACTATTTGCCATAGTTCGTCTATAGAAAGGGGACCCGTACAATTTTTTAAAGTTAGATTTATAATATCTTCAATATTTCCTTTATATAAAGTTTCTAAAGCTTCTAATGTTTCAACTTTAAACCTACTTCTTTTCTTGCTATTATGAGAAAGTATTATTCCTCCTCCTAAAGTTTCTACCGGTGAAAAAGCTCTAATAATAAACCTGTCACCTCTTAAAGCTACTATAGGTTCTTCAAATCGAAGCTGAACATATGCTTTTTCATTAGCCTTTATTTTTTCAACGCCTAAAATAGTAATTCTTGCAAGTGCCTCTTTTGTTCCTATATTAACATGAACTCTTTGATTGTTTGTAATATTAAAGCTTCCTTTAATTGTGAAAAGCACTGCATCTACAAGGTTTATAGGCTTAATAAAAGCTTCCTTTGTAACTATATCGCCCCTACCTATTTGACTTTTTTCTATGCCTGAAATATTTAATGCTGCTCTTTGTCCAGCCCTTGCAATTTCTGAATCTTCATTATGAACCTGAATAGCTCTTACTTTTCCCTTTAAATCTGATGGCAAAATCCTTATTGCTTCACCTTTAGAAATTATGCCACCAAGACTTGTTCCAGTTATTACAGTTCCATGACCTTGAATAGTAAACACCCTATCTATTGGCATTCTAAAAAATGGTTCTGGACTCTTCTTTGATGCCTTAATATATAAATCATCTAATTTTTCTAGTAATTTTTCTATTCCTTCACCAGTTAATGCAGAAACCTTTATTACTTGAAAGTCTTCTAAAATAGTATCTTTAATTGCTGTTTTTACATCTTCTTCTACTAAAGAAATCCATTCTTCATCTACCAATTCTGCTTTTGTCAATACAATAATGCCACTTGTCACATTTAAAAGGGAAAGTATATTTATATGCTCTTTAGTTTGAGGCATAACACCTTCATCAGCTGCTATTACAAGCATTACGAAATCTATTCCAGTAACACCTGCTACCATAGTTTTTACAAACTTCTCATGTCCAGGAACATCAACTATGGATAAAACGTTGCCTGAAGGTAACTTTAATGGAGCAAATCCCAGTTCTATTGTCATTCCTCTTTTTTTCTCTTCCATAAGTCTATCTGTATCTATACCTGTAAGCTTTTTCACCAAGGTAGTTTTACCATGATCTATATGGCCTGCTGTTCCCATAACAACATTCTTATTCATCTTACTCACCTGCAATTTTCTTGAGTTCTAAAGCAATAGTTTCAAAATCCTTTTCTTCTATTGTTCTTATATTCAAAGCTACTTTATCCTGCTTAATACGACAAATAATAGGTGTTTTAGCCTTTCGTAGTCTTTCCTGAAGTTCATTAGCATTAAATCTACTGCTTTTTATTGAAACTGCTTTTCCATCTAAAATAACTCCCGGTAGTGAGCCTCCACCTACTTCATCTAAATCATCGATTATTTGTAATTCCAAACTGCCCTCTAAATTTTTAGTAATTATATCCTTTAATTTCTCTGCTAATACTGTAAGTTCTTCTCCCTTTAAGCTCATCATCTTTATTACAGGAACTTTTTTAGGCAAATCGTCCATATCATAGTATAAATTTAATACCGAACTTAAAGCCGCCAAGGTCAATTTATCGCACCGGAGCATCCTTGTTAATGGATTTTTCTTTATTTTATCTATTAAATCCTTTTTACCGACTATAATTCCAGCTTGTGGCCCGCCTAAAAGCTTATCTCCACTAAAGGTTACTAAATCAGCACCATTTTTTATGCTTTCACCTACTGTAGGCTCATATGTTAGCCCTATATTGGATAAATCATAAATGCTTCCACTGCCTAAGTCCTCCATAACGATGATATTATTTTCTTTTCCCAGCCTACATAAAGCATCTAAATTTACCTCTTCTGTAAAGCCTGTAATTTTATAATTACTTGTATGAACCTTTAATAGCACCGCTGTTTCTTCTGTAATTGCTAAAGAATAATCAGAAATTCTCGTCTTATTTGTAGTTCCAACTTCAATCATTTTAGCTGAACTTCTAGCTATAATATCCGGTATTCTAAAGCTTCCTCCAATTTCAACTTGCTCTCCTCTAGAAATTATTACTTCTTTATCCATTGCTAAAGTATTTAATGAAAGGAAAACTGCTGCTGCGTTATTATTTACAACCATTGCAGCTTCAGCACCAGTTATTTTTTTTAAAATAGGTTCAATATGCGAATATCTAGAACCTCTAGTCCCTTTGGATAAATCATATTCTAAATTGCTATATCCTTCAGCAACCTTTATAATATTATCAATTGCAATCTTAGGCAGTGGAGCTCTTCCTAAATTTGTATGTAAAACAATTCCTGTAGCATTTATAACTTTATTTAAACCCATATTTTCTTCAGCTTCTAAAATTTCATACAGCCTTTTAATTATAAATTGTTCTATTTCTTTTCTTGTCATTGTAATTGGTGATTTTCTGAATTCCTCTATAACTATTCTTATTTTTTCCACTACAATTTTCCTACCAAATTTTTCACTAATCTTTTTAACATCATTATTTTCTAGCATATAATTTACTTGCGGAATTTCCCTTAACAATAGTTGTCTTTCAAAGTTATCCAATAAACTCACCATCCTAATATAAAATCTTAAAAAATTAGGCATAATCAAAAATCAGATTAATCCAACCTTGATATGCCCTACTATATTACTGAAATTAAATTATTGTCCGAAGTAGCCTCAACTACTTTTCCAACGATTACTGCCTCTATTTCGCTTTTTTCATTTATATTTTTTAAAAGCTTCAATGCTTTTTGTTCTGGAACTGAAATTAAGAGTCCGCCAGAAGTTTGTGGATCAAATAAAGCAATTTTTTCTGCTTCTTCTATTGAACTATTAAAGCTTACCCATTTTTCAAAGAACTGCTTATTAGAATAAGCACCTCCAGGTACAGAATCTTTTTTTATAAGTTCAATAACTTTATCCATTATCATTATTTTAGAGCTATCAAACTCTATTGCTACATTGCTTCCTTTTGCCATTTCATAACTATGTCCAATAAGTCCAAAGCCTGTTATATCGGTACAAGCATTAACACCTATCTTTTGCATTTCCTCTGAAGCTAGCTTGTTTAATGTAACCATTACCTTTGTTGCCTCTTCTAATTCTTTTTCTGAAATCAAATCAAACTTAAAGGAAGTAGTAATTATACCTGTTCCAAGAGGTTTAGTTAAAATCAATAAATCTCCTACCTTAGCACCAGAATTTGTTACTACCTTTTTAGGGTCAATAAGTCCAGTAACGGATAGTCCATATTTAACTTCTTTATCTGTAACAGTGTGTCCACCAGCTAAAACCGCTCCAGCTTCTTTTATTTTATTAGCACCACCATTTAATATTTCAGCTAATATTTGTGGTGTAATAGAACATGAATAACAAGCTATATTTAAGGCAGTAAGAGGTTTTCCACCCATTGCATAAACATCACTTAAAGAGTTGGCTGCTGCAATTTGACCATATAAATATGGATCATCAACTACAGGAGTGAAAAAGTCTACAGTCTGAACCAAAGCAGTTTCTTCATCAAGCTTGTAAACTCCAGCATCATCAGACTTGTCGAAACCTACAATCAAGTTTTTATCTCTTTTTTTATCATTATCATCTAAATGACACAAAACTTGTGCCAAGTCCTCAGGACTTAATTTGCTTGCTCACCCAGCCTTTGAAGACATATGAGTCAATCTAGTTATCTCATTTTCACTCAACTTAAACCACCTCCCTTTTATTGGCGGGAACGTGTAGGAATTGAACCCACCCCGGCCGGTATTGCCACCCGACTATGGATTTGAAGTCCACGGGATCCACCAGGACCCATCCGCCCCCATATTTTTCAAGCTTAATTAAGTTATTTCTTATATACTAATATATCTAAAAATTTTTTATCTGTCAATAAAAACGTCTCTTACTTTCTCTCCATTTTATTTGTTAACATTTCTACTATCTAAATAGCTTACAGCATTCAAAGCGGCAACTTGACCTTCACCAGCAGCCTTAATATATTGATAAGGTCTGCCTATTATATCTCCTGCAGCATATAAACCTTCTAGATTAGTTTCCATTTTTCTATTTACTTTTATATGCATATCATCCATTTCGAGTCCTGGTACAAGCTGTTCTGGCCTTACACTATCTTTTAAAATAAATACTGCATCGGTATTTATTTCTCCATTTTTTAATATAAGCTTTTGTGCCTTATCTTGTCCTTGAATTTCAACAGGAATTCCACTTACGACTTCAACCTCAGGTTTTAATTTTAATTCACCTTTAAACATAGGTACAAAATATATTTTCCCAACAATTTCGCTAATGAAATTTGCTTCTTCAACAGCTTCTTCATTGTAACCAATGACAGTAGCAATTTTACCTTTGTATAATGGCGCATCGCAAGTTGCACAATACCCTACACCTTTTCCTAAATACTCTAATTCACCTTTAAGTGGTTTTGAAAATTCAATTCCAGTAGCTAATATAACGGAAGTAGCTTCATATGTTTTTTCATTAGCCATTAATGCAAAGTATTCTCCCATAGCATAAATATTGTTTATTCTATCTAAATTTATATCTATATTCATGGAATCTATATGAGCTATAAACTGCTCTTTAAGCTTTTCACCTGTAACACCGTATAGCCCAAGATAATTATCAACCTTTGGTGCCTTTACTAATTTATTGCTTAATTCCTTATTACCAAATACAATTATATTTTTGTTTCTTATTTTTGCATTAATAGCTGCAGATAGTCCCGCAGGACCACTGCCAACTATAGCTATATCATATCTATTTTCCACCTACGTCACCTCATTAATTATACGTATTGTTCTAACTTATCCTTTATCATATTTTTAGGTTGAAATCCTACTATTTTATCAACTGCTTTGCCATCTTTAAAAAACATTACTGTCGGAACACCCATTATATTGTATTTTTGAGCTATATCACCGCTCTTATCCACATCAACCTTATAAACCTTTGCTTTGCCTTCCATTTCCTTACTAAGTTCATCTATAATAGGTGAAAGCATTTTGCATGGTCCACACCAAGTTGCTGAAAAATCTACTAATATTGTATCCTTGCTATTTAAAACCTCACTTTGAAATTCACTGCTATTTAATTCCTTTGCCATTTTAAAATCCTTCTTTCTTTATATATTCTTACCTTCTTAATGATTTTTTATAAGCCCCAGTTCCATCAAATACATTTATTACATTATATCCTTTTGATGATAATCCTTTGCAAGCTCTTTTACTTCTTGCACCAGATTGACATATTATATGATATTGTTTTGTTTTATCAAGATATTTTTCAGGTTCCGTCAAAATCGTACCTAAAGGTACATTCTTTGCTGAAGGCACATGTCCAGTTTTAAACTCATAACCTTCTCTTACATCAATCAAATTAATTTTACCTTCTAATTCATTAACACTTACTGAATCAAAATTGCTTTTTCCAAAAATAGAAAACATGGTTAAACCCTCCTATAACTAATAAGTATATTAGCAACTCCTTATATAGTTATAATATTATATTCTTATATTTTTGTCAACAATTATTTCAAAATAAAATTCACCACTAATTCGTCCACACTATCAATAATATTTTTAATTTTATCACTGCTAATTTTATAGTGAATATTCATGCCTATCTTTTCAGATACAAGAATTCCAGCTTCTTTAAGTATTTTTAAATGCTGAGATAAATTTGCCTGACTAAATTCTATATCTTCATTAAGTTTACATACACACATTGGTCCATTATATAAAAATTTCACTATTTTATATCTTATAGGATGACCTAACGCTTTAAATATTTTAACACTAATTTCCTCATTAGTCATAGCTGCACCTCATTTTAACTATATAGTTAAATAATTATATTGCTTTCATAAAAAAGTGAATAGCTATTAACTCTTCACTTTTTTATATTATTTTATTCAAAATTTTTGAGCTGTTAATCCATAAAAATCTTTTCCTATATCTAAAGATTCTATATTTGAAAAACCTAGAGATGCTAATTTCTTAATTAAATCAGCTTTATCTATTCTATGGTCTAAAGCTGGGCCAAATTCGCCCTCAATTTTTTGCCATTCTACAATGGCTATTTTACCTTTTCTACAAATAATTCTTTTTATTTCATTTAAAAACTTATTTAAATCCTCCGATTCATGCAATACTTGGCTAATAAAAGCAAAGGAAACTTTACCATCCTTCAATTTCAAATCATTTTCATTTGTCAAAACAGTTTCTATATTTAAAATATTATTTTCTTTTACTTTATTTTCAACTTCATCAAGCATTTCTTTTGAAATATCCATTGCAAATACTTTACCCTTTTCACCAACAATTTCAGCTGCTGTAATTGTAAAAAAACCTATTCCACATCCGATATCTGCTACAATATCTTCTTCCTTTAATCCAAGACTCATTAAAGTTTTTACTGGTGGAAGCATTTCTCTTCTCTTTTCAGAATCAAGCTTGTGTCTGTTTTTAGGATCAAACTTATGTGCCATATGTATTCCTCCTCTAATGGTTATTTTTTTTATACCCTCAAAGAGTATAGTAAAATTATATTAATAAATTTGCCTCTGTTCAATATTAATATGCAAAATTCTAACGCTTAATTAAATTCATATAATCAACAATTAGTTTATCAAGATCCTCACTTGTTTTCAAAATTTCTGCATCATTGCCCATATCTATTTCTTTAGAACAAAGCTCATTTAAAGTGTATCTTAACTCATCAATCTTTTTTTCTAGCATAATTATTTTTTCATCGCTTATTTCAATATAATAATCATCTTCACTTATATTAAAATTTTTAAGGTTTTCCTTATAAACAGTATTAAACAAGTCAATTAATTCATCTCTAATTATCTTTTCATCATCTGTTTTTGCTATTATATTTTCACGGTTGAAAATTTCCTTGTTTTTTTCTATACCTTTTAGCATTTCTAAAACATACCTTTTATTATTTATCGTAATAGGAAGGGCTACTACTATTGAGTAATTGTTAAGCATTTTTTCTATTTTAGCGTAGGCAGCATCTTGTAAATAAGCTATATTTGAAACACATTTACTACATGCTATTCCTCGCTTCCAATAATCATAGCAAGAACCTTCAAGCATATCTACTTTTTCTTCTTTAACACTTAATATTTTTTTATTATTAGGGTCAACTATTCTTATAATATCATACATATTTTCTATCACAGTCAATCTTTTTTTTACTTCTTCATATAATCTTGACATTTTATAGCCCCCCTATTTCAATTTAATTTTGCTTTTATTTCATAATAACACTTCTAATTACAATTTTCACGAATTAATTCTCGACATATTTTTTAACAATAATTTTTCGACAAAATAATAGCCTCAAACTGCTTTATTATTCTTTCTGACATAATACAAATTTGCCTTGTAAAAGCTAATAAAACATAAAAAAGAAAGTGCAAAGGTTACACTCTCTTTATATTAAAGCTATTTTTCATAAATACATTTTTTAGGACAAGCAAGTTGACATGCACCACAATCAACACAGGCATCCTCGTTGATTATTCTTTTTTTATTTTCATCTTTAGTAATACACCCAACAATACATACCCTATCACAAGTTCCACAACCTACACAATCTAATATATCAATTCTTCTTGGCATAGTTTTTCACCTTAAGTTTAATTTTTTTATAGTGTTTGTTTGCAAGAGGAAACAGTAACCTCTAATGTTCTAGTGAGAAAAGGACATTTTTCTTTCATCATCTTAAAATTGTCTCCATCTTTTAAAAATTTAGCAGTTCCTTCAAGCAAAAACCCAGTTCCTGGATATTGGTGTCCCATTACTTCTTTACTGCCAAGGGTCAATTTAACTTTAGGGTTAACATTAACATTTTCTTCAGTTTTAATCATAGCTGCTGCAGGAATTAAAATTTTATTTTCATCTACAACTATTAAATAACTGTTCCATGTATTAACTACATGAGCTTCATTATTTGCACAAGTTACAATAGAAACTACTCCTTCATGCTTTAGTACATCAAAAAATTTTTCTGTAAACATTTTGCATTCCTTCTTTCTTTTTTAATTAAAGATATTTTATATCGTCGATATATATTGTCCTTAATTAAATATACGACTTTTAATTATTTTTGTCAATACAAATATTCTGATAAAGTATATTATTACCTTGAATGAAAATAAATAATAGGATATTATTAATAAAAGATTATATATCAAAGGAGTATTAAAATGAAATTTTCAGTAGGAGTAGAATATGCAATACACTGCTTATTATATATGGTAAATTCAGAAGAAGGAAAGACTGTAGGAATTAGAGATTTAGCTACATTTCAAGGTATCTCGGAAACTTATTTATCAAAAGTATATGCAAAATTAAGTAAGTCAGGAATTATAAAATCTATATCAGGTGTAAAGGGTGGTTATGCATTAAATCGTAGTGCAGAAGAAATAACATTTTGGGATATTGTTGAAGCAGTAGAAGGGTCTGAGCCTTTCTTCCAATGTGCAGAAATAAGACAAAATAATATATTATTAGATAAAGATAACTTACCTGATGCATATAGCAAAAATCCTTGTTTAATAAAAGTTGTAATGTTAGAAGCAGAAAATGAAATGAGAAACTATTTAAAGAACAAGACCTTAGCTTGGCTATATGATGAAGTATATAACAAGAAACTTCCAAAAAATTCCAAACAAGAAATGAATGAATGGTTTAGTAATAAAAGAAAATAGAAAATAATAAAAAGCTTGTAAACTACTGATTTCACTAGATTTATCAAGCTTTTTATTTTCTATAAGTGCCAAAGACGACATTATCTTTAAATTTTCTTAATATCAATCTTTCAGTTTCTATTGTTATAGTTCCTAAATTTTTCATATTTAACTCCTTACTTTATATATTTAGTTGCTAATTTATATACTTTTTACTTATAACTTTTACTGCATACCTGCTGATTTTCTTTTGTAATAATTCCCAAGGAGCAATACTTTTAAAATCCATTATTAGCACCTCCTAATCTAAACAAGATTTCACATAATCAATTGGTACATCCATTCTAATAGCAGTATCTTCAATTGATAAACCGCTGTTTAAGAATTTTCTAACAACCATAATCAACAATAACTTTTAACCCAAGCACATCATAATAAAACTGCTTTGCCTTTTCCATATTGGTAACAACTATTAATGGATTTAAAAATTTCATTTTACACCTCCTCCTAAAAATCTTGCTCTTTCCATGTTTTTTAATTTATTGGTCATAATCTAGTAAGACTATTACCTTTACAAATAATTAAATTCATCTTTCAAAATTGAATAATATACTCTATCTATATATTTACCATTTTCATGAAAATAATCTCGCAATGTTCCCTCATAAACAAATCCACATTTTTCTATAACTTTACGAGAAGGAATATTTATTGATTTATGACTTATTTGAACTTTATGTAAATTGATGTTCTCAAAACCAAATTTAATAACGGATTTTGTCGCTTCTTTTGCAAACCCCCTCCTTTGAAAAAGCCCTCCAATGCAATACTCAATTTCTCCAAAATGATTATTGTTATCCACTAAAAAATAAGCAATTTGACCTATACAATCTCCCGTTTCTTTTAATATAATAGCCCATCTATAGTAGTCACATTTTTCATAGGAACTTATATATTTATCAAGCAATTCTTTAACTTCTTTTTTTGTACTATAAACTGGTTCACCATATAATGATTGAATTAACGAATCGCTAATCCAATATTTAAGCATGCTGTTATCATCTGCATATTCAAATTTTCTTAGTAGCAATCTATTTGTATCAATTTTCAAAGTACCAACATGATTTAACATAATTTTATTCCTCTTTTCTAATTTTCAGATTTAATCTTATACAAATAATAAAATCACACATTTGCTCATATTTCTTTAATTTTACTATTAACATAACTTAGCAAAATTTGTTTCTCATTTTCTGGCAACCATTCAGAAAGACGAGCGTCCGCAACAGGTAATTCCCACTTTTCAATTTCTTCTATAGAACTATTTGATATTTGCAAATATTGCTCTATATATGCTGAATAAAACTTATTTCTTATACTGTTAATTATTTTCTTTTCTATAAAAGATTTATCTCCTTTGCTATTTTAAAAAATATACTTACTTTATTTGTGTAGAATATATTTTTCCTTTATGCTTTCTTACATAATTATATCATATTATCATTTTTTTAACTTCTTTTAGGTATTACTTTCCAAATCCAAATTTATTTTATCACATCTTTTGAACTCCATAAATGCTTGAATTTTTTAATATTATAAGGTAACATTATTACTACTAAATTTAAATTAAGGATGGAAAATATCATGAAAATAGAACCTACAGGCATATCGAAAATAAATTTACAAGTGGCTGAAATTATAAAAAATGAACTTACTACAGTTTCTTATGAAACGTGGTTGAAACCAATTGAGAATGCTTATATGAAAAGTAATAATATTGTAATCGAAACTGATAATTTATTTCATAAAGAGATTTTAGAGCAAAGATATTTAAAATTACTGGATACGGCATTTTCACAATTTATTAATGAATTGAATTATAGTAAAATTATAATAAAAGTGAGACAACCAATATCTCAAATAGAAAATAAAATTGAAGATACTCCATTCCAACTGATATCTGCTTCAGAAATCAAGAAAATAGCTGATTTAAAAAATGAAGAAAAAATAGAAGTTGATGCTACCGTACAAAAAATACTAATTGAAATATCTAATTATATTGATGTATCAGCGTCAAAAGGAGAATATTCTACATCTTATATCTTTACAAAAAAATGCAATGCAGAAGTTTTTAAAAGAATTATTGATGAACTAAATAATAAGGGATATAAAACTGATTTTATCAAAGATATGAATATTATAATAATTGAGTGGAAATAATATTAAGCAAATTATTTCCATCTAGTTCAACATCGATCTGTTCTCCTGGGGATAATACTTCTCCTTATCTCATATGAATTCCAAAAACATGACCCAACCTTCCTTCATTTCATTGGCTATATTGTCGTAATTGGATTTTTAACTTTGGAATTGATGAGAAAGTTCATATACTAAAAGCCTATCTCTTTGATGAACTAACCCATTAATTTCTTATCCATAATTATTTAATATTTTCTATAGCTATATTTATCCTATAGTTGCCATATTTCAGTATTTCATCTAGCATGCCTATTACTTCAGTTTGCATTGCAGCGACTACCTTTAACATATAGCACCCCTCTCCACTTATTCTATTTGCTTCAATTATCAAAGGATTACTACGTATATATCCTTGAAAAGCTGCATGTTCAGTAGTCTTCATAAAAATAGTTACAAAAGCTGTTACTTCTTTACCAACCTTATTTGAATTTATTTTTAAAGTATAACCTTCTATAACTCCTAATTTCTCCATTCTATTTATTCGATTTTTAACTGCTTGTCCAGTTAAATGAACTATCTCGCCAATTTCCTGCCATTGCATACGAGAATTTTTCGTAAGCAAATTTAAAATCTCTATATCCGTTTGATCAAGCATAATATATAAAATCCTTTCATAAATCAATAATTATTGTTAAAATACTTTTTCTAATCAATTTGTAAATATTATATAATAAATATATATTAAATAACAGGAGGAATACATCATGAAACTTCAATTAATACGCCACAGTACCTTAATATTAAATGTAAATAATAAAAAAATACTTATAGACCCAATGCTAAGCCCTAAAGGTTTAATGGACCCAATTCCAGATGTGCCGAACCAAAGCCAAAATCCTTTAGTTGACTTACCTATTAATATTGATGATATTATAAATTGCGATGCAGTACTTCTTACTCATACTCACAGAGATCATTTTGACGATGTAGCAGCAGAATTACTATCTAAAGATATTCCTATGTTTTGTCAGCCAGAGGATAAAGAAAAATTAATAGCTCTTGGCTTTAATGATGTACGTCCTGTATCCCATACATGTTCCTTTGATGAAATTACTATTACTAGAACAAAAGGGAAACATGGACATGGCATTATTGCTATGAAAATGGCTCCTGTGTCTGGTTATGTTATTACTTGCAAGGATGAACCTAGCGTATATGTAGCTGGAGATACTGTATGGTGCTGTGAAGTTAAAAAGGTAATGTATACTTATAAACCTGAAATAATTGTTTGCAACTCAGGCTCTGCTCAATTCAAGGTTGGTAGACCTATTACTATGAACTCAAGTGATCTGCATAAGTTAAGCAAAAAATATCCTAGTACAACAGTAGTTGCTGTTCACATGGAAGCTTGGAATCACTGCCGAATATCAAGGAAGGCTTTAAAGAATTTTATTAGTACAAAGGAAATTAAAAGCAAAATATATATACCTGATGATGGAGAAATTTTATCCTTTTAATAATAAAATATAAAACAGAAAATTCCTTATTACCTCTGTATATCTCACAAGTTAATCTATGCTATTTATAAAATTTATATAAAACAAAAACCCATGAAACACTCACTTCCTGCTCTCCTTATTTTTCGATTTTCCATTGTCTTGTTAAGCGTGATTCTACAAGGAGTTTACTGCAACAATAAACTCGTGTCACGCCCCCAATCCCCATCAACCACTTGAAACCATTGCACTAACCCGTATTATCTTAATTTCTTACTATGAATAAAGTCGTATCAAGGTTGCAGGATTTTTTACCTCTCTTGCAAAAGATTGGTTCAATATATTTTTCAATATGATTATCAATATTTTTATCAATGGATTTGAAAATAGATCGGGAAAAGGGGAAATTAAATAGATAATTTAGTTATCTGGATGCGATATTTTTGATCAATATACTCTTCAATATATCTTTCTGTATTTTAAAGAGAAAATGTCACAGTTTTGCAGCAACGCAGGAAAAACTCCTCCATTTACTACTCAACCTGTGACATGACTTTTTTAATCTTTACACGAGTTTATTGTTTGTTGACACCTAAACACTAACAATAAAATTTTGTTTTTAACTTTTATTTAATTTTATGCAATATTTCTTATTTGTTTCCTTTCTTGAAAAAAATATTGCTTGATACAAAATAGAAACTATATACCTCTTTCTAATTCAATAAAATTTTTCTCTATAGTAATTATATTTATAGTCTTTGTCTTTGTCTTTGTCTTAATCTTTTTCATTTGCTCTTCTGAAATTGACGTTGCAATTATACATTGACAATTACTCTTTATTAATGAATCAATTAACCTTTCAATTGAAAAATCATAAACTTGCTGTTGAAAAGGTTCATCTAATATAAGACATCCAATATGATTGCCTGAACCTTTTGATTGCAAGTTTAAAAAGTTACTTTGCTTACCTAGTGTTAAATGGATATATAAAAAATAATCCTGCAAAAAAATATAAGAGAATTAAATCGCAATCATTTAACCAAGCAAAATCTATTTATTATAATACATGCAATGCTTTAAAAAGACAGGGCTATATGGGATGGTCTACTACTTCACATTTGTATGTTTACCGTATTGTCCCACGGTTTAAGAGTTTCAGAATTGACTTCCTTAAAATTAACCGATCTTGATATTAAAGAAAGAAAAGGTCCTTTTACACGATCTGCAATATGGAAGATATTTTCTAAACTTTCTAAAAAGGTTGGTGATGAAGATGTTACAGCTCTTGTATACACAATTCCAAAAGATCCTGAAGAATTAGAAGATGCAATCGAAAAATTATAAGCAATACTAAAACGCATATTAAAAACTTCCGATAATATCAGGAGTTTTTAATATGCCATCATAAGCAAAATTATTATACTATAGAATCTAAATTACTACCTGTACTTTGAGTTTGATTACTTCCTAAAGAATCTATTAACGGAACTGCAGATGAAGTACTATTATTTGGATTCAAACTATTCCAAACTGAATTTAAATTATATGTACTCATTACATTATTAACATCCATTTCAATTCCGCCTAACTTCCAACGATATTTGCAAGATATATTGTTTGAAATTTTAACCAATATCTTTTCTTAAAATAATTATATTACTGTTAATATTTTCTTATATTAGATAGTTGTCCATATGTTACATTTTTATTTGTTATATTAATATTTCTTTTTACAAATTAATAATCCATGATTACTCATTCCTAAAATACTTTTTTCTCTGCAACTATTCAAACTATAGTGTAGCCACGCAGAGTATTCTTCTTCATTCATATTGTCTACAAACTCTCTTAAAAATGGACTTAATCCATCAGTTCCCACATTGTCAACAATTTCTGTATTAAATTTTTTAATAAATGTCTCTATTTCAGTTGGGGTTGTAAAAAAAGCGTCTGTCCAAAAGCACTCTTTTTCACCCTCTTTAACAACACCTGAATTTAAAATTTTATTAACAAAATTATTAGTAAGAAATTTTTTATCTGCTGTCATAATTGAGTTTAATACAAAATGCTTATTTATGTAAGCAACTGCTAACATTCCACCTTTTTTTAAAACTCTTAAAGACTCCATAACACACATTTCTCTATCAGATATATTGGTAAGATGATACATAGGTCCGAGACATAAAACTACGTCAAAACTTTCAGATTGATAATTACTTAAATCAGTTGCATTTACAATTTCTCCAAATAGATTTACATTATTTTTTCTTTTACTCAATTTTTGATTAATAATATCTATATGCTTTGGAGTTATATCAGTGGCAATAACATAATTTCCTTTGTCTGCATAGTAAAAAGAATAAATTCCTGTTCCCGCACCTAATTCAAGTATTTTATTATACTCTTGTATATATTTATTTAAAACAGTTGTTGTTATAGTAAATTCAATTTTCCTTGAATTATTACTAGTAAGCCTGCTGTCCTCATCATAATTTTCATAAAAACTTACAATATTATTCATAAAACCATCCCTCTCCATATAATTTTACCTTTATCTAATCTAATTAATATCCCTACTTTCAATTTTCATTAATTAAAAATATTTTAAAAAAATAAAAAGCCCTCACCCCCAAGACATTTACGTCTTGGGGACGAGAGTTAAAACTTCGTGGTACCACCCCAGTTTATTAATATGTCACCATATTAATCTTTTCAAGTACATCATCAATATTTTGATATACTCTAGTTCTGTAATGTGAACTCACATCATAATCTTCCCTTATTATAAGAGTCAGTATACGTCTTAAGGGCTGGTTTCAATAAAAAATTCTATGTTCCATTTCACCAGCAGGAACTCTCTTTTATAGAATAAATTTATTTACTCTTCCTATCATTGACTTTAATTGTATAAAAATGTATTCAGTATATTATATACCTTTATTCCAATATTGTAAATATAAAACTCATTTATTCGTAATACTTTACACTTGTGATGCAAGAATAGTAAAATACATAAATAATTAATCCATAATAAGTTTATATGTTCTTTCTGCTGTTTCTTTGACAGAAATGTCGCTTACATCAATTTTTTTGTATCTATTTCAAAATAATTTTTAAATCTTGGTACAATTCTTTCAATAACATCGTTATTCCTTATCCCCTGTTTAACATCTTTTTTAATTCGTGAATTTAATGATTGCTCTGAACATACTATAGCAAATTTATACAAAATACAATTGTGTTTATTTAACCTTGATAACACATCATCAAGAATGATTTCTTTGTTCATGCATTACCCAACAGAACATAATATTTTTATATCCTGAACAACAAATGAAATTATTTAAAAGATAACTAATATTATCAAGTACCATCTTTTTTGTTTCATTTGTCACTATAAAGGGTGACATGTCCCAACACCAGTCCCCTTTAAATTCCATAACCTTTTGTTGGATTGTTTTATGCATGCAGTTCTGCTAAACGTTGTGCTTCTATTTCTACTTTTCAAGGCTTTGATTCTATTACTTTCATGATCGTTATTTCATTAATTCTTTCAAAAATTAACTTTCCTTTTTGCATCTATAATCCTCCATTAATTTCATCTTAAATATTACTTTTTCTTATTTTATCAAATATTCCATAGGAGTAAATCTGATACCATTTAATATTTGCTCTTTATCTATATCCAAAAATCCAAGTTGATGATATACTTCTATTGCATATGTCGATGAATTAACTGTAATCTTACTAAGATTATCTTGATTTTCACATTCATTTTTAACCATTTCAAATAAACTTTTTGCAATACCTCGCCTATGGTATTTTTTATTTACGAATAATAAACATATATGGTTGATGTCTCTTGTTGCAATTACGCCTATTAATTCATCATTACTTGTGCATCCCCAAAAGTTTATTTTACCTTTATTAAATTTTTCAATAATATCATTATATGATATAAATTTTCTGAATTCATCAATTCCCTGCTGTGAATACTCTGAGGCTTCAAATTCTTTAAAAACTTCCCACACTAACTCGAGTCCTTTTTTAATATCATTTTTCTGCAACTTTATAAATTCCACACAAATACACCTACTTTCAAAGTAAATCACGCTTCAATTTCACCTGTAAATAAATCATACCACTATTTTCTATATTTCTCCATTTAATTTCTAACCTTTTTAATTAGTAACTGTTACAAAGATTCATATTATTTATTTAAACAAATAATCTCCGTAAATATATTTGAAATATAATAAATTGATATAGAGATATTTTAAAGGAAACTTTTAAGGCCTACACTTCTATACCCCTTAATCCATAAACTTTTCCCTACTATGCACAATAACAATAAACTCGTGTCACGTGTGCAAGGATTTTTGACCTCTTTTGCAAAGGATTAGTTCAATATACTTTTCAATTTATTTCTCAAGCCTTATTTTCGAATGGTTTAGAGATATTTTGCATTCGTTTGATTTAGAAATAAAGCCATAACAAAAGATAGAAAATAGGAGAAGCCTCATGTTTTTTATCTTTCTTTATGGCTAGATTTCGGATTTTTTTCCGATGTATCAGGTTAGTGATCTGGTTTGTTTTCAATATAATTTTCTGTATTTTAAAAAAAATGTCACAGGCTTTGCAGCAACGCAGGAAAAATTCCTGCATTTACTGCTCAACCTGTGACATTACTTTTTTATCTCTGACACGAGTTTATTGTTTGTTGACAACTATATCCCTATTATCTTGAAGCTTCTTCAATAGCAACTGCAACAGCAACTGTAGCACCAACCATTGGGTTGTTACCCATTCCTATTAATCCCATCATTTCAACGTGAGCTGGTACTGATGATGAACCTGCGAATTGTGCATCTGAGTGCATTCTTCCCATAGTATCAGTCATTCCGTATGATGCTGGACCTGCTGCCATGTTGTCTGGGTGAAGAGTTCTTCCAGTACCACCACCTGATGCAACTGAGAAGTATTTCTTTCCTTGATCAACACATTCTTTTTTGTATGTTCCTGCAACTGGGTGTTGGAATCTTGTTGGGTTAGTTGAGTTACCTGTTATAGAAACGTCAACGCCTTCACTATGCATTATAGCAACACCTTCTCTAACGTCATCTGCTCCATAGCATCTAACCTTAGCTCTTGGACCATCTGAGTATGCAGTTTCTTTTACTATTTCAAGTTTACCTGTATAATAATCAAACTTAGTTTGAACATATGTAAATCCATTTATTCTAGAAATAATGAATGCTGCATCTTTTCCAAGACCATTTAATATAACTCTTAATGGTTCTTTTCTTACTTTGTTTGCAGCTAATGCAAGACCGATAGCACCTTCAGCAGCAGCAAAAGATTCGTGTCCAGCAAGGAATGCAAAACATTTAGTTTCTTCTCTTAAAAGCATTGCTCCTAAATTCCCGTGACCAAGTCCAACTTTTCTGTCATCTGCAACAGAACCTGGAATACAGAATGCTTGTAAGCCTTCTCCAATTGCTTCTGCAGCATCAGCAGCTTTTGTGCAACCCTTTTTAATTGCAATTGCAGCTCCAACAATATAAGCCCAGCTAGCATTTTCAAATGCGATTGGCTGAATTCCTTTTACTAGATTGTAAACGTCAATTCCTTTTTCTGTGCTTACTGCCTTAGCTTCTTCTAGTGAATTAATACCGTATTTTTTTAATACAGGTAATATCTGATCTATTCTTCTTTCATAACTTTCAAATAATGCCATTTCGTTTTCCTCCTTCTAAATTATTCGTGTCTTGGATCGATAACTTTTACAGCTTCTTTAAATCTACCATAGCTTGAAGTTGATTTTTCTAAAGCTTCATTAGCATCCATACCTTTTTTAATCATATCCATAGCTTTTCCAAAGTTTACGAATTCATATCCGATAACTTCATTGTTAGCATCTAATGCTAAATGCTTAACATATCCTTCAGCCATTTCTAAGTATCTAGTTCCTTTAGCCTTTGTTCCATACATTGTACCAACTTGGCTTCTAAGTCCTTTTCCTAAATCTTCAAGACCTGCACCTATTGGAAGTCCACCTTCTGAAAATGCAGTTTGAGTTCTTCCGTATACTATTTGTAAGAATAACTCTCTCATAGCTGTGTTTATTGCATCACATACTAAGTCAGTATTTAACGCTTCTAATAAAGTTTTTCCTGGTAATATTTCTGATGCCATAGCAGCAGAGTGAGTCATACCTGAACATCCTATTGTTTCTACTAATGCTTCTTCGATTATACCATCCTTAACATTTAATGTTAATTTACAAGCACCTTGTTGAGGAGCACACCAACCTATACCGTGTGTTAAACCTGCGATATCTTTAATTTCTTTAGCTTGTACCCATTTTCCTTCTTCTGGGATTGGAGCTGGTCCATGGTTTGGTCCTTTTGCAACACACATCATGTGTTCTACTTCTGTTGAATAAATCATATTAATATCTCCTTCCTACACAAATAATTTACTTTAAAATCCTAGTTTAAGGATACACATACT
>JAJXWJ010000006.1 GCA_021781655.1 Bacillota bacterium | reverse complement strand
ACTCTTTTAAAAAATAAAATTCATAAAAAATACCACTTGTGAAATCTAAAAAAATAGCTACTATTACACTTATTTTTTTAAAGATATATCAGCGCTAGTGGTATTTTATTTTTCTTTCTATTATAATTATTATAAAAAGACTAGATAAAGCTCATTAGGAGGATTTTTTTATGAAAAAATATTTAATACTTGTAGGTTCCCCTCCCGCATGCGGAAAAACCTTTATTTCAATGGAGCTAGCAAAGCAGCTTGACAGCCCCGTTTATTTAGATAAGGATTCCATCATACCCCTTTCAAAAATGATTTATAAAGCTTCAAACGAACCATATAACAGAGATTCTGATTTTTTCAAGAAATATGTTAGGGATGCTGAATATGATGCTATAATGGCTATTGCCTTTGAAGCTCTTCAATTCAACAAATACATAATCGTAAATGCACCTTTTTCAAAAGAACTTAGAAACAAAAGCTATATCGAGAGTTTAATCGAAAAACTGAAAGCATATGAAGCTGAATTGATTCCAGTTTGGGTTCATTGCGATATAGAAGTTTGTCATAAAAGAATGATAAAAAGAAATTCAGAGAGAGATACTTGGAAACTCGCAAATTGGGATAAGTATATTAGTGGACAAAACTTTTCTTTACCAGCACTTGAAGAAATATTTGTAGTTGATAATTCAAGCAACGATAAGGTTGAAAATGACTTAAACAAATTATTAAAGGTTATAGAGGCGCAATTTTAATTTTGCGCCTTTATTTTTATTCTGGAATCAAATCAAAGGTATATCCCTTTTCTTTTAAGTAACTAATAACTTCAGGCAATATTTCTGTAGTAGTTTTTTTTGAGGCAGCGTCATGCAGCAATATTATTACATGACTTTTATTGTGAGTAGTTGTCTTAAGTCTGTCAAATAAATAATTATCAGGCATCATAGTTGGTTTTTCAGCATCTCCTACTAGAGCATTCCAATCAACATAAATATATCCTGCCTTTGCAATAGCATTTCTGAATTGTTTGCTAACGCTAAAAGAACCGTCTGGAAATCTTATTAATTTACCATTAAAACTATTTTTACCAACTATGCTTACAATAATGTCAAAACAACGTTTTATATCGTTTACATAGGCATCCGGACTTTTATATATTATATTTATAATATGGCAATAACTGTGTATAGCCAGTTCGTGCCCTTCCTTTACTTCTCTTTTTAAAAGTTCAGGATTCATTTCAGCATTTTTTCCTATAATAAAAAATGTGGCCTTAATATTATTTATCTTTAATATATCCAAAATTTTAGGCGTATTATTAGGCGATGGTCCATCATCAAAAGTTAAATAAGCAATTTTTCTTTGATCTTTATTGTTAATAATTGCATTGGTCTCATCACCATTATTAACTAACTGTATGTTTTTTCTACTTTCAGCTTCTTTGTTCAACTTTTTTATTTCTATTTTTTTTATATAATTGTTTTTCATTCTATGATAAACTCCTAAATTGTAAAACAAACAAAACGTAACTACATTTATAATTATAATCAAAAGTAAAATTTGTCCTTTTCCTTTAAATAATGGCTTCATTATGTTACCACCAGCCTTATTTACCACTGACTAATAATTTGAGCATTTCTATGGTCTAAATCAAACATTTTTGAATTAAAGTAATTACCTCCTTTGGCAAAAGTAGTATCTACATTTATCCATGTATTGTTTTCAGGTAAATAAACCATATTCCAAGCATGACTAACCCAACTTGCACCATTAAACCCTTCACCAGTTACCATTCTAACCTTAATATTGTTTGCTCTACACATAGCTACATAAAGACAAGCATAATCAAAACAAATACCTTTTTTAGAATTAAAAGCTGGTATAGCACCAGATTGTACGTTATAATCGTCATTTAAAACTTTATTAGCCTTATCGTAGTCGTAAGATATATTTTGCCCTTCCCAATTATAAAGTTTATATGCTTTATCCAGTGTAGTTTTTTGTCCAACTGTTATATTTTTTGCAAAACTATCAATTTGTGCATCCGATTTTATACCTTCAGCTAAGGTTACACCATTATAATATATAATCGTATCAGATAAATTAGATGTACCTTGCTGTATTTGTGAGTTACTAGTGCTATCCTGCTGATCTAATAATTGACTATTACCTCTATTTTGTTGCTTTACAACTATTTTCAAGGAGTCATTTATTACTTCCGGCAGTTGTTTTGCAATTGATGAGTTAGTTATAGGAATAACTAATTTCTTGCAAAGATATTCATAAGTGCTGGACTTATCAATATAACTATTTAAATTGTTGTTAACATTAAACATAGATGCAACATTAAGTACAATTAAACATACAAGCAAATAACAGATTGCTTTTGGTAATTGAACTATTCCACCAACAATCCTTCTAACTACATAATTTTTATTTCTAATTACTTCTTCAAGGACATCTATTAAGTGAAAAATAGTTAGGCTACAAATAAAATTCAAAATATTGTTAAAAATTTTAGCCATTATAAAAATTATTATAGGTATAATTACTACATATATCAAAATAGGCCTATCTTGAAAATATGAAACAATATCCTTAGGCATGTAGTTTAACAAACTACTCAACATGCTGCTTCCATTACCTAATAAACTATTTTTAACGTATCCTATTCCAATAAATATAGCGATTACGAAAGAAAGGTATCCTAGTATTCCTTCTACGTCCTTTTTAAGTCCAAAGGAAGAAAAACCAAATACCAACCCTTTGATTATAGGAAACAAAAAGGATGCAACTATAATAATCGTCACCGGATTAATATTCAAAAAATCACCTTCTAATTAATAATTTTTTTTAATACTCCCTTTACTTTTTCATACTCAAAACCTCTCCTAATCAAATATTGACCTAATTTTGAATATATTTTCCTCTTATCTTTTTCACTTTTCATTAATATTTCATATCTTTTATTAGCTATTTTCTCTATATCATCACAATTGTTAGCCTTACTACCTATAACAGTCTCTTCTGATTTTTCAGCTTTTAAGCAAACTTTATCTACAGCAGCTTTTATGTCGCTATATTCATAACCAGCTCTTAACAAATAATTTGAAAGCTTATTTTTTAACTTTAACATATTGCCTTCACTTTTACATAACGTATCAAATTTTTTATTTGCCAAAATATATACCATTTCAGCTTCATCGATATAATCTTTAAAAATTTCTTCTATTATTTCTTTGCTAATTCCTTTTTTGATTAGTGAAAAATGTATTCTTTTTTTCCCGTACATCTTACATTTTTCTTTTACATATGATTTTACATATTTTTTGTCATTAACATAATCATAATCCTTTAAAAAAGAAATTGTTTTAATTACATGTTTTTCTTCGTATCCTTTTGACAACAATTTGTCATAAACTTCTCTTTCAGTTTTAAAGCTTCTTTCAATAACCTTTAGTCCATCTTGTTTACAACGAATATAATTGTCCTCATCTGCAATTTTAGAAAAAAATAGTGCATCAACAATTTCATCTTTTTTTAAGCTATGAAGGTATGCAATATCAGCACTGCAGGAAAAACTATATTTTCCATCCAAATAAACGTTTATCCTACTTTTATTATTTTTTTGTATTTCAATTTTTGTTATTTTACCTTCCATTTAGTCACTCTCTTTTGGTAATAAAATATGGATAGTTGGATTGTTAAACACTTTTCTAGCCACTTCATAAATATCACTGCTTTTTATATTTTTCAAATTTTCCATATCGTTTACAAATTCAAATATATCCTCACCATCAATTTTCTGATGAAGCACATAGTTTCCTAAATCCACTGTGTCTTCTATTGTAGACACAACGGCTGTTTTTAATATCTTTTTCATCAAATTAATAGTGTCATTATCAAAAACAAAAATTTCGTCTTTAATTTTTTGAATACAAACATCGATTAATTCAATTGCTTCATCTATTTTCAAGCTACTGACAGCAGTGTAAATATATATACTTTTAACACATTTAGTTACATCTAAATTTGAGTATATATCATATGCTAAACCTTTTTTCTCTCTAAGTTCTCTAAACAAAATAGAATTTATACTTTCACCAAACTTATGATTTAATATTCTAAGTGCTAACTCTTCTGTCTTATCTAAATCATGAAAAGTAAAAATGTAAAGTATACTGCTTTGCTCTATATTAGATTTATAATTTATTTTTTTTAGTGGAATATTCTTTTCTATAATCACTTCATTTCTAGTAAATTCCCCGTATTCCCATGAAGAGAAAATTTTTTCAACCAAACTTTCAATATATGCATGATTATAAGAAGATACAATTGAAATGTAGCAATTATTGGGTACATAGTATTTTTTATAAAAGCTAATAAGCATATCCCTGTTAAAGCTTTTAACCGTTTTTTCTAAGCCTATGGTATCATATTTTAAAGGACTATTTTTGTAAGCTATTTCATGAGCCTTGTTAAAACTATAATCTTCAACATCATCCTTGCTCGTCCTTATTTCTGCTAAAATTACATCCCGCTCTTTGTCTATTTCTTCTTTATCAAAACTTGAATTCATAAGCATATCAGCAATTAATTCCATGCCATTTTTCAATTCCTCTGTGAGACCAGCTATTGAAACAACTGTACTATTGTAATCCGTATATGCGTTATATTCACCGCCAATGTTTTCTAAATTTGCATTTAACTTTTCATTATTTTGTTTGTAAGTACCTTTAAAAAGCATATGTTCAACAAAATGAGCAATACCTTTTTCTTTTTTATTTTCATATAACGAACCTATATTAATGCCAGCATGTATTGAAAAAAGGCTAGTTTCCTTTTTTATTGTAATTAGCTTTATTCCATTTTTTAATATGCTTTCCTTAGCGTCAAATATTTCTTTATCCATTCATGCTCCTTATTCTATAAATATTTTATATATAAACCTTTTTTAAATTAAGTATTCCTTTTACCTCTACAGAAAAATTATCATAATATTTAAAAATGAGTATAACTATTTTGTGTAAATCTAAAAGCGTTACCTCTTCGCTATTTATATTATTTGCAACAGACGCAGCAAAGCCTTCAACTGAAAAAATAGCAATTCTAGTGCCTAAGGTTAATAGATGCTCAATATCCTTAAACTGCATAACCTCTCTATCCTTAACAATAAACATTTTTAAACTCTCACTTCTTGTTCCTATTGGTGTCAAAAAGGATAAATCTAAAAAATAAGAAAGGCTATCTTCTATTTCATTTTTTATTTTATAATTCATAACTTTAACTAATTCTCTTATTACTATTAACAGTTCTATATTATCTAATTTCTTAATTAACCTTTCATTGTGAGAATAAACGTCTTTTACTAATTGAATTACAATATTACTTTCATCTATATTATCATTTCCATCATTTAATGCTTGATAGTGATTACTAAGTTCATCTTCAAATTGTATTACTTGAAAAATGGTTGCTGCTGTATTTAAGTAATTTTTTATCTCCGTAGATATTTTATTTTCTGGCACACATTTTTCAAGCCAATTAATCTTTAAAATATTTGGCTCTTCCTCTAAAATTTCTGGTAGATATTTATAAGTTTCTTCTATAATACCAAAGTAATATTGTTCCTTTGACTCTCTATATGTTATAACCATATCTTTTTTTGATGTCTCTTTACAAAATTTCCAAAGCTGACTTTCAATTTGAATTCTTTTTATAGGCATTTCATTAGCATAAACCGAATCACATCTAATAAGAAGACTATCTTTTGTTTCATAATCTCTAGCATCTCCTATTTCTTTAAAACCTAATGTGCCTATGCCTTTTTTTATCCATAATGAAAACATCTCGTCGGTTAAACATTTGAGCATCCATATCTTTGGCACAAAATCACCTCCATATAATAACCAGAAATTTCTTAAATATTCATAACCATAATTATATCATAAATTATTAGTATAACCTATTAAAATAATAAATTTTTAAAAATTTACTAAAGCTTTTTTACTTGCTTTGTAGTAAAATAGTATATAAGTTTAGGAAAATCAACATTTTTTATTATATATTATATATTAAAAAACTGAATATCAACTTATGAGGAGTGATTTTAATGCCAAGAAGAAGAAAGCAAAAGAAAAAAAAATCAAAAATTTTACCAATACTTTTAATTTTAATTGTAATCATTGGTATTATAGCTGCACTATATTTTAATCATATTATAGGATTTAAAAACAACTTTTTTAGTAACTTAAAAGGATCTGCTTCTCAACAAAATCAAAATGTAACACCAATAAACAATACCGCTTCAAATAATAGTAATACTAATACAGTTACTACCAGTAATACTACCAATAGTAATGCAGTAACTAATGCCAATACTAATAATAATACAGCAAACAATAAAACTTCAAATGCTGCTAGCACAAATTCATCTAGTAAAGCTACTGTTTCAAATAGCACTCAAAACGAATATATTAATAAAAATTCTGCATCGCAAGGTAATAAAATTACAGTAGATGCTGCGAATACTATTTTAAAAACAAAGGTTAATAAAGGAAATACAAACTATACCTTCACTTACGACCACACTCAAATAAGGCAAAATCAAACTTATTACGTATTTATGGCTACTGGCTCCACTAATGATCAAGGTGATACAAATGGTTGGTATTATGTTAATGTTAATTCTGGTGCTGCTTACAGCTGGGATTTAATAAAAGACGTTTTGACTCCAATTCAATAATATTTGATAATTTCTTTCTTTTATGTTATCATGAATTGTTAAATTAAATAAAGAAAGAGGATAACTAATGAAAGAAATTAAATTCACTGAACTTGAACTTAAAGATACCGTTGTTAATGCTATAGAAGATATGGGCTTTGAGAACCCTTCCGAAATACAAGCTGCAAGTATTCCTACTGTTATGCAAGGATTTGATATAATAGGTCAAGCACAAACAGGTACAGGAAAAACCTGTGCCTTTGGTGCTCCAATAATAAGTAAAATAGATAATAAGAAAAAGAATGTTCAAGCAATAATCCTAACTCCGACTAGAGAACTAGCTATTCAAATATATGATGAACTGAAAAGACTTTCAAAATACGAAAAAGTTCATTCAATACCTATATATGGTGGCCAATCCATGGAAAAACAGATTTCATCCTTAAAAAAAGGTGTTTCAATAGTAATAGGTACTCCAGGAAGAATATTAGACCACATTAGAAGGAGAACTTTAAAATTAGATGAAGTCAAATATTTAGTACTTGATGAAGCAGACGAAATGCTCAATATGGGTTTCATTGAAGACATTGAAGAAATTATAAGTAAAACTAGCGAAGACAGGCAAACACTTTTATTTTCTGCAACGATGCCTCGACAAATTAGAAACTTAGCTGAAAAATATTTAAAGCCAGATGCAAAGCATATTCAAATTTTAAAAAAATCACTAACAGTTTCTAAAATAGAACAATATTTTTGTGAAATTCATACTTCTTTAAGACTAGAAGCTTTATGCAGAATAATCGACATAGATAATCCTGATTGTGCTATAATATTTTGCAAAACAAAACGCGGTGTTGATGAACTAGTTTCTTCTATGCAATCAAAAGGCTACATTGTAGAAGGCATGCATGGTGACATGAATCAAAACCAAAGACTTTCTACTTTAAATAAATTTAAGAATGGTCAACTTAAATTTTTGGCTGCTACAGACGTTGCTGCTAGAGGAATAGACGTTCAAAACGTAACTCACGTTTTCAACTATGAATTACCGCAAGATACTGAATCTTATGTTCACAGAATCGGTAGAACAGGAAGAGCAAATAAATCTGGAACTGCATACAGTTTTATAACAAAAAAAGAATTATCTAAGCTTCATCTAATTGAAAAAACAATTAAAAGCAAGATAAATAAAAAGCCTATTCCAACTGCTAAAGATATACTGAATGTAAAATCAGCCTCTATAATTTCAAGGGTAACCGAAGACCTAAGCAATAAAGACTTTGAAAAATTTATGCCTATGGTTAATGAATTAAAAAGCAATCACAGCCTAGAAGAAATTGCTGCTGTTTTACTAAAAAATATATTCGATAAAGAAATTACAACAGATTATAATGATGATTCAATGCAATCTGAAAGCACAACAAGACTTTTCCTTTCAATAGGTAGAATGGATAACATAAATGTAAAAACACTTTTAGAGTTTATTGACGATACTTCAGATGTAGATTCCAATTATATCGGAAAAATTGACATCTTAGAAAAGTTCTCCTTTGTAGATGTTTCTGAAAGCAAAGTATCTGAAATATTAAAAGGAAGTAGCGGAAGAAAATTAAATGGAAGAAGAGTAAATATAGAAGTAGCTAAAAGCCGTAATTAATAAATAACCTATTGTGTCATTTAACTTCTGACACAATAGGTTATTTAATTGGTTTTATAAAGTTTATAATTTATATTTGGAAAAATATTATCTAGTTCTTCATATTTAGCAAGATTTTTGGAATCTATAGTATCTTTTGTAATATCGTCATATAACCTATTAAATCTATCAATATGTGTATTGATTCTTCTAGTTGCATATAGAGAAGTGGTATTATTTTTAATAATAAATGGCCAATCTGAAGCTTCTGCAAGCATTAATTCCCTTACTGCTTGATTCAATGCTCGCTTTTTAAGTTCATTAGGCTTATTATATGTATTAGCAAGTCTTACCATCTTCTTTTCACACCTATGCAAGTCCTTATAAATCCATTGATTTGATGAATTAATCCAAACTGAAAAATCACCATTTTCTCCCCAACTAGAAGGATTTGGAACTGCACATTGTACGATAGGGTTTTTCATCAAATATTCGGTAGGTGTAGTTAATTCATAACAAGTCCATTCTTCAGCGCTTTTCCTAATAAAAGCATCTAAAAAATCTGGCCCCTCAAACCACCAATGACCAAAAAGTTCAGTATCATATGGACAAGTTATTATAGGAGACTTATCCATATATCCACTATATCTATTAATTTGTTCATTCCTACAACCAGCAAAATGGCTTGCATGATTTTTTACCCTCTCCATGGCATTTTCTCTATCATAATATTCTTTACTTTCTGTTTTACCAGTAATTTTATAGTACTTAACACCTGTATCAAGCCTGATTCCTCCGCTATTTATATAAGGAGCTATATAATCCATAGGTAGTTCATAACCTAAATCTCTATAAAACTCTCTATAATTAGCATCACCAGGATATCCCATAAAGTCACTCCAAACCTGATATGATGAATCCATATCTCTTCCAAATACGCATACACCACTCGGAGTAACTATCGGTGCTGCTGTACCATATTTAGGCTTTGGTGATGCATACATTAGTGCCTTACTTTCAGCTATAAAATATTTAATTCCGTATTCTTTTAAAATAGCATCTAATGAGTAAGTATAAGCACATTCCGGAAGCCATATTCCATCAGGAGCATGTCCCATTGTTTCTATATAAGATTCAATTCCTGTTGCAAGCTGAGCCCTTATTGCTTCCCTATTAACTGCTAACAATGGTAAAAATGCATGAGTTGCCGCACACGTAATAATCTCTAGTACACCAAGCTTGTCAAACTTTTTAAATGCATTCATTAAATCACCATCATAATAATTATAAGTTTCTTTTAACGAATTTAGTCTTTCATTATAAAACCTAGCTAACTTAAATAATGCTTCATTTCCTTTTGTCCTAACTAACTCCTTCTCAGTAAGCTCAATACAATTATTTAGATATTGTTTATACCTACCATTTATATAGTTATCTTGAAGCATAGTCATTAAAGTGGGTGTTATGGACATAGTTATTTTAAAATTAATTTTATCCCGAAGTAAACCGTCAAACATTATAATAAGCGGTATATAACATTCATTCATTGCTTCAAAAAGCCATCTTTCTTCTATAGAATCATTAACGTCAGGATGTCTAATAAATGGCATATGGCTATGTAATATAATTGATACATATCCTTTTTTCAAAATATTTTCCTCCTAAAAATGCTTTCTCCCAGTAGGGGAAGTTGGGGCATTAATATATCTCTTTAAACTATCTTCTATATGCATATCAATAAACTTATCATGGGATTCACTGGAATTAAATATTATTTTTGGATACTCACTAATTTTTTTTTTCTACAGAAGAATTAAACTCCTGACTTTCTTCTGTATATTCATTTTTAAAATTTTCTGAAACATCAATATAATATAAATTGCTATCCTGTGATTGATAATTTTTAGGAGTCGTAACAACATTGGAAACTAAAAATTCTACAAACTTTCCATTTTCTAAAACTCTTCCAAATTTAACAAATACGTCTATGCCGTCTTTTTTTAAATCTATAAACCAGTTATTAGCTAAAGGATCAACATATATTGTTTCTTTCTCTATAGCATCCCCATTGATTACTTCATAAACCTTAAGTTGCGGTTTAGAATTTTTCCAAGAATTTTCCCCATTAATATCTTCAAATTCTTTAATCATCATTGGAGAAACATTAAAATAACAAAAAACCTTATACGGATTTTGAACTAATAAGGTCAAAATTGAATTTTCATCATTTAACATTTCCTCACCTCTGTTTTCACATCTTAGTCATTATAATAAATTATACCTTATTGTAATATTAAAGTCACCTAGGAATTTTAAGAAAAATTAAGCAAATTCGGACAATTTTCTATGTAATATATTTTAATCATAATAATATAATATATTAGGGGCGAATTTGCATGTCCTATTTAAATTCATTAAGTCCATATGAACTAGCAATACTAGGAAATTTAATTGCTATTAGTCTTTCAGAAAACGTAAATGCTGATGATTTAAACGTACTAGGAAATTTAATAGTTGATATTGGAGGTGTGATGCTTACGATTGCTGCACAGCAACAAAACTTACAGAATATAAAAGACAGGAAAGATCAAATATTAGAACTAAAAAAACAAATTGAACAATTAGAAAAAAGCCTTTAAATAGTAAAAGAAGGTTTTTCAAAAGGTTACTTAGAAAAACCTTCTAATTAAAGCTTTATGTTCGTTCTTTATCTTGATTTATTTTAACACCTAATACTTCTATAAAAAACATAAAGAGCGGTATTCCGAGAAGCAGGCCCCAAATACCCATAAAATGTTCTGAAAATATTAATATTACAAAAGTAAAAAATATTGGGAGCTTTGTATTTTCTGACATTAACTTAGGATTTAAAAAGTAGCTTTCAATACAATGAATCACTGCAACCATTATTAAAACATACAATACTTTTATTAAACCACCTATATTAAATGCAATAAGCGATAATGGTATAAGTGAAATAATTACACCAGCAACAGGAATCAAACTTAAAATAAAAATCATGAATCCTATAGCCAAAAGCTTTGGAAAACCTAATATTGCAAGAAAGACTACAGAAATACTGGTGTTTACTATTGCAATTACTACTTGTGCATTTATAACCTTACCAAAAGAATTCAAGAAGTTTTTACCAAAAAACTTAAAGTACTTATATATACCAGAAACTTTGCTATCTTCAAATTTTATAAGAAAATTTATCACTCTATCTTTTTCTAATGAAAAAAATAAACTTAATAAAAGAGCAAGCGCCACATTTTCACTCCATTTTCCAATACTTGTAGCGGTTTTAAATGCTATGTCAACTCCAGATTGAGTATAATTTTTTATATCAACTTTTTGTATTATTGCATCTATATATTTTCTAACCCAAATAGGAATATTAGAATTAGTTTTATTTGCATAATAACTTTGTGCTTGAAAAATCGTACTTTTAATTTGAACAATTAATAATGGAACGTAATTGTATAACACTAAGAATAAGATGGCAAAAATAATAACATAAACAATTGCAACTACTAACCCTTTTTTAATTGGCACATATTTATTAAATCTATTTATAACTAGGTTTTCTAAACTATTTATCAAAAATGCAAAAATAAATGTTAAAAGTACAAGATCTAAAATACTCTTAATAGCATATAGGAAAATAGAGACTCCCAAAATAAATAAAATACTTCTTACAATCTCTTTTTCAAATAATTTTTTAATTAAATCCAAATAAATCACCCCAATAAAATAATAACATATTTTAGAATTTTATCACACATTTTTTTGATATTAGGAGAAATATTATCATACTTTTTTAAAATTTATGTAATATGCAATTTACAAATACGTCATAAAATTGTCACATAATAAGGTTAATATAAATTTATAAATTAATTATTTATTTAGGAGGAATCATTCATGGATAATAATATTTACAATAATGACGATCAAAATAAACTTAATCATGATATTGACAACAGCTCACAAAATTATTCTTCTTACAATGTTTCGGAAAATGTAAGATATAAAAATGATGAGGATAGCAATTTTGAAAATAACTATGGTACAACAATAGATGTTCAGCCAGTTTCAGAAAAAAGAAAAAGAGGTCTAAGTAAGACCATAGCTTCCTATATTGCAGTTGGACTTAGTTGCAGTATTATTGGAGGAGTTATTTCTGGCTTTACAGCACTTTATGTAATTCCAAAAACAAGCTTATTTCAAAATACCCCATTATACCAAAGCTTATACCAAAATGCTCCAACTGCTTCTACCGTTACAAAGGCTAATCCAACTATGGCTTCCTCTGGGGGACTTACAGTAACTCAAATAGCTCAAAAGGTTGGTCCTGCAGTTGTTGGTATTGCTGTAACTGACCCCTCTTCCAATTCTAATAATTTTGGAAGCTCACAAGATAGTTCTGTTAGTGGTGACTATGGCTCAGGAATAATAATTAATAGTCAAGGTTATATATTGACAAATTACCATGTAGTTAGTAGCGGCGGTAATATTTCTGTAACTTTTAATAATAAGAAAAAATCTCCTGCAAAAATTGTAAACTACGATGCCTCTTTAGATTTGGCAGTTATTAAGGTTACCGACAGTAGCATTAAAATGCCGGCTGTAGCAGAACTAGGCGATTCGAACAACTTACAAGTTGGAGACCAAGTTGTAGCTATAGGTAACCCATTAGGAGAAGACTTCTATGGTACAGTTACTTCCGGTGTGGTAAGTGCCTTGAATAGGCAAGTTCAAGTGGAATCAAGTTCAAAACCTCAAACCTTTATTCAAACTGATGCTGCAATTAACCCTGGTAATAGCGGAGGTCCATTAATTAATTCTTTAGGTCAAGTTATAGGAATTACATCAGATAAAATTTCAAGTACATCTTCTGAGTCAAGTTTATTTGGCGGTAGCAGTGGAACTTCTGTTGAAGGTATGGGTTTTGCAATTCCTATAGATGTTGTAAAAACTGAACTTTCTTCACTAACAAAACAAATGCTTAAAATAGGTATAACAGTAAGGGATATTTCAAGTGATGAAGCTAAACAATACAATGTGCCAGTTGGTGTATGCGTTACTGCGGTAGACCAATTTAGTGCTGGTGAAAAAGCTGGCTTGCAGGTTGATGACATAATAACAAAATTTGATGGTCAAACCGTTACTACAACAGATCAATTAAATGCATTAAAGGCAAAGCATAATGCAGGAGATACAGTTCAAATTGTAGTGTACAGAGGAAATTCATATAAAACTTTATCTTTAACCTTAACACAATAAAAAAACAGGAAGTACTCTCTAGTACTTCCTGTTTTTTTATTCCAAATAATCCATAGGTACACTTTCTTTTACTATATCTAAAGAAAAGAAAAATGCAACTCCACCTTCAAAATTAGTAACACCAAAATCACTTTTATGAAGTAACAATATGTTTTTTACAATAGCGAGTCCAAGTCCTGTTCCTCCTATTTCTCTGTTCCTAGACTTATCTGTTTTGTAAAATTTGTCCCATATCTTTGGCAAATCTTCCGTTTCAATATTTTCTCCACTGTTTCCTACATAAATATATATTTTATCTCCATTTTCTTTCATAGAAATAGATATTTTCCCTTTTTCATAAGTATGTCTAATTGCATTTGTAACAAAATTAGTTATCACCTGTTCGATTCTTATCCTATCTCCGTTTACTAATACATTACTAATAAGATTAATTTGTACATCTATTTCTTTGTCGGTAAACAATGTATAGTATTTTTTTATTGTGCCATTTAGAAGTTTGTCTATATAAAAATGTTCAAAAACTAATTTAAAGTTTCCACTTTCAAGTTGGGAAAGGTCTAGCATATCAGAAACTAAATTTCCCATTTTCTTTGCCTCATCAATGATAACATCCATATAATAATTTTGATCCTCAGCTTCAAATATTCCATCTTTTATTCCTTCAGCATATCCTTCAATGAGACTTATAGGAGTTTTTAGTTCATGGGAAACACCTCCCACAAATTCCTTTCTCATTTTTTCAAGTTCTCTCTCTTTTTCTATATCTGCTTTTAACTTTTCATTTGCTTTTTTTAAGGAATTCAAGGAATTATTCAAATTTGTTGATAAAAAGTTTAACGTATTACCTAAATTGCCTATTTCATCTTTTCTATTAGAAATATATTTCTGTGAAAAATCTAAATTTGCAATTTGCGTAGCAGTTTTATTTAATCTGTTTAATGGTTTTGTAATTAAATTCGAATAAATTATCGACATAATTATTATGATAAATACTATTGATAAATATACATATATATAAAACTGTTTTATTACTGAAGCTGCTTCATCTACAGGCTGAAGTGAGGAAACTGCAAATAAAACTTCATTAGTAGTATTGTCTGGCATAACACAAACTATATTTTTAACATCATAAGCTTTATTATTAAATATATAGGTTTTACTTTTTCCACTCTTTTTAATACTAATAAAAGCAGCTGGATTAGCTAACCAATCATTTATAACCTGCCTTATAATCTTCTCACTAGCCGATTGAGCTAATGCATTTTTAGGTCCTGTATAAGTTACAAATCTTCCATACTTATCTAAAATCCCAACCTTGCAATTGTTGTTATCTTCAAAACTTCTAAATAAATTTACAAGATTGTTATAAGTAGTCTGATCATAGTTATCTATGGTTTCATTATTATTTTCTTTATTATAGTCTTTTTCTAATTGTTCAATGTTATTTTCTAGCATACCCATCTTAGTATTAGTATAAAAATCTTGAAAAAATATGGTTTGTAAAAATAAAATACAACTAATAAAAAGAATAAAGAAAAAAAGTGTAATTAAAAACATTTTTACAGTAATTGTGTTTCTCAGTTTTTTTATACTTATTATTTTACTCCTAATTTGTAACCACTTCCTCTAACTGTTGTTATAAGATAAGCTTTATCCAAAAGCTTTTCTCTAAGTCTTTTAACGTGTGTATCTACAGTTCTAAGTTCTCCGTAATAATCTATCCCCCACACTCCATCCAATATCTTATCTCTGCTAAGTGATATACCTTTATTTCTAACAAAATACAATAATAGCTCATATTCCTTTGGCGATAAATACACTTCCTTTTCACCAACTTTAACTTCATGTCTAAGTTCATCTATAAATAAGCCTTCAATTTCAATCGCATCTTTCGTCAATTTGTCATCATTATTGTATCTTTTTAACAGCACCTTAACTTTAGCAACCAATACTTTAGGACTAAAAGGTTTAGTAACGTAGTCATCGGCACCAAGTTCATAACCTAATAGCTTATCTTCCTCTTCTGATTTTGCAGTTAAAATTACTATTGGTACATTAGAACTTTTTCTAACATATTTACAAAAATCAAAGCCATCCATAAGAGGCATCATAATATCCAATATAATTATATCTGGTTTATTTGCATTAAATACCCTTACACCTTCTATTCCATTTTCTGCTGCAATAGCTTTATACCCTTCTTTTGAAAAATAGGCTTTAAGTAAATCTCGCATACGTGTTTCATCTTCTACAATCAACACAGTTTCATTCATTTTCACACCCCATAAAACTACTATATTTTATATAATATTATACCATTTTTTTATAGCAAATGTACATTAAAATACCGTCTACAAACCATTGAAAAACTGTTATCCACCAAACATAGGTTATAGGATATTTATTTATATAAATAAAATAATAAATTAAGGGCACTCTTATAAAAATGCTTGTTAGAAATGAAACAACGAAAGGACTTTTAGCTTTTCCTGCTCCTTTTAATGCTCCTGCAAAACAATGAGATATTGCAATAAAAGGCTGCTCTAAAGCACCAATAAAAAGACAGGCTGCTGCAAGCAATATCACTTCAGCTTCTTGCTCCTTTATGAAAAATTTCACTAAAATAGTAGAAAAAAATAAAAAAATAAATGAAAAAAAACTCATTATGCAAATTGACCATATAGCACACGTTTCTGTATATTTATGTGCTTTTTTTAAACTTTTCTCTCCAACAGATATTCCAACTAAAGTAGTTGTTGCCATTCCAAAAGCAACTCCTGGCATAATTGATACATTTTCTATAGTATTAGCAATTTGGTTTGCTGCAAAACTAACACTTCCCCTGCTCATAATCATAAAGGTACAAAGTAATCTGCTAAAATTAAATACTGCATCTTCCATAGTAGATGGTATTGCTATTTTTAGTAATCTTGAAATAATTTCTCTGTCGAAATTTAAAATATACTTTATTCTAAGTTTAACCTTTGAATTTATAAAAATATATTTAAACAAAAATAACATTCCTACACCTTCCGAAATTATAGAAGCATATGCAGCTCCTATAATGCAAAGCCTTGGAAATACATGTCCAAAAATCAACATCCAGTCTAACAAAATTTTTATTATTGAAACTAAAGCACATATTTTTAATGGAACAAATGTATTTCCATATCCTCTTAATACTCCTTTAATTTGTGTGCTTATCATGTTAAAAAGCATTGCTATAGAAAAAAACTTTTGAAAGCAGGCTGCAGTTTCTAAAATATCTCCCTTTGCACCTGCAATTATGGCAATTTCTTTTGAAAAGGTAAACACTACAACAAATATAATAATTGAAATTATACTTCCTATAGCTACACCTTCCGATGCATATTTTTCTGCATTTATTAAATCTTTTGCTCCCATGCTTTGTGCCACTAATGCTGTAATTCCAACTGTAATTCCAACTGCAATAAAAATATCTATAAGTGTAAATATAATTTCAGAACTAATACCAACTGCTGTAACTGCTTTATTTCCACCAAAATTTCCAATCATCATCGTATCAAATATAATCATGAAGGTCGATATTAACATTTCAAATATAATTGGCATTGATAAATTCAATACATAACTTACCATCTTTTTTTCTAACAATTTTTACACCTCCATATTAAAACTAATAAGTTTTTCTAATTTACCAAAATAAATCAAAGTATTTTTTTATATAAAAAGACACATATTAAAATTAAACATAATCTTAGGATGTGATAATTAATGAATTTTAAAAAACCATTTTTTGTGATTTTTATGTTTTTTTTATGTTTCGCTAAATCAGATATTGCTTTTGCAGCAAATATAAACTTTCTAGATGATAACGATAAAACTGAATTAGCAGAAGTAGTCAAAAAAATATATGAAGTTAAGACTAACTGTTTGACTTCTGAAAATTTTTTTGAGCTTGCAGCTTGCTATGATAAAAGTTCTAGAAATGGTACTTGGGCATTTGAACATGAAATTAAAAGAGTTAAATATTTAAACAAATGGGCTTCTGAGCGAGGCATTAAATTTACAAAAATCAATAGCTTAGTAAAAGTAAAAAAGATTACAGCAAAAGGAAATAATCATATAAGAATAAATTTAGATGAAATATATACATTTAATTATATTTATCCTAAAGATACAAATATTACAATAAATACTTTCGGAACTAAACTTAGACATACCGTATCACTAGTCAAAAAAGCTGACCTTTGGAAAATCGAAAGCGACTGGTATACTGACTGTTTTGAAGATGCTTTATCGAATTATACTGGTTCCACTGAAAAAATCGAAAGTAAAAGTGATATCTTAAATATTCCTTATATATCAAAATCTTTTGATTTAAATATTTCTGAAAGATATGACCGTATGAAAGCAATAGAGTATGCAGATAAATATTGTGGTGCAAATATTGAAGGAAGTATATATACTTATAATAATAAATATAGGGATTTTACAGGAATCGGCGGAGACTGTACAAATTTCGCATCTCAAGTTTTAGGTGATAAAGATGGTGGTATGCTTAAAACTGATGGCACTTGGTATTGTAATTATTCAAAATATGGCAATAGCCAAGGGAGCAGTGCATGGGTAAATGCCGATGGTTTTAAAAATTATTTAATTTATAGTGGAAAAGGGATGCTACTAAAAAAAGGAACTTTTTTGCAGCTTGCTGTACCACAAAACAATGAAATTAATGAAAGCATAGTACAAAAATTAAACTTAGGCGATTTAGTGTGTTATGCAAAAAAAAGTGATATGAATCACTTTGCTATAATTACTGCCTGGGACTCACATGGCTATCCTCTTGTAAATTCTCATACTACTGATAGATATCATGTACCATGGGATCTTGGTTGGGGTGATAAAGACATTACCTTTTATTTAATTCACATAAGATAATTCCAAAAATACAAAAAGGAAGATGACTCAAATGTTTATAAAAAAGATAGGCTTAATTTCTTTAATATTTATTTTATTTTGCAGTTTCAATATAAATTGTTATGCTGATATGGTACCACAAAGCAAAAAAGTTTTATATCTTACTTTTGATGACGGTCCTAGCATAATTATAGATGAAATATTAACTGCATTAAAACAATGTGATGTAAAAGCAACCTTTTTCGTTGTGGGTAAAGAAATTATAGGTAGGGAACCCACATTAAAAAGAATTTATGACGAAGGCCATTCAATTGGATTACACACATACTCTCATAACTTTAAAAAGATATACAAAGACAATTCTACATTTATTGATGAGATGCTAAATACCAAAGCATTAGTTGAAAGAGTTACTGGTGCTTCAACCAATATAATAAGATTTCCAGGTGGCACTTCTGGCCATCTTACTGAAGGAATGCTAAATTTATTACATGAAAATAATTTTAAAATTTATGATTGGAATGTAAGCTTAGAGGACGGAGTAAACCCAAGTTTGTCAGAAGAACAATTATTTAAAAATGCCTCCAAATGTAAAAGCTGTGAAAAGAGCATAATCCTTTTAATGCATTGTAATTCAAACAATTTGAATACTGCCAAGGCTATTCCAAGCATAGTCAAATTTTATAGAGATAAAGGTTATGATATACTGCCAATTACAGATAGTACCCCTGAATACTTTTATCGGATAAACAAGCAGGGTACCTGACCCCTTGGGGTCAGGTACCAAAAAATATAAAATAGCCGCTGAAATTTATCAGCAGCTAATTGATAACATATAATTATCTCTTGAAACCTCTGTTGTTTTGAGCCTTTCTTGCTTTTCTGCAATCAGGACATCTTACTGGTTCATTTTCAAAACCTTTTTCTTTGTAAAAAGCTTGCTCACCTTCTGTGAATATGAAATCTTTGCCGCAGTCTTTACATACTATTGTTTTATCTGCCATTTAAACATACCTCCTTTTTTAGAATTAGGGATCTAACAACTCACAAATTACACTTCCTGAAAAAGGAGAATGTCCGTTTGATGATATTAAATCTCTTGCCATATATATAATATATCATAATTGAATTAGTAAAACAAGTAAATTTATTTTATATTTTGTTAGTAATCACTAAAAAATTACACTTTGACATCAATTTTCTTGTATATAATTAAAATTTTCCTATAAAATTTGTTCAATAATCCCTCCTCCAATTAAAAGCTTACCTTTATAAAATACAACAGATTGACCCTTTGTAATTGCTCTTACTTTTTCTTTGAAAACCACTTTGACCTTTCCATTTCCTAATGGATATATTATTGCATCCGTAGCTTTTGCAGAATATCTTATTTTAGCTTTAACTTCAAGTTCTTCACTTAAATCATCAAAAGGAATAAAATTCAAATCACTAGCGATAAGTTCAGTTTTAAAAATATCTTCTTCAGTTCCAAGTATAATCTCGTTTTTCATAACATTTATATCTTTTACAAATACAGGCTTACCTAATGCAATTCCTAAACCTTTTCTTTGTCCTATAGTATAGTACACTATTCCTTTATGTTTACCTAATACCTTGCCATTGCTATCTACAAAATTGCCTTCCTTTACAGACTTAGGTACCTCTCTCTTAATATATGCACCGTGATCATTATCTGGGATAAAGCATATTTCTTCACTGTCTTTTTTATTGTGTACATTCAATCCTATTTCTTTTGCTATTTGTCTAATTCTATCTTTACTATACTCACCACATGGCATCAAAGTATGTTCTAATTGATATTGAGTCATATTATACAAAACATAAGTTTGATCCTTTTTATCATCTTCAGATCTTTCAAGAAGAAATCGCCCATCCTTATCATAGATTTTAGCATAATGACCAGTAGCAATATAATCTGCATCCAGTTCTCTTGCTTTCTTTAAAAACTCATCAAATTTTATATATTTATTGCAAGCTATACATGGATTAGGAGTTCTACCATTTAAATATTCATCTATAAAAGGTTCTATAACTTTACTTTTAAAAACTTCTTTAAAATTCATAACATAAAATGGAATTTCTAATTTATGTGCTACTCTTCTTGCATCTTCTACAGAAGACAAAGAACAGCAACCTCCTTCTATTTCTTCGAATTGGCTATCTTCCGGCCAAACTTGCATTGTTACTCCAATAACTTCATAGCCTTGCTCCTTTAATAAATATGCTGTAACAGAGCTATCTACTCCACCACTCATACCTACTACTACTCTTTTAAGCATACCATCACCTCTTTTATTTGTTTCTAATCTTATTTACTACTTCATTTATAACATCTATTGTAAAATCCACTTCTTCTTCAGTTGTTTCAAATCCCATACTTATTCTAATTGAGCTCTTTGCAGAAAGTTTATCTAAACCTAATGCTAAAAGCACATGAGACGGTTCCATAGCACCAGCTGAGCACGCACTTCCCACAGATATGCAAATTCCTTTTAAATCTAAATGCATTAAAATTATTTCAGCATCTATCCCTTGAAAGGTTATATTAACATTTCCCGGTAGTCTTTTACTCATAGATGGATCTGGACCATTTAGCCAAGTATTTGGTATAGTTAATAATCCATCTATAAGTTTCTTTCTATAGCTTTCAAGTTTTTGTTCCTCTTCTTTCATATTTAATTTGCTTAGCTCAATTGCCTTGCCAAGTCCCACGATTGCAGGCGTATTTTCTGTGCCAGCTCTTTTTGATCTTTCTTGAGAGCCTCCATGCATAAAGCTTTCAATTTTAACACCTTTTCTTATATACAAAGCACCACTGCCCTTAGGCCCATGGAATTTATGAGCTGATATAGATAATAAATCAATATATTGCTCTTCTACATCAATATTTAGATGACCTGCTGCTTGAACTCCATCTGAATGAAATATAATGTCCTTATCTTTTAAAATTTTACCAATTTCCTTTATAGGCTGAATCGAGCCTATTTCATTGTTAGCATACATAATTGAAACTAAAATCGTATCAGCTTTAATAGAAGCTTTAAATTTATCTATATCTACTATACCATATTTGTCAACAGGTAAATAAGTAACCTCAAATCCAACTGTTTTAAGGTATTTACAAGTTTTCAAAACTGCTGGATGTTCAATCTGAGTAGTAATTATATGTTTCCCCTTCTTTTTGTTAGCAAAAGCAGCTCCTTTTATAGCCCAATTATCACTTTCCGTACCGCCGCTAGTAAAAAACACTTCACTTTTTTTACAATTAATTGCATCGGCAACTCTTTCTCTCGCTAAATCTATTGCCATTTTTGATTCTTCAGAAAAGGAATATACTGAAGACCCATTTCCATAGTATTTCATTATATATGGCTCCATTTCTGTATAAACCTCTTTAAATAAAGGTGTTGTTGCTCCATAATCTAAATAAATGATTTTTTTATTCATTTAATTATCTCCTTCATTAAAAAATTTAACGGCACAAATTTTTTTGTGCCGTACAACTAAAAATTATTATTCAAAAACTGACATAGAAAAATATCTTTGTCCAGTATCAGGTAATATTACAACTATATTTTTCCCTTTAAATTCTTTTCTTTTTGCAACTTCGATTGCTGCATATACCGCTGCACCAGCAGTAATTCCAACTAGCAAACCTTCTTTTTTACCAAGTTCTCTAGTTAATTCATAAGCTTCATCGGTTTTAACCGTAATTATCTCATCTACTAATGTTAAATCCATCGTATCTGGGACAAAACCTGCACCTATACCTTGAAGTTTATGTGGACCAGGCTTTCCGCCAGATAAAACCGGTGAATCAAAAGGCTCCACTGCAATTATTTTTACTTCTGGATTACGTTTCTTTAAAACCTTTGCTACCCCAGAAATAGTACCTCCACTTCCAACTCCTGAAATGAAAGCATCAACTTTTCCATCTGTATCTTGCCAAATCTCTTCTGCTGTAGTTAAAGCGTGAACCTCAGGATTTGCTCTATTTTTAAATTGTTGCGGTAAAAATGAATTCTCATATTTTTTAGCTAATTCCTCAGCTTTTTTTATTGCACCATTCATTCCTTCAAGTGTAGGGGTTAATACCACATCTGCTCCATAAGCTTTTAAAATCTTTATTCTTTCAATGCTCATTCCATCCGGCATAGTCAATATAAGCTTATATCCTTTAATTGCACAGACCAAAGCTAAACCGACACCTGTATTTCCGCTAGTAGGCTCAATAATAACTGTATCCTTATTTATTAATTCTTTTTGTTCTGCATCTTCTATCATAGCTTTTCCGATTCTATCTTTTAAGCTACCGGCAGGATTAAAAAACTCAACCTTTGCTAATATTTTAGCATTGATATTTTTCCATTTTTCAATTTGGTTTAATTCAACTAATGGAGTATTTCCAATTAGTTCAATTGCATTTTTATATATTCTTGACAAAATATCACCTCATCCGATTAAATATAATACATGAAATCATTATTTGAAATAGTATTAAATTCAAGCACCAAATCTTCCAGCGTTATACCGTCAACAATATTGTTAATACTATCATTTAATTTGTTCCAAACCTTATATCTAATACATTGCTCAGCTTTATCCATAGCATTATTTTCTTCTGGCTCTACTACGCTTAAATCACCCTCCAAAGCCCTTAAAATGTCCCCAACCGTCATTTCAGACATAGACATTCCAAGTACATATCCTCCTTGAGAGCCCTTTCTCCCTTGAATTAATCCTTTTTTTCTAAGTGCTGAAAATATTTGTTCTAAATATCCTTCTGATATATTTTGCCTTTCACTTATGCTTTTTAAGGTTACACTGTCATTTATAGCATTTGCAGCTAAATCTATCATAGCTCTTAAACCATATCTGCCCTTGGTTGATATTTTCAATTTAACACCTTCTTAAAATATAACTTAGTATTTCTATATGTTTTGGTTGTATTGTACAATATGTATTATAATTTGTCAATTATTCTCTCCTCAGCTTTTTCTTTTTTGGGTTTGAAATTTTTTATGAGCCAAGCAGTTGCAATTGCAGTTATTGGAATTGTAAATACTAACCCAATACTTCCTGCTAAAGCTTTTAATATTTCTGAAGCAATCAAATCTTGATCTATCATCCTATTAATAGATAAATTATAAGATGAAACTAACATAAATGTGTACATGGAGCCACCGACATACGCTAATATAAGCGTATTAGCCATAGTTCCCATTATATCTCTTCCAACGTTCATACCTGCTCTAATAAGCTCTTTAAAGCTAATTTCCTCTGAGTTCTCATTTATTTCATTTACAGCTGAAGCAATAGACATACTGATATCCATAACTGCTCCTAATGCTCCCATCAAAATTCCTGAAAATAACAGTCCTCTAAAATCAAAGGATTGATTTTGCGAAATGTATACAAGCATTTGCAATTCATCATCGCTAAGTCCAGTAAGTCTTAATACCGTACTAAAATAGTAAGCTATAGCTGCAGCAATTAATACTCCACCTACAGTTCCTATTATTGCTGCATAGGTTTTTTTATTTCTTCCACTTATAATCAATAAATTAAGTATACTTACACCAATACACAATATAAGTGAAACAGTAATCGGATTATAACCAGCCAAAATTAATGGAAGCAACACCTTTAAAATTACTATACCTGTAATTGCCAAGCCTACAATGGACTTTACACCTTTTTTGCCACCAATAACACTCAGCAGAATGACAAACAAAATTATTAAAGCATATATATCATAATATCTTACCAATTCGTAAATGTACGCACTTTTAATTGTTCCGTTATCATTTTCTGTGATGTTAAGTAGTACACTATCACCTTTCTTTGCAAAAGCTTCATGAGAAGTCTTGTCATTTACTAAATTATCCACATTTATTATTTGACCTTTATGAGGTCCATTTAATATTTGCACAGAAACCATATTTTGAGTCATGGTGCTTTTATTTGAACCTTTTGCATTAGTATTAGTATTAGTTGTCTGAATTACCTTTAATACTTTACCTCGTATTGTTTGATTATCATTACTACTACTAATGTTGTTTATAGCTACATAAATTATTATTGCCAAAATACTTATAATAATAGCAGCAATTGTCCTTTTTTTCATACTTGCCCTCATCTCCAATTGTTTCTCATATGTATTTGCCTATTTTTCTTAATGTTAAATCAAAAAAAATATACGGTCAATAATCATTTTTATTATTAACAATTATTTCACCTAATTTGATTTTTATTCATTATTTTTTTATAATTAAAATATTCATATTAAACTTTATATAAAAAATTGAAATTTGCAAAGGAGTTTATACTATTGAAAAAGATAAATTTTAAAGGAAGTGCTCTTCTTAACCCTACGCCTGTAGTTTTAGTTACAGCTAAAAATAAACAAAACAAAATCAATGTTTTTACTGTTGGTTGGATAAGTACTGTTTGCACTAAAGAGCCAATTATTGCAATGGGAGTTAGACCAGAAAGGCTTTCATATGAATATATTAAGGACAGTGGTGAATGTGTTATAAATTTACCAACAAAAGAAATGGTAAAAATTGTTGATTACTGTGGTGTAGTATCTGGAAGAAAGACAGACAAAATTAAACATTTTAATTTAACCTTATCTGCTGGTGAAGCCATTTCTACTCCTTCCATAGAAAAATCCCCAATTGCATTAGAATGCAAAGTGAAATCAATAACTCCCCTAGGAACCCATGACTTGTTTTTATTAGAAGTTTTAAACGTGAAAATAGATGAGTGTATTTTAGATGTAAACAACAAAATTTGCTTTAACAAGGCTAATTTAATTTGTTATAATCACGGAGAATATTTTGCTCTAAATTCTAAGCCTCTTGGAAACTTTGGATATTCAGTTAAAAAGAAAACTACTAAAAATAAATAGGTGAGGGCTATCCGCTCCACCTACTTATTTTAGTTCTATTATTCAACTTCCATTAATCTTCTTAATCTTTTCTTCAGTTTCATTTATAATATTATAAATTCTATCGATTATACATTGTGTTAAGTTTTTTACATTGTCAATGGACTTTCCTTCAATTATGACTCTGCAAAGTGGCTCATCACTATCTGGAAGCACAATTGCCCAAGCATTTTCGTAATTTAGCCGAACACCTTCAATTAACTCCATAGAATTTTGAGGACTACTTTCGATTAATGTTCTCATTACCTTACCCTTCATTTTCCAAGGACACACTATTTCTTTTCTTATAGAATAATATTGTGGCATATTTGATATTATTTTTGATATGGAACTATTAGAAATAGCCATTAAATCTATTATTAACATTACTACGTTGAGACCGTCTAAGGTTGTAACATAAGCATCTATTAATTCCTTTTTATTTGCAGTTTTTTCTTGCTTTAAATAAGTATCTAAAATTGTTTTTTGGGAACTCTTTGTTCTGATAAAGCTTACACCTTCTTTTTTAGCAATATCTTCAACTGCAGAAGATGCTGTAACTGGTGCAACTAAAGTTTTTGCTTTAGTCAGTTTTAGAAATACTAAATATTTTAAATTTTCATACATACTATCCGGTAAGATGTCTCCATTTTCATCTATCAAAATAGCACTTTCACCCTCATCTGAAAAATAAATTCCTAAATTAGCCTTAGATTTTTGTACTTCTTTGGAGAGTCCAACTAAATCCTTTGCATCTTCATAATATTTTATGTTTATTTTTAATTCTTTCATTATACCTTTTATCACCGAGCGAATCATTTCATTTTTAACGCTTATAATCAAATTGAATTTTTTTTCACTAATTTCAGAAACACTAATTTTACTAATAATTTGTCTTGAATAGTACTCAATACAATCAGAAAAATGAGTTATTTTTTTGAAGGCATCAGACTTAACTCTTCTAAAATCCTCTCTAATAAAACAATTTTCAATTTTCCTTTCAAGAGGTTTTTCAATGTTTAATCCATTTTTATCCATAAATATTATATTTATTTTTTGATGGTTTTCTTTTTCTGTAACTACATGTATACCGCCATCTACACCAAAAAACAGTAATGCTAACCTAGCCATCCCTTTTGTCATTATTCTTAAATCATAAACTTCTATTCCCATAGAAAGAAGACCTGTTGCTAAAGAAAACTTAAACATTTGTGCAGCTCCATCATCGCTAGAACTTATTACTATTCTAGAACCATGCTTTAGTATAGAGCCATACGCAGATCCTAATCTTGAAACAAACTCTGGAGTTATATCCACATTTACTTCTCCACTAACTCCAGACTTACCGAAAAGTGACTTTAAAAACTTTCCACCCCATATTATGTTACTTTTTACAACTGTGCTAGATTCGATTATTTTATTAGGCCATACTTTAACACCAGGCTTAATAATTGCTTTTTCACTTATTAAGGTATCATCTCCTATAGCACTATCTTCATAAACAGAAGCTCTTGATTCCAGTTGTACCTTGTTACACAATACGCTACCTCTAACTTGTGCATTACTACCTATGTAACAATTGTTGAAAATTACACTTCTTTTTATTGTTGCTCCAGGGGAAATAATGTTATTTTTCCCAAATATACTAAAAGGACCAACCTCTACATCATTATATATTATGGTGTTAGTTCCTATATATGCTGGAGGAATAATATTTGCATCGCTACTTAATTCACAATTTTCTCCTACCCATATGCCTTCTCTATATTTATCTCCATTTATATTTACATTAACTAAACCTTTTAAAATATCAAAATTACAATTAATATATTGTTCTATACTTCCAATATCACACCAATATCCTTCTGCTACATGTCCATAAATAGGTTTGTCATTTTTTAAAAGTATTGGAAACAAATCATTACTAAAATCAAACTTTTGATTTTTCTCGTAATATTCAAATATTTCTGGTTCCATAATATAAATACCCGTATTTACTTTATCACTAATTACTTCTCCCCAACTAGGCTTTTCAATAAACCCGCTGATTTTTCCTGTTTTATCCGTTACTACTACACCATACTCAAGAGGCATTGAAACCTCTTTTAACATTAATGTAGCCATAGCCCTCTTTTCTTTATGAAATTTCACAGTTTTTGAAATATCGATATCCGTTAGTGAATCTCCACTTATTACTATAAAGGTATCATCAAGAAAATCTTCCGCACTTTTTACACTTCCAGCTGTGCCTAAAGGTGTTTCCTCAATAAAATATTTTAAACTTACTCCATATTCACTTCCATTTCCGAAATAGTTCATCACATCATCAGGCAAGTATTGTAAAGTCACCCCTATTTCGGTTATGTTATACTTCACTAATAATTCAATAATATACTGCATAACTGGCTTTTCAATTATAGGTATCATTGGTTTCGGAATGTTACAAGTTAATGGTCTTAGCCTAGTTCCTTGCCCCCCAGCCATTATTATCGCCTTCAACAAATTCACCTCCCCATATATCCCCACGTTATATTTTATTAAGTACCCTTAAAATTTATAACAGCTTTTTAATTTATACTGTTTTCTCTTTAATAACTTTTTTATTTTCCATTTCTACTTTAAATATTTTTCTATTATCTACATCCCATTCTGTATCCTCTGCTTCTTTTTTTACCTCCATATACATTTTGACAGTAGCTTTTGCAATCTTATCCCATGTATATTTCTCTTCAACAGTTTTTTCTGCATTTTCTTTAACGTACTTTGCTAATTTTTCATCAAAAAGAAGTGCTAAAACATTATCCTTTAAACTTTGAGTAAGTCCATTTATCATCTTCATTCCATTTTCACCATGCTGAACGAGTTCACTTAATCCTCCTGTATCAGAAACAACAACAGGACAACCTGCTGCCATCGCTTCAAGAGAAACAATTCCAAAAGGCTCATATAAAGAAGGAAATACTGCTACATCTGAAACCTTATATAGCTTATTCCTATCATCATCATCCATATAACCAGCAAACAAAACCTTACTTTCGTATCCCATTCTTTTTACTTTATCTTTAAGTTCATCCGTCATCGGACCTCTTCCTGCAATTACAAATTTTGCTTTCCCATACGCTGAAATAATTTGTGGAACTGCATCAATTATCAAATGTACTCCTTTTTCAAAAACATGTCTTCCAATAAAAAACACTATTTTTTCATCATCTAAAGCATATCTTCTTCTAAAGGACAGCCAATCAAAATTGAAATCGAAAACTTTAGTGTTTACGCCATTTGGAATAACCTTTATTTTATCTTCTTCAACTTTAAAATTGTTTTTTATTTGATTTTTCATGTACTGGCTACAAGAAATTATTTTCCAAGCTTCATAGGATAAAAGCCATTCAGAGGAGGAAATATAGCGTTGCATATCAGTTCTTATTCCATTATTTCTGCCCTCTTCAGTAGCATGTATAGTGCAGACCATAGGAATGTTAAAGGACCATTTTAAAGCTTTGGCACTATAAATTGCTAACCAGTCGTGTGCATGAATGATATCGACTTTCCCTATTTTTCTAATTACTCTTATGCTTTCTTCTATCATAGAAAAATTTAGTTGCATAACCCACTTGGTGAAATCTTCAGTATCTATTTTATAAGGTGTAACCCTATGAGCTATAACCCCATTATCATTTTCTTCTACTGGTGCAATACCTTCTTCACATGTTATAACATGAACTTCATTTCCATCAGCAACCAATTCCTGTGAGAGATTATATACGTGATTTGATAGTCCACCGACACTTTTGGGTGGATATTCCCAAGACAACATTAATATTCTCATTAATCAACTCTCCCTTTTCGAATGTTATTATAATTGTAATCAAACATTAATCTTAAAGATACAGCTTCTTTTTACGATTGTTCAATAAAAAATATTACTCTTATTACCAATTATAACTAAAGAACATATATTTATTCAATATATTTTAAAAAAAAGAAAAAGCTTTAATTAAAATCTTACTATTGAATATAAAAATAAAAATATGTAAACTAATAATAAAATATACTAAAGAAATGGAGTGAATTTTTATTGATAAATTCTTTTATGAAAATTTCAGCAGCTTGTCCTAAAACAAAGGTTGCTGATGTTTCTTTCAATTTAGAAAATATTATAATTTGCATTAATAAAGCACAAGAAGAAAACTCAAAAGTTATAATTTTTCCAGAATTATGCATCACTTCTTATACTTGTGCTGATTTATTTTTTCAAAATATTCTTTTAGAAAAATCCCAGCTTGCAATAAAAGCTTTATGTGAATTTTCAATTGATAAAGATATAATTATTGTAGTTGGGGCACCAATAAGTAATAATAACAATTTATATAACTGTGCTATTACTATATTTAACGGTGAAATTTTAGGTATTGTTCCAAAATCTTATATACCGAATTACACTGAATTCTATGAAAAAAGATGGTTTACAGAAGGCCTTGGAATTATTAACAAACACATTGATTTAAGTTTTAAAAAGAATGTCCCTTTTGGCACAAATTTAATATTTGCTTGTGGAAAGTTTAAGCTTGGTCTGGAGATTTGCGAAGATTTATGGGTTACAATACCACCTAGTTCCTATTTAAGCCTTTTAGGTGCAAATGTTATAGGAAATCTATCTGCATCAAACGAAATAGTAAGTAAAGCAGATTACAGAAAAAAACTTGTTGAAGGTCAAAGTGGAAGATGCATGTGTTCATATATTTATGCTTCTAGCGGCGTTCACGAATCTTCAACAGATTTAGTATTCAGTGGCCATCTTATGATTAGTGAAAATGGAGCTATACTTAAGGAAAATGATAGATTCCAAAGAGATAATGAAATAGTATCCTCCATAATAGATCTTGATAAACTTAACGCTGAAAGGATGAAAAATATAAGCTTTAGAAACAACCAAAGTATTTGTCCATTTGAAGCAAATATAATAGACTTTGAATATACAAATAAAATCGTTAGTGATTTTGATAGATATATAGATAAACATCCTTTTGTTCCCTCTAATGAACAGCTTAGAGATTCAAGATGTAGAGAAATATTTAGTATTCAAACCGCTTCCCTTGCAAAAAGATTTGAACATACTAATTTAAAAAAAGCGGTAGTGGGAATTTCTGGGGGGCTTGATTCAACCTTAGCTCTATTAGTAATTGTAAAAACCTTTGACCTTTTAAATATTCCACGAAAAAACATTATAACAATTACTATGCCAGGCTTTGGAACTACAGATAGAACATACACCAATGCAGTAACCTTATGTAAAAACTTAGGTTCTGATTTTAGAGAAATAAATATCGTTAATTCGTGCTTAGCGCATTTTAATGATATCGGTCATTCAAAAGAAATACACGATGTTACTTATGAAAATGTTCAGGCAAGAGAAAGAACTCAAATTTTAATGGATGTTTCAAATAAAGAAGGTGCTTTGTTAATAGGTACAGGTGATTTATCAGAGCTTGCTTTAGGTTGGTGCACATATAATGGAGATCATATGTCCATGTATGCAGTAAACTGCTCTGTGCCTAAAACCTTAGTTAGATACCTTGTTAAATATGTAGCCGAAAAAGAGGTAAGTAAAACTATAGCTGACATATTGTTGGATATTTTAGACACTCCTGTAAGTCCAGAACTTTTACCAAAAGACAGCACTGGAAACATAGCTCAAAAAACCGAAGATATTGTAGGTCCATATGAACTTCATGACTTCTTCTTATACTATTTTATTAGACAAGGTGCAGAGCCAAAAAAAATATTGTTTTTAGCAAAAGCCGCTTTTAAGAATGAGTACTCTGAAGAAACCATAAAGAAATGGCTAGATAAATTTATTTATAGATTTTTCACCCAGCAGTTTAAACGTTCAGCAATCCCTGACGGTCCAAAGGTAGGTACAATTAGCCTTTCTCCTAGGGGTGATTGGAGAATGCCATCTGATGCTTCGTTTAAAGAATGGGCTAATGCGGAGTAGAAAAAATGTTAGAAAGTGAATCACAGGTTGTTTTAATTGACATTTGACAATTAAAACAACCTGCGTTTCATATTATAACGTATATTATGACGTAACTTTATAAGTGATAACTCATGGTTCATGAGGAAATATGGACACGGCCAATCCCTTAATTTGTTTGTAATCTTATTTTTTGACATTCGCAAATTATTTTACTATTTATATATATCCACTATTAAACCTGAAATTTCATCTATAGTAGATGCAACATTTATCTTGTCCTTTTCTTCTTGCAAAAGCATTTGAGTTAGTTCTTCCAGCTTATTATCAATGACTTCAACAGTAATGAAATACTGGGTTTGCCAAAAGCTTATATCCTTCTTTACAGTAAACATATGTTCCAAAACAGAAGCTAAATATTCTTTAATCATATTTTTATATGCTCTTACATCTGCATAACATTTAGTTATCGTAAGCCTATTTCCTTTTTTCTTTATATCATCCTGCATATCTTTAAGCTCCTGCTCAGACTTTTGTTGTCTTGCAAAATTAAAGCTTTGAGAAAATTCTTTTTTTACAGTATTTTGCTTCTTATCAGCAGTTATAGGTGCATTTCTCCTAACCCTCGATATCTCCATAAAATCACCCCCAAATTAATACTGATTTTTTCCAGTCTTTTAATGATTATTATACCATATTTCATTTAATATTTCGATTATAATTATTTCCACTTGACAAAAGACAATATTATGATAATTGTTATCATAAAACAATTACTATTGAAGTACTGTCTATTTTTTATTATAATAGAGGAAGTCGCCATAAAAACAACCTAAATTAATTTTTTAATAATAACATGATTTGATTATAGCATCAAATCATAATATAATACAATATATAGTTGTGCAATAATTAGCGAACACTACATATAGTAAATTTGGAGGTAGCAAATGGACAGTATTAAAAGTTTATTTAAAAGAATTTATACAAAAGAACTAGCTTTAGAAAAAGATAAAACCGTTTACGATTTATTCAAATGGAAAAAGGTTGATGTATTTTTAAAAGATCATAAAACAAATAAAATTATAATCGATATGAAGGATTTAGAATTTCCTATTAATTATTCTCAAAATGCATGTGATATTATAGCATCAAAATACTTTAGAAAAACTGGAATAAAAGGTGAAGTAAATTATGAAAACAGTTTAAAGATGGTTGCACATAGGTTAGTAAGTTTTTGGGGGGCTTCTCTTAAGGACGAAGGTTTAATCGAAACAGAAGATGAATTAGCAATATTTTACGATGAAATGGTTTTTGCCTTTTTAAGTCAGATGTATGCTCCAAATTCACCTCAATGGTTTAATACTGGTCTTAACTTGGTTTATGGAATAAAAGGTAGCAAGCAAGGTACCTTCTATTATGATGCATCTAAGAAAAAAGTTGTTGAAACCGAGGATAACTATACTAGAACTCAAGCATCTGCCTGCTTTATAATATCTATTGAAGATAAACTTTTAGGTTCCCATTCCATTACAGATCAATATGTAACTGAAACAAAGTTGTTTAAAGGCGGCTCCGGAACTGGAACAAATTTTTCAAATATTAGAGCTATTGGCGAAAAATTATCTGGTGGCGGAAAATCTTCTGGTTTAATGAGTTTTTTAAGAGGCTTTGATAGAAATGCTGGAGCTATAAAATCTGGTGGAACTACTAGAAGAGCTGCTAAAATGCTTTGTCTAAATATTGATCATCCTGAAATTATGGATTACATAACTTGGAAATCAAAGGAAGAAGATAAGGTTAAAGCACTTGGAAAAATGGGATATGATACAGGCTTTGAAGCCGAAGCTTATGAAACAGTATCTGGCCAAAATGGAAACAATTCCGTTATATTTTCTGATGAATTTATGAATAAAGTTAGTAATTTAGACAAAAATCCTGATGAAACAATTGAACTTAAAGGCAGAGTTGATCAAACAGTAAATACAAAAGTTAAAGTAAGCGAACTTTGGGACACTTTTAATAAATCAGCTTGGTATTGTGCCGATCCTGCACCGATTTTTGGAGATACTATGAACGCTTGGCATACTTGTCCTGCAGGTGAAGACGGAAAATACAAAGCAGAACACAATAGAATTAATTCGACTAACCCATGTGGAGAATATGCATTTTTGGATGATACCTCCTGCAATCTTGCCTCCATCAATATATATAATTTTTATGATACCAAAACAAAAAAATTTGATTTAGAAGGTTATACCCATATTGTAGGATTAGTTCAGCTCGTATTAGAAGCATCTATTAATTGGGGACAATTCCCTACTGAAGATGTTGCAAGAAGAACATATTTATTTAGGACAACAGGCCTTGGAATATCAAATCTTGCTTCACTTTTAATGGTTTTAGGTTATCCTTATGACTCTAATGAAGCTAGAGCAATATCTTCTGCTCTTATTGGAATACTTACTGGACACTCTTACTATATTTCTTCTCTAATGGCAGAAAAAGTAGGTCCTTTTGAAAAGTATTCCATAAATAAAGACTACATGACTAAAGTAATACGAAATCATGCAAGAGCAGCAGGAAGTATTGAAACTCCTTTTGAGCAATTAAATTATACTCCAAAAAAAGTAAATCACAAATTATTATGTGATCTAGGATTTAGTGCTATTAGTAAAACTTTAAAAAATAGCTTTAAAAATGCTATTGAACACGGAGAAAAGTTTGGATATAGAAATGCTCAAGTTTCTGTAATTGCTCCAACTGGAACGATTTCATTTGCTATGGATTGTGGAGCAACATCAATAGAACCTTTTTTTAGCCATGTAATTTACAAGAAGCTTTCTGGCGGCGGATACATGACAATAATCAATCCAGTTTTAGAGGATGCTTTAGTAAATCTTGGCTATTCAGAAAAACAAGTAGAAGACATAGTAAACTATATGCTAAGAAAAGAAACTGTTACTGAAGGAAATTATGAATACGAAAAGATTTTAGATGGTAAAATAGAAGGTGCACCTCATTTAAAAGATGAACATCTTGCAATTTTTGATTGTGCTAATAAGTGCGGAAGCGGAATTAGATATATCGCTCCAATGGGTCATGTTGAAATGGTAGCTTCTATTGTTCCACTAATTTCAGGTTCTATATCTAAAACTGTAAATCTTCCAAAGGAAGCAACCGTTGACGATTTTAAAAACGTAATTAAAACTTCCTGGGAGTTAGGTGTTAAAGGCATTACTCTTTATAGAGATTCTTCTAAGGTAAGTCAGCCACTAAATACTTCTTTAGATGATTCTGGTGAAGTTAAATTAGAGAACATGACCTATGATGCATTAATAACTAAAGTTAAACAGCTTCAAAAATCAGCTGTTCCTTCTAAACGAATTAAACCTATTGGAATACGTCAAGGAACAACTCACCCTGCTCAAATTGCAGATGTTAAAATTTATACTACTGTAAACCGAAATGAAAACAAAGAAATAACCGAGATATATATAACAACTGATAGAGAAGGTACAATTATTACAGGTCTTTTGAATTCATTATCAAAATCAATATCAGTTATGCTTCAATATCATGTACCAGCTCAAGACATAGCTAGAATGCTTAGAGGACAAAAATATGAGCCTTACGGCTTTGTTCAAAAACATCCATATATAAAATATTGTGCTTCTATTTCCGATTTGATAAGCAAAATAATCGATATAGAATTAAATGATTTTTCAAACTGCCAGGTTAAACCAGAAGATTATGAAGTAATTGAAGACAAGAAAACAAATTCTGAAAGAGTTTATGATGCAACTTGTCCAAACTGTTCTTCTACACGAATGATGAGAAACGGAACTTGCTTAGTTTGTATGGATTGCGGAACAACTACTGGATGCAGTTAAAAAAGGGGCTTGCCCCTTTTTTCTTTAATAATAGCAAACTACCGGGGTTCCAACATCAATATTATTATACAAGGCTTGTGCCAAATTATAAGGACAGTTTACACAGCCATGAGAACCGTTTGTTTCATAAATTTCTCCTCCAAACACGCTTCTCCAACTAGCATCATGCATTCCTATTCCCCCATTAAATGGCATCCAATAATTTACTGGAGCAGCATATCCTGGTCCTTTTAAAACTGCATTCCTTTCTTTATCCTTTACACTGTATACGCCAGAAGGTGTACCATCATTGATGCTTTCATTACCGGTTACAACATTTCCATCTACTACAAGTGAGCCATTTTTATAAAACCATAAATGCTGAGCTGATAAATTTATTTCCACGTAAGTATTTCCAATATCATTATTATCTCTAGATGCTGTCTTTTCACTGTATATAGGCTCTTTTGTTATAAGTTGTCCATTTTTAATGTTATCAATTAAAGCCTTAACTTCTTTGTCAATATCTATCTGCCAACCATAATCACCACCATTTATATTTATAGTATTTCCTGCTGTGGTGTGAAAGCTTCTAGTTTTTCCAACAGTGTCGTAATTAGCTGCAAGCGTATCTACATAATTTTTAACCTTTCCTTCATCAACAACAATATTATAGTCGTTATCCACTGAAAGCCAACTGCTTATATTTTTGCTATCTAAGACTTCGTTTTTATCCCCAAAAGTATAAGTTATTTTAGCTGCTACTGCTTTATTTAATGCATTTTTTGCATCAACAACCTTTTGAGATTTTGAAGTGTATTGCGGCTTAACATAACAATTCATTTTTACTAAATCAATAGTGCTTTCCCCACTATTTAATGCTTTTTCAATACTGCTTAATAATACGTCCTTGTTTATCTCTGTACCATTTACAGCACCTACAATTTCAAATTTGCTATTATTAAATTTAAAGCTTGGATTTTGGGGCTTAATTGCATTTTTATCAGTAACACAAGCTAGATTATTAACCAGTTCCTTTAAATGTTCCTTATCATATGACATTGTTATTTTCATACTATTTTGTGAATTAAAAATCGACAATGCCCAATTTAAAGGGTTTTGCTCTGCTTTAAAAGCATAAAGCTGTTTGTCTAACGAATATTTTAAATCTATATCCTTTGCTTTTATATTTTCTTTCTTGCCATCCCTTTCAACCAAACTTAATGAGTATGTATTTAATTGGGTTGACAATTCTGTTTTAATTTGATCAACTGTCTTACCGGACACATCAGTTCCATTTATTTTAGAACCAAAGTATAAATGATTCGTAAAATATACGGAAATCCCAAAATACATAATTAGCAATGTGAAACAAAAAACTATTAGCATAGCTACAAATTTAAAGCGCCTTCTCATAAATTCCATAGTATCACCCCTCTGAGCAAATTTAAAATATAGTCGGTATTTAATTAAATATTACCATTAACTGTAATATTTATCAATATATTTAAGTCTTTAATATTAACCTAAATTAGCTAATAATTTGACATATATAATCTACGATGATATATTTTATTCATATAATGAACAATTTATTTTTTAAGTAGGTGAAAAAATGGTACTAATAGATAGATGGATGAAAATTTTAGATTACCTAAATGAACATAATGATGCATCCATTGATGATATGATTAAACAATTTAATATTTCCAAATCTACAATACGAAGAGATTTAATTGCTATGGAAAATAGAAAGCTTTTAAAGCGCACTAGGGGCGGAGCTCAAATCCTTAAAGAAGAAATTCCCACAGTATCTATAATAAACAATGTTTTAAATTATAATAAGACTGAGAAAATCAAAATAGGGAAAAAGGCAGCTTCTCTCATAAAAGATAACGATTTTATTTTTATAGATTCCGGCTCCTCCTGTTATTACCTAATCGATTTTATTACTGCAAAAAATGTAACTGTTGTAACAAACGGAATTGTGCATATTCAAAAGCTTCTTGAAAGAAGCGATATAGAAACATACATTTTAGGTGGATACGCAAAACCAAATGCAAATATGATTCACGGAGAAGATACTGAAAAAAAGATTGCCTCTATGAATTTTGATATAGCTTTCCTTGGTACAATGGGAATAGACCCCGATGCTGGATTTACTACTGCACTTCTTTTTGATGGGGAACTAAAAAAAGCTGTAATTAAATCTTCTAAGGCCTGTTATATATTAGCGGACAACTCAAAATTTAATATTAAAAAGTTTTATACTTACTGTAGCTTATCCTCAGCCATCGCAATTACTGACAGTAAGGTTCAATTTAATAATGATACTCTAAAAATAATATATGCTTAATAAAAAATCCGAACACAATTTCTCATATTTCTGTTCGGATTTTTTATTCATTTTTTGAACTAAATTTGAAGCAAGTATTCATATTTTGATAATTTATTTGACTTCAAATCGTTTTTATTATATATTTAATTCATAATAAGAATTTATTGTAAAAAGGAGAATTTATTATGAAAATGAAAGATGGCTTTTTATGGGGAGGCGCAACAGCTGCAAATCAATTCGAAGGTGGCTGGAATGTTGGAGGAAAAGGACCTAGTACAGCTGATATGATGACTGGTGGAACTCATACAATTCCAAGAAGAATCACTCCTGTTTTAGAAGAAGGAACATATTATCCAAGTCACGAAGCAATCGATTTTTATGGTCATTATAAAGAAGACATAAAGTTATTTGCAAAAATGGGCTTTAAAACTTTTCGTATGTCCATTGCCTGGTCTAGAATATTCCCAAATGGAGATGACTTACAGCCAAATGAAGAAGGCCTAAAATTTTATGATGAGGTCTTTGATGAACTGTTAAAATATAATATTGAGCCTTTAGTAACAATATCTCACTACGAAACACCTTTTGCATTATCACAAAAATATAATGGTTGGGCAAGCAGAAAGGTTATAGACTTTTATGTAAACTATTGTAAAACTATATTTAATAGATATAAGGATAAAGTTAAATATTGGCTAACCTTCAATGAAATAAATTGTCTTCTGTTTCCTTTTGAGGCAGGTGCTTTTCTTGGTGGCGGAATCCTAGATATAAACGAAGAAAATAAAGACCAATTAAAGTTTCAAGCACTACACCATCAATTTGTTGCAAGTGCTAAAGCAGTAAAAATAGGTCATGAAATCAATCCAAATTTTAAAATCGGCTGCATGATTGCATACCTTTGTACCTATCCTCATACTTGTAATCCTGATGATATACTATTAGCACAAAACAGAGATCAAATTGGAAATATGCTTTGCTCAGATGTACAAGTTAGAGGCTATTATCCTAGTTATGCAAAAAGATATCTAGAAGATAGAAACATACAGCTTAAAGCAGAAGCTGATGATGAGAAAATATTAAAAGAAGGTACTGTAGACTTCTATTCCTTTAGCTACTATATGTCTTTAGTTGCAGGCGTTAATTCAAAAGGCACTGAATCTAGTGGAAATTTGATGGGCGGAATTAAAAATCCATATATCGAAGAATCCGACTGGGGCTGGGCTATTGACCCTAAAGGTTTAAGATGGTCTCTAAATCACATATATGATCGTTACCAAATTCCTTTAATGGTAGTTGAAAATGGCTTAGGTGCTGTTGATACAATAAAAGATGATGGAACAATCGATGATAATTATCGTATCGATTATTTAAGAAAACATATTGAACAAATGGAAGAAGCGGTTAAAGATGGTGTTGAATTAATGGGCTATACAATGTGGGGCTGTATTGACCTTGTTAGTGCTTCCACAGGGGAAATGAAAAAACGTTATGGTTTCATATATGTAGATAAGGACAATGACGGAAATGGAACTTTAAATAGAATTCCTAAAAACAGCTTCTATTGGTACAAAAAAGTTATTGAAACTAACGGTGAAAATTTAGATTAGTCATCTAATTTCCTAATAAAAAAACTGTGTATGTAAACTCCTTTATATACACAGTTTTTTTATTATTTATCATCTTTATTTAATTTCTTAACTCTATTTGGTTTTGCTTTTTCTCTTATTATAATATCATCATTTTTACCTTTTGATTTTGATTTTGATTTATCATATGTTTTTGTCCATCCAAAAAGATCGAGAACAATAAGAAATGCAAAAATCATAATTCCTATCATTACGTCAGACTGAATACTAGCTGCTCCAAATTTACTACCTGCGTATAAATATAATGCTGAAAGTATTATTACCACCCCAAGCATCACCCATTTGTACCAAGTTTTACTCTTTAATACACTAATAATTTTGTCCTTAACATAATGATAGACAACAAAAACTACTATCATTATTGCAATTAATTCAATAATACTTTGTGGTTTTGACAACATATCCCTATTCCTCCCAATTTCTTTTGCTTTTACCTGCGTTAGAATTACATTTCTTCTACTACTTCAATACCAATTAAATCTAAGCCATTTTTAATTACTTGGGCTGCTGCTTCTGTAAGCCTTAGCCTTGCTTTTTTAAGATTTTCATCCTCCAATGATTTTATCCTATGTAGATTATAAAATTTATTGAAAACTTTTGCAATATCTATTATGTATCTTGTTAAAATAGATGGCTCTAATTTTTCTATTGCCATAAATATTGCATTTTGAAAACCTTCTAAAAGTTTTATAAGTTCAAATTCTTCCTCAGATTTTAACAAGGAATAATCCGCAACGCCTTCAAAGGTTCCAAGCTTTCTTAAAATACTTTTTGCTCTGGCATAAGTATATTGAACGTATGGACCTGTCTCTCCTTCGAAACTAAGCATTTCATTCCAATCGAAAACTATATCCTTTTCTCTGTTGTTTTTCAAGTAAGTAAATACCATTGCTCCTACTCCAACAGTTGTAGCTACTTTTTCTTTATCTTTAAGCTGTGGATTTTTTTCGTTAATAATTTCGGATGTCTTATCAATAGATTCCTTTAATAAGTCTTCTAAAAATATAACATCTCCCTTTCTTGTAGAAAGCTTTCTATCAGAAAATCTTACAAGTCCAAAGCTTACATGCTTGCATTTTTGTGCATAATCATGCCCCATTAATTCTAAAGTTTTAAATATTTGTTTAAAGTGAAGTATTTGATCGCTTCCAACAACATATATATTTTTATAAAAATCGTAGGTTTTATTTCTATATTCTGCTGCCGCTAAATCACGAGTAGCATATATTGTAGCTCCGTCGGATTTTTTTATAATGCAAGGAGGCATATTATACTCTTCTAAAGATACAACCTTAGCACCGTTACTTTCCACTAACAGTCCTTTTTTATCTATTTCTTCAATAACTTCATCCATTTTATCATTATAAAAGCTTTCCCCTGAAAATGAATCAAAGTGTACTCCCAATAGCTTATATACATTTTCAAATTCAATTAAACTTAAGCTTCTAAACTTATTCCAAAGTTCTGTTTCTTCTTTTTCTCCATCTTCAAGCTTTTTAAAATACATTCTTCCTTCAGCTTCAAGTGATGGATCCTTTTCCGCTTCATCATGGAATTTTACATATATTCTTAAAAGCTCTTTTATCGGATCTTTTTCTAGAGCCGTTAAATCACACCATCTTTTATAGGCGCATATTAGCTTGCCAAATTGTGTTCCCCAATCTCCTAGATGATTTATCCCTATGCAGTTATAGCCTTCAAAGGAAAGCATCTTATACAAAGAATTTCCTATAACCGTACTAAATAGATGTCCTACATGAAATGGCTTAGCTATATTTGGTGATGAAAAATCTATAACTATATTTTTTCCTTCGCCAATTTTAGATGAACCATAAATTTCTTTTTTGCTTAAAACTTCTTCTATAGTATCTTTACTAAAGCATGCTTTATCCACAAAAAAGTTTAAATATGGTCCTTGTGCCTCTACCTTTTCAAAGCCTTCCTTAGCAATATTTTCTGCTAGCTCAATTGATATAGCATTTGGTGCTTTTCTTAAAGCTTTAGCAAGAGTAAAACATGGAAAAGCATAATCACCCATATCACTTTTAGGTGGAATTTCAATCAATTTTTCAATTGTTTCTAAATCTAATTCAATTTTTTCAGATATATTTTTTGCGATAAGTTTTTTATAATCCATACACAACCTCCTACAACTTAACTTTTAACATCATTTTATCCAATTCAAACCAAAATACCCGTCCTTGCAAAATTTGCAGAGACGGGCTAATCCGCGATACCACTCTGATTGATTAAATTAACAACATGTTAACATAATCCTCTCGATGCTTTAACGCAGCAAACGGCTGTTCTCAGAAATATAAATTTCCTTAATAGCTTTTCAAAGGCTCTCTTCACTTAGATAATTTCTAAAAAATATGTATTAAAACATATTTTCAATAGTCAAATACTGAACTTACACCATTTTTCAGCTCGCTTAAATATCCTATTGGCTACTTTCCTCATCAACAAAGTTCACAATTTATTCACTAAGCTAAATTATATTACTCAAAAGCTTGTAATGTCAATATTTTTTTGCTAACTAGAGAGGATTTGCTTTACAAAACCATTTAAAATATTAATTTTTAAGCACTTACTGAACCATGCTCCATACTGTCAATATTTACTAACTGCGGAAACAGCTTCATCCACAACAATACAACTAAAATAGTCCCAATACCACCAATTAAAACTGATGGTACCGTGCCCAAAAGTGAAGCAGTTAATCCAGATTCAAATTCACCAAGCTGATTTGAAGTTCCTATAAACATAAGGTTAACAGAACTCACTCTTCCTCTCATATCGTCTGGCGTAGAAATTTGAATTAAGGTTGAGCGAATTACTACACTTACAACATCGGAAGCTCCTAACACAAATAAAGCAAAAATTGATAGAGGAAGATTTTTAGAAACAGCAAACACGATAGTTGCTAATCCAAAAATTATGACTGCTATAAACATTCGCTTTCCAACTTTACTTTTCATAGGATTTTTAGCTAAAAGTGCTGACATTAAAAGTGCTCCTACTGCAGGCGCTGATCTTAAAACACCTAAACCTATTGGCCCGATAAATAATATTGTACTTGCATATACTGGTAGAAGTGCTGTGGCCCCTCCGAATAAAACTGCAAATAAATCAAGAGAAATTGCTCCAAGTATAACAGGCCTTTTTTTAATAAAAGAAATGCCTAATAGTAAAGATTTTAAATTTACTTGTCCAGTTTTAATTTGCTGCTCGGTATTAACTTTTATAAAAAGCATAAATATACTAGATAAAGCTATTAATATTCCTATAATTAAATAAACAATATATGAGCCTAATGAGTATAAAAACCCTCCAAAGCCTGGCCCAATTATTACAGCAAATTGAAACAAGGAAGCTGACATCGCAGCTGCTTTAGGAAACAATTCTTTAGTAACTACATTTGGTAACAAACTTTGCATTGGTGGACCCTGAAAAGCATTTGCCACACCGATAAAAAACATTATTATTAAAATACTTTCTTTTGAAATTAAACCTTTATAACTTAAAAAAGCTAAAACAAAAATGCATATTCCTTCTAAAATGAAGCTTAAAATAATTGTAAGTTTTCTATTGAAATGATCTGCAACATAGCCAACTACAAGGGTTAACAAAAACATAGGCAAAAATTGTGCTAGTCCAACAAGTCCTAAATAAAATGGTGAATTTGTTAAAGCATACATTTGCCATCCAACAATTATTGTTAGCATTTGAAAGGCAAAGGAATTAATTGTCCTTGATATAATCAATGATATAAACGAAGTATTTTGCAATAGCGGAGATTTTTTTATAATATTCATCTAATTTTCAAAACCTTTCCTGTATAAGTAAGATAGAAGGTATATAATCAACTATACAGATGTTATTGGGTTGAAACGATTTTCTTTTTCGTGTTTCTTAGCTTTTTTAACTTGTTTAATAGCTCTTTTTCCAAAGAAAAGCTGACTGCTAATTAAATTTTGACCTTCTGCAGGCTTAATTTTATCATAGCTTCCATCGTTATTCAACTTTCTCGCCTTTACATTATCTGAAAGGTAAACATTTATAATTTGTTTTATTTTCTTTTTATTGTATTCATCTTCAATTGGAAATAATATTTCTACCCTTCTATCTAAATTTCTTCCCATCCAGTCGGCACTTGATAAAAATATATTTTCTTCACTGTTATTGTAAAAATAAAATATTCTGCTGTGCTCTAAAAATCTTCCAACTATGCTTCTTACCCTTATATTTTCACTAACTCCTTCAATATCCGGTCTTAAACAGCAAATTCCCCTAACTATAAGTTCTATTTTAACTCCTGCAAAAGAAGCTTCATACAAGGCTTCTGTAATTTCTTTATCTACTAAGGAGTTTATTTTTGCAACAATTTTTGCTTCTCTGCCACTTTTAGCATTATCTATTTCTCTTTTTATTAATGATATAACCTTTTTCCTTAATCCTGTTGGAGCAATATAAAGTTTATTTAGCTCATCTATCAGCGAATATCCTGAAAGCATATTAAATAAAGAGGATGCATCTGCCCCGATTTGCTGATTTGCAGTAAATAACCCTATGTCTGTATAAAAGTTAGCTGTTACATCATTGTAATTTCCTGTTCCCATATGAACATATCTTTTAATTCCATCATCTTCATTTCTTACGATTAATAAAATTTTACCATGAGTTTTAAGACCAACAAGTCCATAAATTACATGACATCCAGCCTTTTCAAGACGCCTAGCCCAGATTATGTTGTTTTCTTCATCAAACCTCGCTTTTAATTCAACTAAAACTGTAACCTGTTTCCCGTTTTCTGCTGCTTCCATAAGTGCTTTTACTATTGGTGAATTACCACTTACTCTATACAAGGTTTGTTTTATAGCTAGTACCTTTGGATCTTTTGCAGCATATCTAACTAAATCAACAACCGAATCAAAAGTTTGGTAAGGGTGATGAACCAAAATATCCTCTTTAGCAATAGCTGCAAATAAATTTTCATCCTTTATAAATTCTGGTACAGAAGAAGCTTGAAAATTAGAGTATTTTAAGTTATCATAACCATGCATAGAGCCTACCTTTGATAAAAAAGTTAAATCTATAGGTCCTTCTATTTCATAAACCTCACCATAATTTGTTTCAAGTTCGTCTATTATGAAGGATACAAGGTCACTATTCATGCCTTTTTCAATTTCTATTCTTATAGCTTCTCCCCATTTTCTATTTTTTATTGATTGCTGAATTGCATCCAATAAGTCTTCAGCACCCTCTTCATCAAAACTTAAGTCTGCATTTCTTGTAATCCTATAACAGCCCATTGTTTTTATTTTGTGTCCTTTGAATATATCTGAAATATGCATTTTAATAATATCCTCTAAAAGAATAAAACTTTTTTCTCCTTTTGCAGAAGGTAGTTCTACTATCCTTCCTAATACTGAAGGAACTTGAACCGTAGCAAAGATTTTTTCATTTTCTACTTTTCCATCAATGAACATAGCAATATTTAAGCTCTTATTTAATATTAACGGAAATGGTCTGCTACTATCTACAACCATAGGTGTAAGAACAGGAAATACATTTTTATGAAAATATGTATTTATAAATTCTTTTTGTTCTTCCTCAACCTCTTCTGGTTTTAGTATTTGTATTTTTTCTTCCTTTAGCGCTAATAAAAGTTCCTTAAAGGTTACGTATTGTTTTTTCACCATCTTGTGAACCTTTTCTGTTATTTTTTTAACTTGCACTGCTGGTTCCATTCCTGCAATATCAACCTTATTAAAGCCTGCTTCAATTTGTTCAATTAATGATGCTACCCTTATCATAAAAAATTCATCTAGATTTGAGCTTGTTATAGATAGAAATTTTAATTTTTCTAATAATGGATTACTTTCATCTATTGCTTCGTCTAGAACTCTATCATTAAATTCTAGCCAGCTTAATTCTCTATTAATAAAATATTCGTATTTTGTCTCCATTTGTAACCACCTCAAAACTTATTTTTTTATTTTTAAAATAGGCTTTAAACCTAGCACTTCTTCAAAAAAATCTACATTTTTTTCAAAACACCAAGCTTCTAATGTAATATCTGAATAGGATTCTATATTGAAATAAACAAATCTTTCATCAAAAGTAACCATTACATCTTTAATTTTATTTCTATTAGACATATTTATTGCGTCGGCTAATTTTAAAACAGCTGCAAGCTTTGATACTATTAGCTTATCCTTATAATTTAAAACATTATAATTTTCATGAGAAAGTGAAGGTATTTCATCGCTTTGATATCTTGCAACATTGGCAACAATATTTAAATCTCTATCAGAAAAACCTAAAATTTGCTCATTATGAATTATGCTGTAGCAATGCTTACCTTGATCGTCTAAACTAATATACTTACCAACATCATGAAGTATAGCCGCTATTTTTAAAATTGTCCGCTCCCTTTCTGAAAAGGAATGAATTTTATAGGTCTGATCAAAAATTTGCATAGCAGTTTTTTCAACATTGTTTGCATGTTTTTTATCAACTCCATATTTTTCTGCTATAAACCATATAGAACTAATAATATCTTGATTATAAAACTCTTTTTTAGCTGAATCATATTTGCTTATTATCATATCTCTAAGCATACCATGTCTTAATGAAATTTGAGGTACATATATTCCTTCAGCTTCCGTCATGTTTATAAAACTTAAAACAAGAGTTATTGATGGCAATAAAAGCTTTGCCTCCCTACTGCTTAAATTGTATATATCGCAAACCTTTTCCGTACTCATTTCGCACAATTTATTATAAAAATCAACTAATAACCCTTTTGTGAGGTAGTTATCGTCTTTATTTTCGTAAAACTTCATAATAAGTTTAAGACTTCCACCTAAGCATATAAAATTTTTAATTTTAACTCGTTTCATATATTTTATTGAAGAATAGATTTTACTTTCCACATATTCCCTCATTAAGTCTGGAAAATTTGAACTTTTATTCTCTAATTCAGAAAGAGTTTCTCTAAGCCTTAAAGCACCTATTTTTATATACTCTGTAAATCTTAATGTACCTTCCATATAAACTGAAACTTCTATTCCACCTGAGCCTATATTTAGTACTAAAGCTCCTTCATCATATATCTTTTCCGAATCTTGAAGTCTATCTCTTATAGCTTTAAAAACTAAAAGCCTTTCCTGTGAATTATTTATTACCTCAATTAAAATTCCTGTTTTTACTCTTATTTGTTCTAGAACATATTCTCTATTTTCAGCTTCTCTAATACCGCTTGTAGAAACCGCCCAATAACTTTTAACATTATAATCTTTCATAAGCTTTATAAATCCATTTAAGGTATCGCAACATTCATATATTGCTTCTAAACCTATTCTTTTATTTTTAAAGGTATCCTTACCAATGGATGTGTTTTTATGCAAATCATCTAACACTTTAATAGAACCATTATTTGAAATTTCAGCAATAATCATCCTAATAAAATTCGCTCCTAAATCTATTGCTGCTATAGTCTCAATTTTTGTTTCCCCCATTTTTTCCTCCATATTAATATATAATTTAAATTTTTTATTGAATAAGAGCAGTTTATGCAATAATATATATTTATTATACCAAATAAATGTTATGTTTTTTTTAATTTTAATTTATTTTTATTTATAGCAAGGAGGATTTTGATGGAAGAAATAATTGGTATTATAGATATAGGTTCAAATTCCATGAGACTTTTATTGGCCGAATTATGTGACGATAAAAGCTTTAGAATCCTGAACGAATTGAAGGAATATGTTAGACTTGGGCATGGATTAGATGAAAACGAAATATTATCAAAGGATAAAATGAATTTTGCATTATTAACATTGAAAACCTACAAAAAGATTTGTTCAGCTTTTAATGTAGGAAAAATTACAGTTGTAGCAACAGAAGCGGTACGAAGAGCAAAAAATCAAAAACAATTTTTAGATTTAATTAAAGCTGAACTTCAACTTGATATAACTGTACTTAGTGGAGAAGAAGAAGCATATTATGATTATTTTAGCACCATTAACAGTATGGATATTGGCGATGGACTTATTATGGATATAGGTGGTGCTAGCTGTGAACTAATCTTGGTTAAAAACAGAAAATTGGTTCATTGTGTGAGTCTACCCTTTGGTGCTATAACTTTAACAGATCATTTTAAATTAACTGATTGCTTAGATAAAAATACAGAGCAAGAACTTAAACAATATATTTCAAATTATTTTGATGCATTAGATTGGCTAAAAGATGCTAAAGGTATGAATCTTATTGGAATAGGTGGAAGTATACGTAATCTAAGCAAAATTCATAAGAAGAGACTGAATTATCCACTTAATTTAATTCATAATTATCAAATAAGCGGAGATGATGTCATATCTATCTACGATGAAATTAAAAGTAAAAATAGTATTCAACGAAAAAAAATTAAAGGACTTTCAAGCGATCGTGCAGATATAATTGTAGGCTCTTCTGCCGCAATATCAGTGCTTATCGAATATTGCTCTATTAACAATGTAGTTATTAGTAGAAATGGAATTAGAGAAGGTTTATTATTTAGCCATATTTGTAAAAATAACAAGCCTCTTGACAGTGCTTTAGATTTTTCATTATATTCTATTTTAAAAAATCAGAATAGTAACTTATCCCATGCCGAGCATATTCATTTTTTACTTTCAAGGCTTTATAAAGAATTTAAAAATCATATTAATACTTGTTATAAGCTAGATAATATAATTAAGACTTCAGCTTTGCTCCATGACATTGGTGTTAATATAACCTACTATTTTCATAATAAGCATTCTTTTTATATGATTTTAAATTCTCAAATCAATGGTTTAACTCATAGAGAATTAGTAATGAGCGCATTTATTGCTGCTAGCCATCGAGATGATAATATAGAAAACTTTAATGAATATGCAGAAATTATAAGTAAAGAGGATATGGAAACAATTAAAAAATTAGGAATTCTTCTTAGAATAGCAGAAAATCTTGACAAAAGCATGACTGGCCTAGTAAAAAATCTTATAGTAACTTTAGATGAAACTACAGCAATAATTAAGACGATTTCAGAGGATACTCCTACAATAGAGATTAAAGAAGCAATGGCAGCAGCCTCAGATTTTAAAAAGGCTTTTGGCATGAAATTGTATATAGTTTGATTTATTATGAGGTTGCCGCAAATAAATAATATTACGCACCTTTGGGGTTTGGCGTGCCCATGTGATTCTTGAACATACTTTTTGAAGTCTCAAATTTGAAAATATTAGAAAGCGAACCACAAGGAGATTTAATCGACAATAGATAACTGTCAATTAAAACTACCTGCGATTTGCTTTTTTTCTTAATATTTTTCCATGCTAAGCATGTTTCTTATTTTATCTAGCATTCTTTCCTTTCTTTTTGCGGCAGTGAAATATTTTATATTTTTAAGCCTTGTATAATCTCTTAGAGAATATCCTTTTACGTATACATAGTTCACTAATTCTCTTTCTTCTAAGGATAGCTTGTTTACTAATCGAAAAACATGCCTTAAGCTTTCTCGATAAAGAAATTCCTCCTCAATATTTATATCTGAAACCAAAAATTCCTCAAATTCAACATTTTCATCGATAAGCTTGTTTAAGCTTGTTTCAAATTTATATTTATATTTTCTACGAACTTCATTATTGTAATTATTTTTAAGAGAACAACATACAAACTTTAAAAAACTATCGCTTTTTACAGGATTGTAACTCTTTATAGCTTTGATAACAGTCAAAAAACCCATTTGTTTGAAATCGTTTTCATCAAGACCGCAAATATAAACCCTTCTCGAATATTTGATTATTAATAGAGCTAAACCTTTTATTATTTCTTCCTCAGCATTTTTATCACCATTTTTAGCCAAAATTACAAGCTCTTCAATATTCATATTCCCACCACATTCAAATTAATTAATAAATGTGGATATTTCTAGTATAATATCCTTTACATATTTTTACAATATAAATATATGCATTTATTCTATTTATTTGACATAAATTATTATTACCTTGTATTTTTTATGAATCTTTCTACTTTTTAATAGTTCACTATAAAATGGAGGCATAAAGAAAATGAATTCATATGTAATACTATTCAGCGGCATTTTAAAAATCACTTTGTTAGATGTTGTTTTAAGCGGTGACAACATCGGAATAATAGCCCTTTCAACAAGACAACTACCCACTAAACTTGCTAAAAAAGCCTCTTTTATCGGAGTAGTACTCGCTATTTTATTAAGAATTATTTTCACTTCTCTTGTAACATATTTACTTCTTATAGAGTGGCTACCAATAAAACTTGTTGGCGGCACAATTTTATTATTTATTACCTATAACCTAATAAGTTCTAAAACCAGCCTAGAAACCTCCAACATTAAGGAAAGTGATAACTTCAAATACGCAGTACTTTCAATAGTTTTAGCTGACCTTACCATGAGTTTTGACAATGTACTTGCTATAGCTGCCAGTGCTCAAGGAAATTTATTTTTAGTAATATTTGGTTTAGCCTTAAACATTCCAATTATTTTTTGGGGAAGCATTTATGTTGCAAAAATAATGAAAAAATATCCTATAACAATATATATAGGTGCCGCTATCTTAATACATACGGCTTTCGAAATGATATTTGGAGATAGCTTAATATCAAAAAAAATCCCAATTTTTATACAAAATTTTGTTCCAATAGCAGCTGCTGTAATAACTATTTCCTACTGGTTCTATATTACTAATAATAAAAAGTAATTTATATTTAAGAAAGAAGTTTGTCCTATATTTTTATTTTTTGAATATTATATTGTTAGAAAGGAAAAAATCAAAATGTAATCTATTGGGAGGGATTTCTTTTGTTGTATATTGCTATGTTAATTGTTATTCCACTTTTATTTTCTCTTTTATTTTTAATGCTAAATAAAAAATTTTATACATTATTGTCCTACTTACAATTTGGAGTTTGTTCCTTATTAGCAATTAGCCTTTTTTTTAGCAATCCAATTACAAATGTTTTACAGGGAACTAATTTTTTAACTCTAAAAGCTGTATTTGAAATTGTTGAATTTTCCATATGCATCTATATATTTTATTTAAGCTTCAAAAATTCAAAGCCTTTTGTTTTTTTACTAAATTTACTTCAAGTTATATTATTATTTTACAATTTAATATTTATTAAAAGTGAAAATAGTTTTTATTTTTCTATCGATAAACTTAGCCTTTTAATGCTACTCATAATAAACATAATTGGAACTTTAATTGTAATTTTTTCACGAGGTTATATAGATAAATACGAAGAACATAGAAAATTAAAAAGCAGACAAAAAACATTTTATCTCACTATTTGTATATTTTTAAGTGCAATGAATGGATTAGTAATTAGCGATTCATTAAATTTAGTGTATTTATTTTGGGAAATAACCACTTTGGCTTCTTTTATTTTAATATCATACAATCAAGACATGGAAGCAATTTCTAGTGGTTTTAATGCTCTTTTTTTAAATCTTATTGGTGGTATTGCTTTTTTTATAGGCATAATATTATTTAAAACAATGCTAAATATAGAAACTTTTTCACAAATTGCCCTATGCGGTTCATTAAGCTCAATTTATACTATTCCTGCTATATTACTTTTAATTGCAGGTTTTGCAAAGTCAGCGCAACTGCCATTTAATTCTTGGCTACTTGGTGCAATGGTTGCTCCAACACCTGTTTCTGCTCTTTTGCATTCTAGTACGATGGTAAAGGCAGGTGTATATTTAATAATAAAACTAGCCCCTACCTTCTCTGGAACTAGGCTAGGCATAATAGTATCTATTCTAGGTGCACTTTCCTTTTTAATTTGCTCGTTAATTGCTGTTGGGGAAAAAAATGCTAAAAGAATACTGGCTTATTCCACCATTGCAAATCTAGGATTAATTATATGCAGTACTGGAATGGGAACTTCTGCAACACTATCTGCTGCAATAATTTTAATATTATTTCATGCTCTTTCAAAGGCATTGTTATTTTTATGTACAGGAGAAATCGAGCATACTATAGGCAGCAGATTAATCGACGATATGACTGGTTTAATAAAAAAATCTCCTACCCTTACTATCATTACATGCTTCGGAATAGTTTCTATGATTCTACCTCCTTTTGGTGTTTTAATAACGAAATGGATATGCCTTGAAGCTTCTAAAAACAATTTAATAGTAACTATATTTTTGGTATTAGGTAGTGCTTTAACAACTTTATTCTGGATAAAATGGCTCGGCACTTTGTTATCTTATCCAACTTTAACTTTAAAATCATCAATTAAAAGAAATTTTAATATTTACTTACCACTGACGATTTTCTCTAGTTTGATTATAATAGCAGCTGGAATGCTTTCTCCAATTTACAGCTATTTTGTTGAACCAGAAATTTTAAAGTTATTACATTTAAAAGGAGAAATCATAGTTAATTTTGATAATGTTATCCTTAATACTGGAGCCTTTAACGATACTTTAATATTCATCCTCTTGTGTATACTCTTAGTTTTAACCTTAACTTTAAATAAAATATTTGGCAATACAATAAAGCTTAAAAAAATTTATTTATGTGGAGAAAATAACGATGATGAAAACCACATAAGCTTTAGAAATGGATTTGGTACTAGTGACGATGCTATGGTTTCCAATTTTTATTTCCCAAAAATTTTCGATGAAAAGACCTTTACAAAAGTAGGATATTTACTTTCAATAACACTACTTGTTTTAGCCTTTGCAGGAGGAGTTTTATGAATAGTTTACTTTTATTTATTGCTTTAATATTTGCACCTATTGTTGGTGGTATTTTAGCGGGAGTTGATAGAAAGCTCTCTGCTCATTTTCAAGGTAGGATTGGGCCACCAATTTTACAACCTTTTTACGATATAGTAAAGCTTATGTCAAAAGAAAACATTGTAGTTTCAGTATTTCAAAATATTTATATATTTGCCTATCTATTATTCGTAATTTCAAGTTATTTAATGCTGTTTTTTAAAATGGATTTGCTCATGATTATTTTTGTATACACTATTGCTAATGTATCTTTAATTATTGGAGGCATGTCCACTGGTTCTCCTTACAGCCGCATAGGTAGTCAAAGAGAGACTATGACTATGCTATGCTATGAGCCAGTATTATTATTTTTTGCTGTAAGTATTTATAGTTTAACTGGTTCTTACAACATATATATTTTAGATAATATTCAAAAACCATTAATTTTGTATTTACCTTTTGTTTTTTTATCTATGCTATTTATAATGAATATTAAATTTAAAAAATCACCCTTTGATTTTTCTTCTTCTCATCATGCTCATCAAGAATTGGTTAAAGGAATGTTAACAGAGTTTTCTGGCACTACTTATGCACTAATTGAAATAGCACACTTTTATGAAACTATTTTTTTATTATCCTTAATATTTTTATTTTATAGTTCAAACTTAGTAATAGGAATTATTTTAGCTTTAATCACATATATACTCTCAATAATAGTTGATAATATTACTGCTAGATTATCTTGGGAATGGATGCTTAAGTTTACCTATAGCATTATTTTAAGCTTATGTATAATCAATTTAATGTTCATATATATCTTTTCTGTTAAAATCACTTAAAAAGGAAGTGTTAATAATGTCTATTAAAAATTCCCCTTGGATAGTTCATGTTAACTGTAATAGCTGTAACGGCTGTGACATTGAATTTTTGGCATCTCTAACTCCACTGTATGATGCAGAAAGGTTCGGAGTTTTAAATATAGGAACACCTAAGCAAGCAGATATAATGATTGTAACCGGATCTGTAAATAATAAAAACAAAGCTGTACTTTTAAATATTTATGAGCAAATTCCATCTCCTAAAGTAGTCATTGCTGTTGGGGCATGTGCCAGCACTGGTGGCATATTTCACAGCTGCTACAATGTTATTGGAGGCATAGACAAACTCATTCCTGTAGATATATATGTGCCAGGTTGCTGTCCTAAACCAGAAGCAATACTTGATGGTATAATTTCTGGAACAGCTATATTGGAAGAAAAAAGGAGGAATAATGTTGTTAAACAACTTAATTTTAATTAATAAGGAAACATTGATTAGCGAAGTCACCGTGATGAAAAAAAAAGGTTTCAGATTTGCTAGCTTAACAGCAGAAAAGGAAGATGGAAATTATGAACTTACCTATCATTTTGATTATAATTTTCAAATGAAGCATTTAAGAATTTTAGTTAAACCTTTTGATTGTATAGATAGTATATCAAACATATATAGCAGTGCTTTTTTAATAGAAAATGAATATCAAGATTTATATGGTTTTACTTTTTTGAACCTTAAAATTGACTATAGAGGTCATCTTTATATGACAGATAAAAATATAATACCATTAACTGAAAGCAAATAATAGAAAGGAGTCATCATTATGCCAACTGTAATTCCCTTTGGTCCTCAGCACCCAGTACTTCCTGAACCTCTTCAGTTAAAACTTATTATTGAAGATGACAAAGTAGTAGAAGCACTGCCATCTTTAGGTTACGTCCATAGAGGTTTAGAGAAGCTGGCAGAAATAAAGGACTTCACACAAACGCTTTACATTGTAGAAAGAGTTTGTGGCATATGCAGTTTTATGCATTCAATGGCATATGCTAGAGCAATTGAAAATGTAATGGATATAAAAATTCCGGAAAGAGCTGAATTTATAAGGACAATTTTTGCTGAGGTTTCAAGGGTTCAAAGTCATCTTCTTTGGCTAGGTTTTTTAGCCGATGCAATTGGTTTTGAAAGTCTATTTATGGAATGCTTCAAATATAGAGAAAAAGTTTTAGATTTTTTTGAAATGACTACCGGAAATAGAATTATTATTTCTGCTAATAAAATAGGTGGAATAAAAAAAGATTTATGCGAGGATCACATATCGATGCTGTCAAAGCTTTGCTTGGAATTAAAACCAGAAATAAAGGAATTAGAAAATGTATTTTTAAAAAACTACACAGTAAAAAAGCGACTTGTAGATAAGGGGATTTTAAATAAAGAAGACATTGAAAGCTTGTCAGCTGTTGGCCCAGTAGCAAAAGGGAGCGGTATTCCCTTAGATCTTCGAACAACTGGTTATAGTGCCTATAAATACTTAAGCTTTTCACCTATAGTTGTTAACAATTGCGACTGTTATGGCAGAACAGTGGTAAGAATAAAAGAAATTTATCAATCGCTAGACTTAATATTAGAAGCATTAAAGCTTCTTCCAAAAGGTGAAATTTCAATTCCCTTTAAAGGTTTTCCAAAGGGTGAAGCAATCTCTCGAATAGAACAGCCTCGTGGAGAAGCAATTTATTACATTAAAGCTAATGGAACTAAAAATCTATCTAGGTTAAAAATCAGAACTCCAACCTTTGCAAACATTCCATCTATTTTAAAGATGTTACCTGGCTGTGAGTTAGCTGACGTACCTGTTTTTATTTTGACAATAGACCCTTGCATTAGTTGTACAGAAAGATAAATATGAGGTGTTTATTTAATGTTTAAATTAATTATGCAAAATCTTTTTCATAAACCAGCAACAAGAAAATATCCTTTTGAAACCCGACTTACTTTTGAAAGAAGTAGAGGCCATGTAATTTTTAATTCCGAAAACTGCATTTATTGCGGGTTATGTGCTAGAAAATGTCCAGCAGATGCAATAAAAGTAGATAGAACCAATAAAACTATCGAGTTAAACACATTTCGCTGTATTATATGCTCTGAATGTATAACATCCTGCCCTAAAAAATCAATAATTCTTTCAAATGAAAGGATTTATCCTGCAAAAGAAAAAGTAATTTTTAAAGTTTCAAAAAACTCCTAAGGGGTTGTGGCACAATTACTATTGTGCCACAACCTGATCCTTGTAAGTGTATATATTTTCTTCATTTTGAACATCAAATATTAAATATTTTTCATCTTTTTCTATTATTCCTTCAGAAAAATACTTTAAAATATCAAAATCAAAAACTTCTACATGAATATCTTTATTATTTCCAAGCTTTTTAATTATTTCTCTTTCCTTTTCCCTATTTATTTTTCTATTTAAAAATGGAGGAAGCCACTTTTTTTTGTTGAATTTTAAATAATCAAATTTTATTATCTCTTTTAAAATTTCATCTTCTGTGTTATTAAACTCTAAAAATACTTTATAATAATCTGAAGATGAAATATTTCTATCAAAATATCCTGAAACCTTCATAAACTTACCTAAAGAATAATAAAAATCAAAAGGTGTTTTATATTTATCAATAAAATAGTTCAAAATATTATTGAATTTTTGAGAATTATAATATTTATCAACTACTTCCTCTACCCTTTTTAATTTTATCATTTCATCGAAGGTTACTTCATTTGTTTTAAAAATTTCATATGGTGCATACGGAGAATAAACCATTCCCCATTTTTCAGCTTCTTCTCTCATCAAAGAACCTTTTAATAGCTTTAAAAATCCAAGCTGTATTTCATCTGGCTTAATACTATAAACATCGTTAAAGGATTTTTTAAAAGCTTCAAAGTTTTCGCCTGGAAGTCCTGCTATCAAATCCAAATGCTGCTTTATATTTTTAATTTTATTGAGCTCTAGTACCTTTTCCTTTATACTGCTAAAATTCACATGTCTATCTATATTATTTAAAACATCATCATTAGTAGTTTGAACTCCTACTTCAAATTGGAACCGACCTTTAGGTGCAGCTTTTAATATTTCAAGTTCATCATCTTTTAATAAATCTGCAGATATCTCAAAATGAAAAGTAGTATCTGTATTTGCATCTATTAAAAATCTCCAAATTGCCTTTGCAAATTGTGTATTGCAATTAAAGGTTCTATCCACAAATTTTAAAAGTCTAACCTTTTTATCCATAAAAAATTGTAATTCTTTCAATACTCTATCTAAATTTAAAAATCTAACTCCGTGTATAGTAGAAGATAAACAATATTTGCAACTAAAAGGACATCCTCTACTGCTTTCATAATAAACTATTTTATTATTTAAATCATCTTTTTCATGATAAGGGAAAATTAAAGAATCCATATGAATAAGTTCTCTGTTACCACCAAAAAATACATTATCTCCTTTTTTCACATGTAATCCTTCAATATTAGCTGTCTTTTCACTTCCTGAAAGTTTCCATATAATAAAATCTCTAAAGGTCTCTTCCCCTTCCCCTTCAATTACATAATCTCCTGGATTACTTAGCAAGAAATTACTGCTATCATATGATACTTCTGGTCCGCCATAAAATATTTCTATTTTCTTATCTAATGTTTTAATTAAACTGGCTAGCTTAATTACATATTCGATATTCCATATATAACATGAAAAGCCAATAATTTCAAGCTTTTCTTCCATTATGTTTTCGAATACCTTTTCTATCCTATCATTTATAGAAAATTCTTTTATATTACAATCAAAGGGTAAATCATTTGTATAAGCTTTTAAATATCTAACTGCCAAATTGCTGTGTACAAATTTAGCATTAATCCCAACTAACAATACCTTCACAATTTTATCTCCTTTTGCTCTTTCGTATAACTAAACTATAGTATACACTTTTAATTAATTTAAAGAAAGCATTTTGTAAAAATCCAACATTATACCTGCTGTAGTCTGTACTGCTTCCTCTATTATTTTTGTTGCTATACTTTCATATCTTTCCTCTTTTATTTCAATGTTATTATATTTTTCATAAATTATATTTGCAAACTTTGCATTTTCTTTTATATAATCTTCAACCTTTTCATAGCTTTTTATTTTAACAGGATTAATTGATATATTATTATTCACTACTCTATCCATAATCCAAAGTTCAAAGTTTCTATGACTATTTAAAAGTCTGTTATTTACATGTTGGGGAACTGTTGCATCTTGAACCAAATGACAAGCTGCACCAAAATAAAATAATGATTTATCCAGTTGTTCAGACCTATTTAATTTAATTGCTATTGTAAAATACTTTGTACATTCAACTAATGCGTTTGAAAATCCAAACAGCCCTTTCTCTTCCTTAAAATGAAAAAAATGATTTGTACTTTTAAAATCTTGATCCGCCCATACAGTACCTGCATTCATCTTGTTTATATTGTTTTTATAAAAATTATATTGCTCTTCGAAACCTTCCTTTAAAATAAGTTCTAGTGCTTTTTCATTTATAACTTTATGAACTAAACATGAGGTTTTTATTATTAATTTCTTAACCGGATTTACAGATTTCATTATTGACCTAACAGCTCTTCCATATTGTTTTTCAATTTTTTTTCTCATTTTTCACCCCTGCCTTTCATTAAAATTGTTATTGTAGTTCCAATTGAAATTACGATAATTATTATAAAGCTATATAAATCCAATCTAGTAAAACCCTCTGAACTATTTTCTATATTTCTAGAAAATTCCAAAATATAACCATCTTTATCATTTAAAACTGCCAACTTATCATTTATAAACTTAATAGATGAAATGTTTTGTCCAACTGGAACCTTTAATACAACCTTTGTAGTTCTATTATTATCAATATAACATAAATCATTGTTCTTTTTATCATAATAATATATATTATCCTTATCTTTCAATACCCCTTTACAATCTACTGCAATGATACCAATGGAGCCAGCAGGGTTATTTCTAAATATTGGCTGAGGAACTAAAGTAGTTGGATGCTTATCTAATAAGTTATTTATACTTCTATTATACATACCTTTAAAAGTTAAAATTGGCATTCCACCGCTATAATCTGGAAAACCATACCATTTATTTTTATCTATAATATAAATGGAATCCTTATCACCTTTTACAGGTCTCAAACCTCTATCTTCCATTCCACCAACTGCTGCAACAATATTTCCATCGCTATTAAAATCCATCCCTACGGTATTTCTGATTCCATAGGCAAAGGTTTCAGCCATTCCTGTCTTTAAATTATATATAATTATGGATGAATTTCCTGGGAAATGTTCTGATATTATTTGACCATAATAATTTTTTGTTCCATAGGGACAAAAAGCTCCGGTATTATTGTCTCCAAACTTTTCACCTCTTAATGTTATTGTTTTTGGGGTTATATCATGACCAAAGGGGAAAATATTTATCCATTTGTTATCTAGTCCAACTACCCCTGAATTAGTAGCCGAACCTATACTTGCATATAAATATCCATTAGCTATTTTTATTATTACCTTTTTATAATCACCAAAATTAGGCAAATTATTCATAATTGAAATTACTTTTTTATTTTTTAAATCTAAACAATATATACTGTTATTTGCTGAAAAATATAGTTTGTTTTCGTAATATTCTATACTATAAATAGAGTAATTGTTATTCTTAAAAATTGTATAACTAAAACCATTTTTATTTATACATTGAATTTTATTATTAAATGCTACAAAGTAATTTTCATTGTTGTCCGCAGTAAAATCAGTAGCATTTTTTAAACCTTTATATAAAACTTTACTGTGTATATTTTTATCTTTTATTTCAAAACTATAATTTTTTGATAAGTCAAATTTAACAGAAATTATAAGCAAAAAAAATATTATAGCTGTAACTACAACTATTTTTAATATATTTTTCATTTTACCTCCACAATAATAAAAAATCCTATTACCTAATTTATATTAATCAGATAATAGGATATGACAATCATTATTTGGATGTTAATATTATATGTTCTCTTTCAACATTTGCTAAAGCTTCAAACACTTGAGCAATAATTTTGTCACTTACTTCATGCTTATATTTTTCATAATATTGTACAGCGTGCTTTTCTCTCATTTTAGCAAGCTCTAGAAGCTTTTTATCGCTATCATATTTACTGTAATCCAGTTTTAGTAATGCAGGCATCTCTGTAAATTTTCCTAAAGCTTTATGAATTTTTGCATGAAGTAGTTCTATTCTGCTTAAAGCTTCAAAAATTTTTTTTAAATTTAAATCTTTTGCAAGCCTAGCTGCTTCTCCATAAAACTCACCATTAAATACCTCAAGCTTCATTGCATGATCTAAAATTTTAATCGTGTTTTCATCTAACTTTAATGCTTTTGAAAGCAAACTTTCTCCTTCATCCTTTAAAAATTTGCTACTTACTCCACAAAAAGGGCAATGATAAATATTGTTTTCTTCATTGCTTTGTAAAAAAGCTTCCTTATTAAATAAAAGATTATTCTCATTTATTTCCATATTACAAATTAAACATTTCATTATGCTTCACCTCTTATAAAAAATGGTTGTGTCCATGCAAAAGCTCCATCTTCTCTTTTAAGTTCGACTCTTACATAATCTGTATATCCTTTCAGATTAAAGGTTACATCCATACCATGTTCCACTTTTAAAACTTTGCCATCTTTACCTATTAACGAAAAACAAACCGAAAGGTGCTTTACACTAATAAATAAACTTTTTTCTATAAGTTTTATTTTTTCTATGTATATTCCTGTAGATGCATAAAAACTTCCTTCTTTAATTGCTTTTAAAATGCTTTCTTTATCTTTTTTTTCTGCTAAAACCATATTAAAAGCCCCTCCAGCCCTTGAAAAGGCGTGCATATCGTCATTTGCAAAACCATAAACCTTTTTTCCAGCTGAAAGGAGCTTGTCCCACAAGTCAACAGCTACTGCTCTTCCTTTATTATCGTGCCTTACATTATAATTATAAATTTCTATTCCAATATAATTATCAAGCTCCATAAGTTTTTCAAAAGGCCAATAGTTATCATTAAATACATGAGGATGGCAAATAATGCTTATACCCTTTTGTTTTTTGATTTCATCAAAAAGTTCTTGATGATTTATCAAATTAGCTTTATCATCTTCATATTTTTTAATATTAACACCTAAAAATTGAAGCTTATCTTTTTTATATTCTACTCCTTCGAATAAAACAATACCGTCATTAATATGCTCCGTTAAAGAAGTTAAATGATAATGATCCGTTATAGCTAGAAAATCATATTTCATTTTATAAGAAGTATACATTTCTATTACCTTTTCTAAGCTGTAGTTTCCACAACTGCTATTTTCAGTATGCGCATGAAGATTTCCCTTCAGCCATTTTCCATTTTTATCATACGAATTTATAATCAAATATAACATCACCTTTTTATATTTTATTTTCAAAATTATTTTATCATAAATTTTAAAATAATATAAGTTTTGAATAATATTAATAATAAATAGGAAAAAACGAATATAACTTCTTTATTTTGAATAAAATTATACAAGCTACAATAGGAAAGGTTAACGATATGAAAATAGATGATTTTTATAAAGACACTTTAATACTTACTATTTCAAATCTAGCTACAGGTATATTAAGATTCGTTTTTTCAATAATACTGTCAAATAAGCTTGGAGCGGAAGGCTTAGGGTTGTTTTCTATAATAATGCCTGTTTACGATTTGTTTTGCTGCTTAGTTTGCGGTGGTTTAATCGTAGCATTATCTCGAAAATCAGCAATGCTTTATACAAAAAATGATTTTAGAAATATAAACAAATTAATGAAGACTTCCTTTATTTTTATTTTGTTTTGGTCTTTATTAATATCGATATTAGTCTATTTTAATAGTAGAAACATTAGTATATATTTTATAAAAGATGTCCGAACTATAAATAGCTTGAAATTAATTTGCCCTGCTCTAATTTTTGTAGCACTTTCTAATGTGTATAAAGGATATTTTTATGGTATTTCAAAGGCTAAAATACCAGCATTTATAGATATTCTTGAAAAGGCAATTAGAATAGCTGTAACTATTGGGATTATAAACTATTTATTTTTAATAGATATTACAAAAACTGTCACTGCAGTCTACGGAGCATTAACTGTAGGCGAATTTATTAGTTTTATATTTTTATATTTTGCATTTGTATATTATAGATCAAAATATAAAGGTGTAGTTTCAAAAGAAGAAAAAAACGGCCAACTTCTCTTTGATATTTTAATAGTATCTGTTCCTCTTTGCATTAATGGGTTTTTATCCTCTATTTTAAACGCTGCCTGCACCCTTATTGTTCCAAGAAGATTAGTAGCTGCCGGCTTACAGTACGATTATGCACTCTCACTTATCGGCAAATTCAATGGAATGGCTTTAAATATTACGTTCTTTCCTATGATTGTCATAGTATCAATGTGCACCGTATTAGTGCCTGATATTTCTAAAAGATTAAGTGAAAGAGATAAATTGAGTGTAGAAGAAAGGATAGTTTCTGTTATAAAACTTTCCTTCTACATTGGCATTGCAACAATGATAATATGCCTTTGCATACCCAAAAGCTTAGGTCTATTATTTTTTAATAGAAACGACTTAGGCAGCTTTATTATCTCTAGTTCAATTTGTGCACCCATTACCTTTGCTGCTGCTTCTACATATTCAATTTTAAGCGGACTAGGGAAACAAGGAAAGATCCTTGTAAATTCCCTATTAGTTTCAGTAGAAGATCTTGTACTATTATATGTTTTAGCTGGGATTAGACAAATCAACATATACAGCTTTGCAATAGCACTCTTTATAACTAGCACAACCTCATATATGCTTAATATGTGGGAAATTAAGAAAACTTGTACAATAACCTTAAAATCACGAGATATCTTTATCGATAGCTTATTGTGCATTTTAATATTTTTCATATTAGGTATATTAAACAATACTTTACCAAATACAAATTATGCACTAAAAACTACATTTATAATAGTTTTAGGCTTTTCTTTATTTTTCTTTATGCTTTCATCTATAAAAAAATACTTTGATTAGCCTTGAAGAAATTTTACTGGAATTAATCTTCTTATTTTTCCTGGAAGGATATCTACTTCTTCCTTTGATACACCTTTAATCAATAAAATAACTACCGAATAAGTTATTCCACCAATTACTATAGCAATTACAGTGGAGAAGTCATCCACTAGCCTACTTTTAGATGCAAAATGAAGCAAATAACTTAATACTACATCTATTATATAAGCTACAACTCCCATGCACACCGATGCTATAAACGGTCTTAATATATATTGGGACAAATTAATTTTTTGTTTTAAGGTTTTTAACATATACTTATGATTTAAAAATATTGGTACAGAAAAGCCTAATACACTTCCTATAATTGCACCATATATATTAAAATTTTTATTAGCTACTAAAATATAATCTGTAACTACCTTAACTATAATTCCAATTATAGCATATAAGGTTACTATTCTTAGTCTACCAAGCCCCTGTAAAATACTTGTTTGAATCTGCTGAAAAGACATTAAAACTAAAACAACTGATCCGTATAGCATTATTTGATATCCATTTAGATATCTGCTATACAAAAGTAAAAATATAGGTCTACTTAAAACTGATAGTCCTACTGCTGACGGAATGGCTATTAAAAAACATAGTTTAAAAGCAAAGGTAATCTTGCGTTTTGCCAAATTTGAATCTTTTAAAGCTATAGCCTTTGCTACAGCAGGAAGTACCGCTACCGCTAAAGCTGAAATTATTGCAATAGGGACGTTAATTAAAGTTATATACTTAGCATATGCACCAAATATTGCTTCTGCATTTGCTTGTGTATCACCTGCAAACATAAGCCTGTTAACTATAATGGTTGTATCAGCCAAAGTTCCAGCATTCATAACTCCAATGGATATAGTTATAGGAATACCATACTTTGCAATCTTTCTTATAATTTGCTTATTAGTATATTTTTTATGTTTAACTTCTGAATCTGATGTCTTATGCTTAATATGGGATGTTCTTTCATATGTAATAAATAAATAGGTTGCTGATACCATAGCTCCCAAAGTAGTTCCAATAGTGGCACCTACAACACCTAACTCCATGCTCTTCTTAATTAAAATAGCAGCAAAGCCAAGAGAGAAAACTGTATTCATAATCTGCTCTAAAATCTGAGAGATTGCAGTTGGCTTCATGTTTCCTCTACCTTGAAAATATCCCCTATAAGCAGAGGCTACTGAAGTAAATATTATTGCAGGACAAAGTGCTATTACGGATAGTTTAGCTTGTGGAACTTTCATAAACGTTGTAACTGGACCAGAAATAAAAAACATAATTACTGCCATAACTATTCCTATTACTAAAAGAAGCGATCTCGACATTTTAAAGGTTTTTATTGCTGCTTTAAAGTTTTGCACTGCTGAAAATTCCGAAACTAGCTTTGATATAGCACTCGGTATTCCTGTATTAGTAAGTACGTATATCAAAACATAAATTTGATAAGTTACATTGTATATTCCAAAAGCTTGATCTCCAACTAAAATTCTTACTAAAAGTGGATTGTATATTAGTGATAATAATTTTACAACTATATTTGCTGCAGACAAAATTGCAAAGCCTTTTGTAGTAGATTGTTCCCTCATATTTCTAACCTTCTTACTCCTTAAAACTTAAATACATCTGTTTTTATCTTCTTAAATATTGGTGGCAAGGATTCTGCTATTGTTTTATTATTTAAATATGCTAATTTATCAGGGCAATCTTTAAAAATAGCCTTGTATGCATAAAGGAATTGATAAGAGAGTCCATATTTATTGTTAAAAAAGCTGTTTATTTTTTTATCACCATATTTTGAATCTCCTATTATAGGATTATTCAAATGACTTAAATGTGCTCTAAGCTGATGACTTCTTCCCGTAATTAAGTCTATTTCTATAAATGAAAAGGTTCCACAGCTTTGTATTGTTTTAACTTCCATAGCAATCTTTTTAGTATTAGGCTTATATTCGTCAAATACCTTGGATATATTAGCATCTTCATTTTTATAAATATACCCTTCGTAAATTCCATCTTTAATTCTTCCTTTAACTAAAGCTGAATAATATTTTTTTATACTTCTTTCTCTTATCATTTCATTTAAAAGCTTTAAGGAGTCGAAGTTTTTACCAAAAATAACTATCCCAGAAGTATTTCTATCAAGTCTATTGCAAGGAGCTGGAGTAAAAGTAACCTCCCTTTCTGGTTGATAATCACCTTTATCAAATAAGTAAGAAAGAACATAATCAGTCAATGTAGCTTCTCCCTCTTTATTATTGGAATGAACCAATACTCCTGGCCATTTTTCTACCAAAAGCAAATTTTCATCTTCGTAAGTAATTTTTAAATTGTTATCTATTCTTTCAAATTTCTTTTTAGTTGGTTTTGATTCTATATAAAAAGTTTCTAGCAAATCACCTTCTTGAAGAAAATAATTTTCTTTAATCTTCTTGCCATTAACCTTTATATCACCTTTTCTAAAGCTTTTAAATATAGCACTCAAAGGAACATCCTTAAGCCACTTTCTTACAAACTTATCAACTCTTTGTCCTGCCTCATTTGCTCCTATTTCAATTTTCATCTTTTCCTCCAAATCTTAAACTAAGTTGTTTAATATATTTACCGCTGTTTCGCATTGAATTGCTACCCCTATAGGTAAGCAAGCTTCATCGATGTCAAATAAACTGTTATGAGCAGGATGAATTATACCTTTTTCCTCATTTCTACATCCTAAAAAATAAAATGCACTAGGTCTTTCTAGAGAAAAAAATGCAAAGCTTTCAACACCCATACTTGGATACTCTAAAATGTTTATTTTGTCTTCTCCGATAACTTTTTTTGCACTGCTTTTTAAAAATTCTAAAATTTTATCATCATTATAAAGGCATGGGTAACTATCATGAATTTCTATTTCTGCACTTCCTCTCATAGACTTCACAATGCCTTCAGTAACTTCCACTAATCTTTTCTTAACATATTCTCTTTCTTCTAATGTCATCGTTCTTATTGTACCCTTTAAAACAACTTCCTCAGGAATAATATTTTCCGCTGTCCCGCCGTGAATAGAGCCAATAGTTAATACTCTTGGCGAAGTAGGCTTAAGTTCCCTACTAACTATAGTTTGCAGCGTATTTACTACATTACAAGCAATTACTATAGGATCTATAGTAGCATCTGGATGTGCTCCATGACCTCCCTTACCTTTTATTTTTATTGTAAATGGATTTGAAGCTGCATTAAACACTCCTTTTTTCACACCTATTTCATTAACCTTTATATTTTCATCCACATGAAGTCCTATTATAGCATCTACTCTAGGATTTTCAAGTACTCCTTCTTTTATCATAATTTGAGCTCCGCCTGTTGTTTCTTCTGCCGGCTCAAAAAACAATTTAACATTTCCTTTTAACTCACCCTTAATACTATTTAAAAGCTTAGCAACCCCTAGAAGTATTGTAGTATGTGCATCATGTCCACATGCATGCATTTTCCCAGCTTCTTTTGAGCAGTAGCTAGCGTGGTTTTTTTCCTCGATTGGAAGTGCATCCATATCTCCTCTTATAGCTACAGTCTTTCCTTCTTTACCACCTCTTATTATGCCACAAATTCCTGTTTTAGCTGTTTCTTCATATTCTATTCCTTCCTTGCTTAAAAAGCTTTTAATTTTTTCACTAGTTCTGTAAAGTTCGAAATCAAGTTCAGGATTAGAATGAAAATCTCTTCTAAGATTAACCAGTTCTTCTTTTATATCTTCTGCCATTTTTAAAAAATCCAATTATATTACCTCTTTTCATTTTTCGAAAGGAAAACTTTCCCATCTAATTTCCACATTATCTCCTTCTTTTAAAGGATCGCTAAAGCCAGCCTTTTCTCCGTTAATTAGCATAACAAGCTGACCTCTTAAAACAGTAAGGTCAAATTCATAAAAATTAAAAATATCTACAAATATATATTTTTCTTTACCTTTTAACGTAACATCTTCTCCATTTATTTTTATAATAATATTATCGTAGCTAGGCTTAATTTCTTCTTGCTTAACTTCTGGTTCCATAATTTCCTCTAGCACTTCATCTTTTATATCCTCTATAGTTTCTGCCTTACTATATAACCTATCCCCTTCTTCAATTATATAGCTATCCATTAACAATTGATTATCCTTATAAATTTCTAGATTAAGATCGTTATCATAATACCTTTTATAATCTTCAACAGTTTTAGGAAAAACAATTTCTACCACGTCACCTTCATTTATTTCAGAATCTAAACTTACCTTTTCCTTATTTATAAAAAATAAAGGTTCCATATTTTTAACTATATCATTAAGATAAAAACCTATGGCATCTAATTTTTTTACATAGTCTTTAATTTTAGGTTGTGCATTGTTTCCATTTTGAGAGAATTGTATTTCAATTTTATCGTTTTCCTTTATTTCAGAATCTATACTGGAAGCTACACCATTTATTTTAATTACAGCACTTTTTGCAATGGTACCAAAAGCAACTCTTTTTGATCCATTGAGGGTAAACCTTATGTTTTTTCCATTTTTGCCTATTAGCACCTTGGGATTCATGCCTGCCTGCAGTACCACATCCATAACCGTATTACTTTTTGAATTAAACAAACTAATAACACTGTTATTTAAAAATACATCTATAAAATCTCCACCAAATTTCTTTATTGCTACAAGAGCTATTCCTAAAACTGTAACGCCAGTACTTCCAAGTTCGTTATCAAGGCAAATGCAATCAGTAACAGATTCTCTTCCCTTAATTGCTATTCTTTGAGGAGGAAGATTAAGCTTCTCTGCTAATAGTTCTTTTAAAAGAGGGGTATGTGCTCCTCCACCGACTAAAAATACTGCATTTGTAGTTTTACCACCATTTAATTCTATAATTTTCTTACCTATCTCTTCTGACATCTTAACAGCAACAGGTTTAATAATTTTTTTAACTTCATCACTTGTTATTAAATTTTCAATACCTAAAACATCTGTATACGTATATTCTCCTTTTTGGAAAACATTTCTCTTAATTGTTTCTGCTGTATTAAAATCTACAAGGCATGCCTGTGCTATTGCCTCTGTAACCTCATCTCCAGCAATAGCTGCCATTCCATAAGCACTAATAGTTTCGTTACTACTAATTGCAACATCGGAAGTTCCTGCACCGATATCTACTAAAGCTAAATTTAAAAGTCTCAAATTTTGTGGTATAGCTGCTTCCATTGCCGCAATCGGTTCAAGTGTCAAATTGGTAACTGTAAGTCCTAGCTTCTTAGTTACAGCATATAAGCTGTCAACAACAGACCTAGGAAGAAACGTTGAAATTATTTCAACGGATATAACTTGACCTTTATGACTAAGCAAATTTGAAATTGCATAACCATTTAGGAAGTAATTTTTAACACTATATCCTACACTGTAAAGTTTTCCAACTACTTGTTTATTAACCTTTTCTTCCGCATTTTTTACTGCTGTTAGTTCAAGACTTCTAACTAATTCTTTATCTATTTCCTTATCATCATCTATTTCAATTTCTGATTTTGCAACAGTGGTCCTTAAAAATCTTCCTGCTGCTGCTATTGCAACCTTTTTTAATTCAATTCCTAGTTCTTCTTCAAGCTCTCTCTTAACATATCCTACTGCCTTTGAAACCAAGCTTATATCATGAATTTGACCATCTATCATGGCACGTTCATTATGCTCAGTATATTTTTCTGCAATGACTTGAAATTTTTTATCTCTAATAACTCCTACTGTTCCTATAACTGATCGAGTTCCGATATCTAATGAAAATGTTACATCTTCCTGTTTAATCATATCCAATACCTCTTCTATATGAATAATATAAAGGCTCATATTCTAAATGAACATGAGCCTACTAAAATTATATAATATCCTAGCAAAATATTCAATAAAACTACTCAACAAGCTTAATTATTCCTGAATTTTCTGAAACGTATGGAAGATTCTTAATAAACTTGTATACATATTCTGCCTTTTCTCCACATTTTTTTATATTGTCTGTTTCAACTTCGTTATAGTATAAAAGTCTGCACCAAAAATTCACAAAATCTTCTTTTGTAATGAATTCTTTTGAATCTTCTATTAAAACAATATAACCACTTTTAAATTTTTCAACTATTTTAACTCCATTACACCCATTTTCTTCTACCATTTTAAAAACATCATCCCACATTTTTGAAAATGCTATCATTTTATCATCCCCTAAATAATAAACTAAAATAAGTATATCACAGTGCATTTGTAAGTCAACGTTTATGTTATGCTAATATTCTGCTTTATGCGACACATTTGCATTAATTTTACATTTTTTTAATTATGAAAATTAAACTTATTTTCTTCTCCTTCTAACAAAGAACAGAATTATTGCAACTATTATAATTACTATAATAATATCTGATAAAACACCAAGTATTCCTGGCCCTGCTGTATAATAATACATATGTCCATAAGTATCATAATAATATACTCTATGTGGAATTCCAAAATAATAGAAGCTTGTTGAAGGAGCCGAGCGATAATAATTTTTAGGAACTCCTGACTTCGATAGCGTGGATTTATATTGAGTTGCAGAACTACTGCCTCCATTACTAAAGGAACCTGACTTATACCCGCTAGATTTTTTAGTACTAGATGACGAACTTGACCCACTAGATTTACTGTAAGAACCTGATTTATATCCTCCTGACTTTGGAGTGCTGGAACTACTGGATTTTACTGAACTGGAACTACTGGATTTAAAGGAACCAGACTTAAAAGAACCTATTTTACCAAATACTATTGATGATTGAAAGGCTATTGTAATTAAAAAAACTAATACTATTACTAAACCTCTAAATTTATTTTTATTTCTCATGATTACCCCCTAATTAAATTCACAATAAACATAGATATCAAAATAAAGCCACCTATATTACTATATATTTTCATGTTACTCCATATACCAATTAGCATTAAAATTGCTGAAATTAATATGCCAAAAATTGTTCCAGTTAATTTTTTACGTTTTGTATTCATATTAGTAACTCCACATAAATATTTTATATTATTGTAACATAAATCCATTAATATGTTAATATCGCCTTTTGAAAAAATTATCCAACTATAATAGTGCGAAATGCTCGAATAATTTTATAACTAAATAAAATAAAAAAACATTTATGATAAATCCCTGATATAATTGATTTTGCACAGCACATCAAATCAAACCAGAACGGATAACTTTAATCAAGCAGCAGCTGATAAAGCATCACAAGATCAAACAATCAAGTAAATGTTGAAATAAAAGAATAGCATTAAACTACTCTTATTTTATTTTTTCAGTTCTTCTAACGTTATAAATATTGCTCCTAAAAAGAATACTATTCCAAGTAATAAACAAGTAATTTTCACAATTATTAATTTATGTACAATTACATTTCCAATAAACCAAAATGATGATAAAAATAACCACACTATATAAACAATTTTGCTTTTTTTCATATACATACACCTCTGGTGAATTTATTTATTATTTCTCAATTTTTTAAGATAACCTACTATAGAATTAAATTGAAAATATGGAACAACTCCAAGAAGTATTGCAAAAATTCCCGAAATAGCGATTGTCATTTTTCCATAGTGATTAATAGCAACTAAATAGATTATCAAGGTAAGAATTGCCACAATTAAACAATATAATTTAATAATTACTTTTAGAAATTTTATTTTCATATCCCTCACTCCAAATAAAAATTATTTATATACATAATTTTACCTTTTAATACTTTTTTTAAAGATAATAAAACAATAAGAGAGAAAAATTTGATAATGATTTCCTTTACGTTACTACTGATTTATAACACCTGAATGCTATATATTATTTTTCTTATAGCAAAATGCAAGTATTATAAATACTATAGTAATGCAAACATCAAACATTCCAAGTGCCATTTTGTTATTAATAAAGTTTAATATAGATGCAATAGCCCATAAAATTCCTGAAATAAAGTATAAACGATTGCTAAGACTTTTTCTCATAATACATAACTCCATTCCAATTAGATTAGTATTTTCAATTTTATTATTCGACCTTTCTAACCAGTCCATTATTTCCCAATATAACCGTATCGAATCTTCTTCTAATACCCTTTTCAAACTCTATCTCCATAGTATTTTTATCTAAATAAGTAATTTTACCTTTCCCAAAGGATTTGTGGTTTATTGTATCGAAAACTTTAAAATCACTATAATAATTTTTATTTATCTCTAAATTACATTCAGTAATGAATCTAGAGGGTTCTTTTGCTTTTCCCCTAACTTCATTACCTATTCCTAGCCATAAATTATCCTTAGCCCTTGTTATCCCTACATAAAAAAGCCTTCTTTCCTCTTCAAGATTATGCTCAATGCTGTTTTTGTGGGGAATAGTTTCTTCTAAACAGTTTATTATAAATACATTTTTAAACTCCATGCCTTTTACGCCGTGAATAGTACTTAATATAACGCTATCCTTTGTATGCTCTTTCTTATTAACCTTTAAGGTTTCTGAAACTTCCCTTACATGAGCTAAAAAGGTAATAATACTTTTATATTGTAAAGCTGCTTCTTTAAATTCTTCCACGATTTCTAAAAGTTCATCCACCGCATACTTATATTTTTTCGCATATTCATTAATATATTCTATATAGCCAATATCCGATATTATATACTGCAGTGCTGCTTGTAGTGACATTTTATTTAATTTACCAATATCTTTTCTTAAATTTTCAATAGTTTTCATTTGGAAAACTGGTATTTCATCTATTCTTTTTAAAACCTCAAATAAATTTTCACTATATCTATAGCTTTTAATTTTTTCCAAGTTTAATTTGCTAATATATCTAAAAGGTTTATTTATTATTCTTAAAAAGCTTTCCTTGTCAGTGCTATCTATTGCAAGCTTTAAGTATGAAATTATATCCTTGCAAATAAAATGTTCAAAGAAATTGTATTCTTTATCTAAAAGCTTAAATGGTATATTTTTTCTAATGAAACTATCTATTAAGCTTCTACTTTCTACATTTGTTCTATATAATATTGCAAAATCCCTATAATCATATCCGTTTATTTCTTTTTCCTTTATAATAGTTGATGAAACTTGTTCTGCCTCTTCATTTTCATTAAAGCAATTTAAAATTACTAATCTTCCTTTATCCTTTCTATTTGAATTAATTTCTTTTTTATTTCTCATTGCATTTTTATCGATAAGTTGTTTTGAAATATTTACAATATTAACTGTACTTCTATAATTGGTTTTTAAAAATATTTTGTCTCCAGTTCCAAATATTTTACTAAAATTGACCATACAATCTGGTTTTGAGCCTCTAAAGCCATATATACATTGGTCCTCATCTCCAACAGCAAAAATACTGCTATTTTTATTTAATAATTTTAGTATGTTAAGCTGAAGGCTGTCACTGTCCTGAAATTCATCTATAAGCATATATTTAAATAAATTACTGTAGCCTTCTCTAATTTTTTTATTTTCTTTAAAAAGTTCTAAACATTGAAGCTGCAAGTCATCAAAATCCATTAAAGCTTTTTTATTTTTATATTGTTCATATTCAGTATAAATCTCTATAAATATTGCTTTTTCTACTGAAGGTTCAAATTGAAGTTCTTTTTCTAAGGAACATTTATATTTGGAAATATCATTAACTACCTCTTTTAATTTATCTTCATTTATTTCATCCATATATTGTTCTAATACCTTTTTAATTATGCTATAAGTTTCATAACTTTGAATCAAATTGATATTTCCTTTATAATTTTTTAGGATTTTATAAAAAAGTCCATGAAAAGTACCAAAAAAAGGTTCTTCTTTGCTATTAAACAATTTTTTATATCTGTTTTTCATATTTAAAGCAGCTGCTTTAGTAAAGGTTAGTATTATTATATTGTTTTTATTTATGCCTTGCTGCCTAATAACCATTGGCAAATTTTCATCTTTACCATTAATATATGCTTTTAATTGTTCTATATCCTTCATAGTTATATTATTGTTAGCATGTCTATCTTTATAAACAGTACCAAAGGTGCACAAATAGTCCACTCTATTTATTATAACTTGAGTCTTTCCTGCTCCAGGGCAAGCAACTACTATACTGTTTTTATTTTCGCTTAAAACTGCTTTTATTTGTGAAGCATCAAGGTGTTCATACCTTTTTTCAATTATTTCATCTCTTAAAGAGTAAAATTGTTCTAATAAATCATTATTATTATCCATTACATACCATCCTGAATTTATATATATTTTTATTATTGACACTTTTTACAATATTTTATCTAAAGCTAAAATAGAAAAAATAACTATCATAACTTTTTTTACAAATTAATGTATATAGCTATCATTTTAAATTTATTGTATAATAGTTATGCTTCTATATATAGAATAGGATGTGATTATTATAGCTAATATTGACATTGATGAAAAGGCTTTTGATGAATTAAAAAAGCTTTTGAGCCTTCATAAAGAATATAACTGTGTAAGATTTTCTTATGTTAACTCCTGCTGCAGCAAAGCTACAATTGATATAATTTTAGATGAATATTTTGATAAAGAAAAGGTAATCCCTTATAAAGATATGATGCTTTTAATAGATGATCAAATAAATATTAATATAAAATCAATTCAACTAATTTATAGCAATAACAGTTTTCAGATAAAGTGTGAGCCTATAAAAAAAGCTTGCACTAGCTGCTCAAATAAAACTAGTGGCTGCAATGGCTGCCATAAATAAAAAGGGGTTCTCGCTCTAATTATTTAGTGCGACAGCCCCTTCTATTTAGCATTTATAATTGCTAAACATCAAACCTATACCCAACGCCCCAAATTGTTTCTAAATATTGAGGATTTGAAGGATCGATTTCAATCTTTTCTCTTATTTTTCTTATATGGACAGTTACTGTAGATAAATCTCCAATCGCATCTGCACTCCAAATTTTATCGAATAATTCTTCTTTTGAAAAAACTCTATTTGGATTCGTAGCTAAAAACAAAAGTAAATCAAACTCTTTTGTAGTAAATATAACTTCCTTATCATCTACCATTACTCTTCTAGATGCTTTGTCTATTGAAAGTCCTCTTATCTTTATTTCATCTTTTGTACCTTTTTTATTTCCTGTAAGCTTTTCATAACGATCCAGGTGTGCTTTAACTCTAGCTACCAGCTCACCTGGACTAAAAGGCTTAGTTACATAATCATCAGCTCCTAAACCTAAACCTCTTATTTTATCTATATCTTCCTTTTTTGCAGAAACCATAATTATAGGTATCTCTTTACCCTTCCTTATTTCCTTGCAAATTTCAAAGCCATCAACGTTGGGAAGCATTAAATCTAAAATTATTAAATCATAATCATCATTTTTAGCCTTAAAAAGTCCTCTTTTTCCATCACTTTCTATGTCAACTTCATAACCATTGATTTCAAGATAGTCTTTTTCAAGCTCAGCTATGCTTTTCTCATCCTCTACTATTAATATTTTTCCCATAATTTCCTTCTCTCCGCTTATAATATTTTTTTCAAGGTAAAAGTTATACTAGTTCCTTTATATTCTTCACTTTTTGCCTTTATTTGTCCACCATGTTCCTCAATTATTTTTTTTGCTATAGAAAGTCCCAAGCCACTTCCACCTGTATTGGAATTCCTAGCTAAATCTCCTCTATAAAACCTATCAAAAATATGCGGTATGGATTCTTTTAAAATTCCTTTGCCATTATCCTTTATTTCTATTTCAACAAAATTATTTTTTTCTCTTAAAATTATATTAATTTTACCTTTGTCCTTGTCAATATACTTTATTGAGTTTTCAACTATATTAACTAACACTCTTCTTATTTTTTCCCTATCAGCTATAACATATATTTTGGTTCTACCTTCAACCTTTAAATCAATTTCTATGCTTCTTTTCTCCAAATCAAACTGGAATTCCTCAATGTTATATTTTAAATATGAAACAATATCAACCTTCTCGAAATGAAAGGGCACACTATTTAAATCCAATTTGGAAAACAAAAAAAGTTCTTCTATGAGTTTATCCATATCGTTTGCTTTTAAATATATAGTTTGGATATATTTTTCCATCTTTTCCGGGGTATCTGCAATTCCGTCTTTAATACCCTCAACATACCCCTTAATTGCAGTTACAGGTGTTTTGAGGTCATGTGAAATATTTGATATTAACTCTTTTCTATTTGTTTCATATTGAATTTGCTTTTGCATAGAATCCTTTAATTTTAGTCTCATTTCTTCAAAAGCTTTACTTACTTCACTTACCTCATCTCCATTGTTATTAATTAATTCAAAATCCAAATTACCTTCTTTTATTTCATTTGCACCGTTTTTTAAAGCTTCTAGAGGAGTAATAATACTCTTTGAAACAATAAAGGTTAAAATGATATTTGTTACAATTAAAATCAAGACAAAAGCAATAGCTTCAGTCATTATAAATACTTTTATCATTTTAATTAAATAGGTTGTATCTGTTACTATAAAAATACTACCTTTATTACCATTTTCAAAGTAAAAATCGTATTGTCTTATTAAAACATTCATGTTTCCAACAAACGCATGTGAACTAAAACTTCTTAAAAATGAACCAAAGGAAGGAAGCTCCTGTTTAATATCTATTTTTTTTAAAAATGCTGATTCATATTTTATTGAATTATCTTCTCTTATTACTATTCCAGTATTGTCATTAAGCTTTTTATCGATATAATTGTAATAATTAACATTATTCAAATAACTTGGATCACTTTCGATGTCTTGCTCAATTTCATTCATAACCTGTACTCCATTATTAGCAAAATCAATAAAGGGATTCATACCAAATTTAATATGATATGCATTTTCAATATTATTTTTTATAATAATAACCGTACAAAAGGTAAATGCAGCAAATATTATTAAAGGAATTACTAGAACAGCAATATTTGATATTCTTAATCGTGTCTTAATCAGCATTTTTTCACCTAAACTTTCATTTATAATGCTATTATATTTCTATTCATATCTTAATGCATCAATCGGGTCTAAAGATGCTGCTTTCTTTGCAGGATATATTCCAAAGAACATTCCAACAGCAGAAGAAAATGCAACTGCTCCTATGATTACTGCTGGAGAAATAACCGGAGTGATATTTGCGGCAATTCCTATTAAATCTGCACCAAGTATGCCTAAAGTTATTCCAATTATTCCACCAATTAATGATATTATAACAGATTCAATTAAAAATTGTATCATAATATTGCTTGTAGTGGCGCCTATTGCTTTTCTTATTCCGATTTCCCTAGTTCTTTCTGTTACGGAAACTAACATTATATTCATGACACCAACTCCTCCAACAATAAGAGAAATTGCTGCCACAGCACCAACGAAATCTGTTATAACGCCAAGTACACTATTTATTTGATTAAGTTGACTCATTAGGCTTGTAGCAATATAAATATCTTTTCCTCTATTGTTATGTCTACTTTCAAGAATACTTATTGCTCCTGCTCCTGCATCGCTTGTGTTATCTTTACTATCAGCTGAAACAGTTAAACTGCTTATAATAAAGTTATTTGAATACATTGTTTGCAAAAATGTAATAGGTACGTCTATGCTTATTGGAATATTAGGATTGCTGCTAAAAAGATTGTTTGACGCTTTAACTCCAACTACCGTTACTTTTTGAGGTGCATTTGCTGGTCCTATGTTGAAAGTTTTTCCAACAACATCTGTATATCCAAACAAGCTTTTTGCTGCATTTTCATCGATTACTGCAACAGCTTTTCCTTCATTTGTTTCTAAGGAATTAAAGTATCTTCCATAATTTATTTGATAATCCTCTATATCAGCATAATCTGTAGTGCTTCCAGTTATAGTAGCATTTTTGCTGCTAATTTGTGATACAGCTACACCTTTTTCTGAAACCACAGGACTTACATATTGTACAGAAGGCACTTCACTTTTAATTTTTTTTGCATCTTCAATGGTAAAATAATCACTTGGCTGTGCTTTAGTTGTATCAAGTGTTATTGTTAGATTTGTTGCACCAATTTTGTTAAACTCGTCTGTTACAGCATTTTGACCACCCTGACCTAAAGCAACTATCGTAATTACCGAGCTAATTCCTATTATTATTCCAAGCATAGTTAAAAACGATCTAAGTTTATTTGCCTCTATACTTTCTAGTGCAATTTTAAAGCTTTCAATTAAATTCATTTCTGCCTCCTTCTTAACTTAAAGCAAAATTCTATTTTTCACTTCTTCATCCGATATGATTTCTCCATCTTTAAATCTTACTATTCGTTTCGTATAAATCGCAACGTCAGGTTCATGTGTAACCATAACTACTGTTGCACCTTCATCATTTAAATCTTGAAATATTTTCATTATTTCATTTGTAGATTTCGTATCTAGGTTACCAGTTGGCTCATCAGCCATAATAACATTTGGGTTATTTACAATAGCTCTTGCAATTGCAACTCTTTGCTTTTGCCCTCCTGATATTTCATTGGATTTATGCTTTACTCTATCTTGAAGTCCTACCTTTTCTAACGCATTCATTGCCCTTTCACGTCTCTTATTTAATGGAACACCGGCATAAACCATTGGAAGTGCTACATTTTCAAGTATCGTCATTCTCGGTAAAAGATTAAAGGCTTGAAATACAAAACCTATTTCTCTATTTCTTACATATGCCAATTGATTATCAGATAAATTTGAAACATCTTCTTCATTCAGCCTATATATTCCGCTATCCATTCTATCAAGACATCCTAGTATATTCATAAAAGTAGATTTTCCAGAGCCGGAAGGACCCATAATAGACGTAAACTCTCCTTTTTCTATTTTTAAGCTTACACCTTTTAAGGCTGTAAAATCTATATCTCCAGTAACATATCTTTTCACTACATTTTCAACTTCAATCATAAATTTCCTCCTAGCAATTTTGCTTCATGCTGACAAATCACATAAAATCTTTCACTTTAATTTGCTTTAACTAAAGTTCCATTTGAAACTGTAGCTCCAGGATTTAAAATGACTTGATCTCCTGCACTTACCCCGCTTAATACTTGTGCAGTAACATCTGACTGTAACCCAAGTGATACTGTTTTTTCCACTGCTTTATTGTTAGAAACTATAAATACATAATCCCTTCCATTTTTATCTGTTTGTATACTTTCTGTAGGGATACTAAGGACATTATCAGCTTCACCTACTAGTATGTTTGTATCAGTATCAAATCCAATTTTTAAATCTTCCTTAGGATTATTAATATTTATATCCACTGGTAAGGTAGTAGTTGCACCTGTTGCAGTGGTTGTTGATTGAGCTGTAGGTGCAATGAAGGATACGGCCCCTGTATAAGTTTCGTTTCCATAAGTAATTGTAGCAGGCTCACCTATTTTCACCTCACTAGCACTATATTTATCCACATTTGCTTCTACTTCTAAATTGTTAACATCTTGAACTGTAATTGCTGGCTGTGCACCTGCAGATGTTTGACCTACAGTTACATTTATGGCTGTAACGACTCCATCCATATCTGAAGTAATATTTGTTACATTTTTAGAAAGATTATTTTCAGCACTATTAAGGTTCACTTGTGCTAAGCTTATTGCATTATCTGCTTGTTTTAATTTCTCAGTATAATCAGTTTGATATTGACCTTCTGAATTGTTTAGTGATGTCAATTGACTATTTAAAGTTTGAACTTGCTGCTGAGCTGCGGAAATATCTGAACTACTAGCACTTTTGCTAGCTTCTAATTGCTTTAAAGTAGCATTTGCACTATTTAATTGATTTTGTGTATCTGTAATTTGACTATTAATTTGTGACAGTTTTTGATTGTTACTAGCTACAGTATTTAGTAAATCTTGTTTCTGACTTTGTGCTGTACTTAAATTTATTTGTGCCTGCTCCACTGCAGTATTTAAGTCTTGTGAGTCATAATTTATTAACACTTGACCTTTTTTAACCTTATCTCCAACTTTTACGTTTATGGCTAAAACTTTTGCTTGTGGTCCATAATAATCTTTTGAATTTTTTGATTTGATAATGGCTGTAGTAGACAGGTATTCCTTTACATTACCAACAGCCGCTTTTGAAGTTTTAACCGTTACTGCTTTTTTTCTGTTTTTTACAAAGATATTTAGACCAATTATTCCCACTATTAATGCTGCTATAATTACCCAAACAATATATTTCTTCTTCATGTTACCCTCCGGTATTTTTATATTTTAAATGTATATGGTTATTATACTATTTTCTTATAAAAGCAGTATAAAATATATATTAAATTTTTCTAAAAATAATGAGAGTATCCTAAAAAAATCTCATTTTGTTCCTATTTTGGAATTGTTTTTGAATATTTGTTCATAATTTTGGACATTAAAAAATGCCAATAACATGTACCGGCATTTAAATATTTTATTTATTCATAAGTTCTGGAAACCATAATGAAATTTCTCTTTCTGCATGTTCTATACTGTCTGATGCGTGAACTAAATTTCTTGTCTTGTCATCAGCATACATGCCCCTAATACTTCCCATATCCGCAACCTTAGGGTCTTTATTTCCATTTACATTTCTGACAACAGCAACTGCATCTTCTCCTCCTACTACAAGAGCACAAAGTCTGCCTTCTGTAATATACTGAATTAACTCTTCAAAATAACTTCTGCCTAAATGTTCTGAATAATGCTCTTCTGCAATTTTCCTGTCAGCCTGAACCATTTTTAGAGCAACAATTTTTAAGCTTTTTCTTTCATAAAAGCTTATGATGCTTCCAATAAGTCCTCTTTCTACACCATCTGGTTTAATTAATACTAGAGTTTTTTCCATAATAATACCTCCACTTTCTGCCATTATTTTTATGCTAAATTATATTTCAACCCTTTCAAGTTCACCTTCAAACACAAAAATATCATCTTCTTCCTCAAGATAATAATCATCATAATCATTTTTTGTGTTATCTTTTTTAAAATTTACCAAGTCATTGAATGGACATTCACCATTATTATCTTCATATTTGTAAAATGCACAAGTTTTGAAACATTCTACCTTTTCCCTTGTTGTACTTAAAAATGAACATAAACTCATCAAAACACCCCATCTCTAATTTGATAATGTTTACATTATAAACTAAACTGGTAAAAAAATGAAGAGTTTTTTTGCAAAAAAATGATTAATTAATAATTTTTTTAAATTTATCATTTAACGGGTTTTAAACACTTACAAACAAAATAAAATGATTCATAAGCATCAGGAATGCCTATAATAAAGGGTTTCCTGATTTTTTTATTGTCAAATTTTCTTATGTTTATGTTGTATGGTGTTGTATTAT
>JAJXWJ010000063.1 GCA_021781655.1 Bacillota bacterium | reverse complement strand
CCCCTAATACTTATATTATAACACAATACCACAAAATACGCACTATTTATTTTTAAAATTTGACAAAAAAATAAGCCTATATCAAGGCTTTCAAAGAATTTTTCCTTATGCAACTGTCAAAGACCCGGAGATAATAAAACCATTGAAGAAAAAATGATATTCCGTTTGTTGTTGAGCTAAAAAAAGATGAACTACCAGAAGTAGCCATAAATCAAATTAGAGAAAAAGAATATGTAGAAAAGTTAAAACGGGAGAATGAAGGCAAAAGGGTTTTAGCAGTAGCAATATGTTATGATTCAAAGAAGAAAGAGCATAGATGTATAATTGAAGAGCTTTAGTAATCAAAAAAAGTTTGACAAATCAAAATTAAATCAATATAATGAAAATATAGTCTATGATCAGAAGTAGTAAATATAGGAATTTAGTTAAAGCGAGTCTGGGGTGGTGGAAGCCAGGTGCTGTAGCTTATATTGAATGGATCTGTGAGATGTGTTGCGAAGTTATGTAGCAATTACCGGTAGTCTACCGTTACAAAGACAGGGTATCGAGATTTTCTGTACCTGAATTAAAAGTGTGTACTTAGGTGGCATAGCGAAATTTTAACATTTCGTCCTTTATTGGATGAGGTGTTTTTTGTTTTTTTATGGCATATTTGTACTAAAGAAAATGGGTGGCATAGCGGTCACTTCGTCCCATTAAATTAGGATGAAGTGGCCTTTTTTAATTGAAAATTGAGAATTGACAATGGACTGCTTCAATGGACAATTGATAGTTGACAATTGACAATGAAGGTGGATTTTTCTCCGCCATGTTGCGAAAAATCTTTAATTAGAAAAAAGACATAAAAAAGCTGTTTTTAAATCAGTTTTAGTTTTTCTGAACACAGTGAAGAAAAACATCCTTAACTGTCAATTGTCCACTGTCAATTGTCAATTTAATAAGACAATTCGTAATATAATTTTCAGCAATTCAAGAGACAATAACTTTAAAATATATAATAATTATAGAAGGTGAAATTATGATTAATTTATCTGAAAAACAATTTAACGAACTTAAAGAAAAAGGAAAAACTTTTCCAATGGTACTGCAATTCAATGGAGATGAATTAACTCCAATAGCCATATTTTATAATGTTGAAGGCAAAAACAAATTTTTACTTGAAAGTGTATTCTCAGAAAAAGAAATAGGAAGATATTCCTTCATGGGTTCAAATCCATATTTAGCTATAAACAGCTACAAAGATGAGGTAGAAATAAGAAGTGGAGAGAAAGTAGAAAAAATAAAAGGGAAAGTGTTAGATTACGTGAAAAAATATGTAAATATAGAATATGACAAAACTATATTGGATATTCCCTTCACTGGTGGTGCAATAGGTTATGTAGGCTACGATGTAATAAGACAATATGAAGTGCTTCCAGATGATAATATAGATGAATTAAAGCTTCCAGAAGCATACCTAATGTTTTATAAAATGTTTATATGCCATGATCACTTCAAGCACATAGTTAATGTTGTATATAACGTATTTCCAGAAGAGACATTAACCTATGAAGAAATAACAAATAAATTAATTGAAACTAAAAAAGCCATATTAACAAATAATGGTGTTCATCCTTTAGAAGAAGTAGACATAAATAAAACCTTCGAATCAAGTGTTACAGAAGCAGAATACTGTGAAATGGTAGAAAAAGCAAAAGACTATATTAAGGCTGGGGATATATTTCAAGTAGTTTTATCCCAAAGATTGAAATTTAAAAATGGCTCAGAGCCTTTTGATGTGTACAGAAGACTTCGCTCGAAAAATCCTTCGCCATATTTATTCTACTTAGATTTTGAATATTTTCAAATAGCAGGTTCATCACCAGAAATATTAGTTTCTTTAAAGGATAATATAGTTAAAACTAATCCTATAGCAGGCTCAAGACCTAGAGGCAAGGATAAAGCTGAAGATGAAAGCCTAATCAAAGAACTTCTTTCCGATGAAAAAGAAAGAGCGGAGCATCTTATGCTTGTAGATCTTGGAAGAAATGATATTGGTAAGGTTAGTAAATTTGGTACAGTGGATGTTAATAGATTTATGAAGGTAGATTTATACTCTCATATTATGCATATTGTGTCTGAAGTGTCTGGGGAATTAAAAGAAAACTTAACTTGCTTTGATGCTTTGATTTCCTGTTTGCCAGTGGGTACTGTTTCAGGGGCACCAAAGGTTAGGGCTATGGAAATAATAGATGAACTTGAGAGTTTAAGAAGAGGTATTTATGCAGGTGCGGTTGGATACTTTTCCTTCAATGGCAATATGGATACCTGCATAGCTTTGAGGACAATCGTATTTAAAGATGAATACAGTTATGTTCAAGCAGGAGCAGGACTTGTATATGATTCTAATCCTAAATGCGAATATATAGAAACCTTAAATAAGGCAAGGGCAATGAAGGAGGTAATTTAATTGATACTTATACTAGATAATTATGATTCATTTACTTACAATCTTTATCAATATATTGGTGAAATATATACTAATATGGTTGTTGTAAGAAATGATAAAATTACAATTGAAGAAATAGAGAAAATGGATTTAGAAGGTATTATAATTTCGCCGGGACCAGGAACTCCAGATAAGGCTGGTATATGTATAGATGTAATAAAATATTTTGCAGGAAAAGTTCCTATACTTGGCATATGTCTTGGGCATCAAGCTATAGGTTATGCTTTTGGTGGTAGAGTAATAAGGGCTGAAAATATTAAACATGGAAAAACTTCAATGATAGAGCATAATGGAGAAGGCTTGTTTAAAGGAATTAAAAATCCTCTTGAAGTTATGAGATATCATTCCTTAATAGTTGATAAGACTACTTTTCCAAAGGAACTTGAAATAACATCGGTGAGCCTAGACGACAAGGTAGTTATGGGACTTAGACATAAAGAATATAAAATATATGGACTTCAATTTCATCCTGAATCTATCATTACAGAGGAAGGTAAAAGTATGATTAAAAATTTTGTGGAGGGGATTTGTAATGCTACAGGAAGCTATTAAAAAAGTAGTAATTAATGAAAATTTGACTGAGACAGAAGCTTATGAGGCAGCATGTGAGATAATGAAAGGTGGAGCTATTCCGTCCCAGGTTGGAGCCTTTTTAATGGGAATGAGAATGAAGGGTGAAACCGTAAATGAAATTACAGGCTTTGCAAGAGCCATGAGAGATAATGCATCGAAGGTGGAATTAGATTCGGATTATGTTATAGATACCTGCGGAACTGGCGGAGACGGAGGAAAAACTTTTAATATATCAACAGCAGTTGCAATTATAGCAGCAGCCGGTGGAGTCAAAGTCGCAAAGCATGGTAATAGAGCAATTTCTAGCAAAAGTGGAAGTGCAGATGTACTTCAAGCTTTAGGTATAAATATAGATTTAGAACCAGAAAAAGCAAAACAGCTTATAGATGAAAATGGAATGGCTTTCTTGTTTGCTCAAAAGTATCATTCGGCTATGAAGCATGTAGGACCAATTAGAAAAGAATTAGGTACAAGAACTGTATTTAATGTTTTAGGACCTCTTACAAATCCTGCTTTTGCAAAAGGTCAAGTTTTAGGAGTATATAGCAAAGAATTGACACATCCAATAGCAGAAGTTTTAAATAAGCTTGGCAGTGAAAGAGCCTTAGTTGTTTATGGGAAAGATGGCTTAGATGAATTAACAACAACAACTATTTCCTATGTATCTGAACTTAAGGATGGAAAGGTTACTGATTATGAAATAAATCCAGAAAAGTTTGGAATTAAATTATGTACTGCTGAAGATATTAAGGGTGCTGAAGCAAAGGAAAATGCCGAAATAATATTAAATATTTTTAAAGGTGAAAAGGGAGCAAAAAGAGACATAGTAGTTTTAAACAGTGCAGCAGCATTATATATTGGAAAGGCAGTAAGCAGTATAGAAGCAGGAATAAAGTTAGCAGAAGAACTAATAGACTCAGGAAAAGCTTTAGAAAAGCTTAATGAATTAGTGGATATAAGTAAGGTGGTGTGAAAATGATATTAGATGAAATAGTTGCCTTTAAAAAAAATCAGCTTATACTTGAAAAGGAAAGACTTCCTTTAAGAAAATTTGAAACAGAAGCTATAGATATTGTTACTAGAGATTTCAAAGGAGCTTTAGGTAAGAAAGGAATAAATATAATTGCTGAAATAAAAAAAGCTTCACCTTCAAAAGGTATAATTAAAGCTGATTTTGATGCTGTTAAAATTGCTAAGGTTTATGAGGAAGTAAATATAGACGCCATTTCAGTTTTAACAGAAAAAGAGTTTTTCAAAGGTGATGATAAATATATAAGACTTGTTAAAGAAGTTACCACCAAACCTATAATAAGAAAAGATTTCATTATCGATGAATATCAAATTTTTCAAGCTAAAATTATTGGTGCAGATGCGGTGCTTTTAATAGTAGCAGTGCTGGGTAAAAAAACAAAAGAGTTTTATAAACTGGCAAAAGACCTTGGACTAAGCGTTTTAATAGAAGTTCATAACAGGGAAGAGCTTGAAATAGCCTTAGAAGCTGAAGCAAAGATTATTGGTATAAATAACAGAGACTTAAGAGATTTCACTGTGGATTTAAAAACTACTGAAAAACTACTTGCATATATACCAAAGGATAGAATTATAGTATCTGAAAGCGGAATTCAGACACCAGAGGATATACAGTATTTAAAATCTATAAATGTAAATGCAGTTCTAATTGGTGAAACCTTTATGAGAAATATTGAAGAAATACACAAGGTTAACGAATTTATCCACAATTCTAAAGGGTGATAGTATGACTAAGATAAAAATCTGTGGATTAAAAAGAGAAGAAGATATACAATATGTAAATGAAGTTAAGCCAGACTATGTTGGTTTTGTGTTTGCAAATAGCAAAAGGAGAGTAACGTTAGATAAGGCAAAGGAATTAATAGCTTTATTAGATAATAGTATTAAAACTATTGGCGTTTTTGTTGATGAAGAAATTGAAAAAGCACTAGAATTTGGGGAAAAGCTTAACTTACACGGTTTTCAGTTTCATGGTAATGAGGGGGCAGAATATATAAAGAATTTTCAAAACTTTACCGTATGGAAAGCTATGTCAATAAAGGTTGATTTAGAAAACGGTGCTTATGAAATAGATAAGTATAAAGAACAGCTTAATAGGTATAAAGATTATAGCATCGAGTCCATTGTTTTAGACAGCAGTGTAAAAGGAGCAGAAGGTGGAACAGGAGTTAGTTTTGATTGGGAAGTAGTGCCAAAGCTAAACATTAGTAAGAAGCTGATTTTAGCAGGAGGTTTAAATTGTTCTAATGTTGAAGATGCCATAAGAATAGTACATCCTTATGCTGTAGATGTATCTAGCGGTGTAGAAACAAATGGAGTTAAAGATTATAATAAAATAAAAAAATTCGTGGAAAAAGTGAGGAATATATTATGGATGGAAGATTTGGAAAGTTCGGTGGACAATACGCACCAGAAACTATGATGAACGTTTTAATAGAATTAGAAGAACAATATAAAAAGGCTATGGCTGATGAAAAGTTCATTGAAGAATATAAATATTATTTAAAAGATTATGTAGGAAGGCAATCCCCTTTATATTATGCAGAAAACTTAAGCAAAAAATTAGGTGGTGCAAAAATTTATCTTAAGAGAGAGGATTTAAACCATACAGGTGCTCATAAGGTTAATAATGCACTTGGACAAATACTTCTTGCTAAAAGAATGGGTAAAAAAAGGGTTATTGCTGAAACAGGTGCCGGACAACATGGTGTTGCTACGGCTACAATTGCAGCTATGTTTGGTATGGAATGTGAAATATTTATGGGAGAAGAAGATATTGAGAGACAATCACTAAATGTATTTAAAATGAAGCTTTTAGGAGCAAAGGTTACAGCAGTAACTTCTGGAACTAAAACACTTAAGGATGCTGTAAATGAAGCTTTTAGAAACTGGATAACTTGTATAGATGATACCTTTTATGTTATAGGAACAGTTATGGGACCTCATCCTTATCCGGTGATGGTCAGAGATTTCCAAAGGGTAATTGGAGACGAAGCTAAAGAACAAATTTTAGAAAAGGAAGGAAGACTTCCAGACTACGTTGTTGCCTGCATAGGTGGTGGGAGTAACGCTATGGGTATTTTTTATCCGTTTAAAGAAGATACAGAGGTTAAGCTTATTGGAGTAGAAGCAGCAGGAAAAGGGATCGATACAGAAGAACATGCTGCAAGTATTACTAAAGGTTCAGTTGGAGTTATCCACGGAATGATGACTTATGTGCTTCAGGATGGTGATGGACAAATACTTCCTGCATATTCAATTTCAGCAGGACTTGATTACCCTGGTGTTGGCCCAGAACATGCTTATTTCCATGATATAGGAAGAGCTACTTATGAGTCAGCAAACGATGAAGAAGCAGTAAAAGCATTTATGGAATTAACAGCTGTAGAAGGAATTATTCCAGCTCTTGAAAGTTCCCATGCAATAGCCTATGCAATGAAGCTTGCACCTACGCTTTCAAGTGATAAAGTAATGATTGTTAACCTTTCTGGTAGAGGTGATAAGGATATTAATACTATTGGTAAAGTGATGGGGGTTGAACTGTAAAATGAATAGAATAGATTTAAAATATAAAGAACTAAAAGAAAAAGGCGAAAAGGCAATGATTCCTTTTGTAACAGCAGGAGATCCAGATTTAGCTACAACTATTGAACTTGTTTATGCAATGGAGGAAGCTGGTGCTGATATAATTGAACTTGGAGTTCCATATTCTGATCCTATAGCTGATGGTGTTATTATTCAGGAGTCTTCACAAAGAGCTCTAAAAGGTGGTGCAACTATTTCTAAGATAATGGAAACAGTTAAAGTTATACGTAAAAAAACACAGGTGCCACTAGTATATTTAGTATATTATAATTCAGTTTTTAAATATGGTATAGAAAAATTTATTAAAGAATGCAGCGAAGCAGGAGTAGATGGAGTTATAATTCCAGACCTTCCTTTAGAAGAAAGAAAAGATGCATTAGAAGTATGTGATAAATATGAGGTTAGATTAATTCCTTTAATCGCACCAACATCACATGAAAGAATTAAGAATATAGTAGAGAATGCTAGTGGATTTATTTACTGTGTATCCGTAAATGGGGTTACTGGTGTTAGAAGTGAAATAGATACTAACGTGGAAGAGTATATGAAAACTGTTTCTCTTTGCACATCAATTCCAAAAGCTTTAGGTTTCGGTATATCAAGTGCAGAGATGGCAAATAAATTGAAGGACTATAGTGATGGCATAATAATAGGCAGTGCTGTAGTTAAGAGAGTAGCAGAGGGTAAGACTAAAGAAGAAAAAGTGGATAGCGTTAAAAAGTTTGTTGCTGAGGTGAAGGCAGTTTTGAGATAATTTATTGATTAAAAGTACCATTCGAAAGGTTTGGTACTTTCTTTTATTAACTATATTCATAAGAAAATATAATAAAAAGTTCACATAATATTCTTAATTTTTACCTATATTGCAATTTACAAAAACTCCCTAAAGTGATAAAATTATTATTACTACTAATATTCATAAATTGTATTTCAATAATAGTATGGTTTATATCATATTTATTTCTTACTTTTGCAAGGTCAATTTCTTTAAATTCGTTTTATCATGGGCTATCTAGAATGTTAATTATTTGAAAATTTAAGAGGTGTAACTAAATGGAAAAAAATACTAGAATGGAAGAGAAAATGTTAAAAACTTTTTGCGACAAGGTAAGGGTATGCAATAAAATAGATTCTAAATTGTTTACTCAATATCAGGTAAAAAGAGGGCTAAGAGACATTGACGGAAAGGGTGTACTAGTTGGACTTACAGAAATAGGAGAGATACGTTCATATAATATCGAAGGAGATAAGATGGTTCCTATTCCTGGAAAACTCATATATAGAGGAATAGATATATCCGATATAGTTAATGGATTTTTACAAAAAGGTTATTTTGGGTTTGAGGAAACTTGTTATTTGCTTTTATTTGGGGAACTTCCTTCAAAAGAAGAATTAAAAGATTTTGAGGAGCTACTTTCTAGCTACAGAAGTTTACCAGATGATTTTGTTCGCTCAATGATACTGGAAATGCCAAGTAAAGACATAATGAATTCTATTGCGAGAAGCGTATTGGCGCTATATAGTATCGATGAAAGAGCAGATGATACTACAATCGAAAATGTCTTAAAGCAATGTTTAAAGCTTATAGCATGTTTTCCACTAATTGCAGTGTATGGATATCAGGCATTTTCACATTATCATGACAATAAAAGTTTGTTTATTCATAGTCCTAGAAAAGATTTAAGTACAGCAGAAAATATTCTCTATTTACTTAGAGCTGACAGTAAATATACTAAGCTAGAAGCCATACTTTTAGATTTGGCGCTTGTACTTCATGCTGAACATGGTGGTGGAAACAATTCATCCTTTGTAACGCATGTAGTTACATCTTCAGGGTCAGATACATATTCTGTTATTGCGGCTGCATTGGGATCTTTAAAGGGACCAAGGCACGGTGGTGCTAATGTAAAAGTTGTTAAGATGTTTGAAGATATCAAACAAAACATTAAAAATTGGGAAGATGATGTAGAAGTCGAGCAATATCTTATGAAACTTTTAAATAAAGAAGCGTTTGATAATTCTGGACTTATATATGGAATTGGACATGCTGTATATTCAATTTCAGATCCAAGAGCTGTTATTTTTAAAAAATATGTTGAAAAATTGGCAAAAGCTAAAGGTTATGAAGATGAATTTAACCTATATGAGAAGGTAGAAAAACTAGCACCTATAGCTATTGAAAAGAAATTTAAAATGTATAAAGGAGTAAGTGCAAATGTAGATTTTTACTCTGGATTTGTGTATAGAATGCTTGGAATTCCCCAAGAATTATTCACACCTATATTTGCAATAGCAAGAGTAGTTGGATGGAGTGCTCATAGAATTGAAGAAATAGTTAATGCAGGCAAAATAATAAGACCAGCTTATAAAAGTGTTTCCAATAACAAGGATTATATTTCAATAGATGAAAGATAGAAAAGTTTAATATGATGGTGTTCATGGAGTGACATATGAATTTTAAAATTAAAGGGCTTCGCCAAAAGAAATTGAGCGAAGCGAAATAACGCGGCTTGGCCGCGTTTTTTAACATTGGTTTTTAGGATATCATCTGATAGAACAAACTGAATGCAGAGCTAATTTTTTAATGGATGAAAACTCAATCCATACCTATGTCCCTCATATTCTACTTCAATATGGTAAATCAATAAAGGTGCTTGAACCAAATAGTTTTAAAGATGCATGGAAGTCAATGAATGATTTGGAATTATTAAAAAGTGCGGGATTATTTCTTAAAGACCTTCAAAGTGGAAAAGAAGGAATTACACTTGGAGGTATTCTTATATTCGGTAAAGAAGAATTGATTCATGCAGCACTTCCACACTTTAGAACAGATGCTATATTAAGAAAAGTCAATTTGGATCGATATGATGACAGAGATGATATCAGAGTGAATCTTATTGAAAGCTATGAGCGGTTGATGGCATTTGTATCAAAACATTTAAATGATAATTTTTATCTTGAGAGTGATAGACGAGTTAGTCTAAGAGATAAAATTTTTCGTGAGGTTGTTTCTAATTTATTAATTCATAGAGAATTTGCAAATCCATTTCCAGCAAAATTTATAATTGAAAAAGATAGAGTTTATATTGAAAACAGCAATAAGCCACATGGGAATGGCATAATTGACCCTGACAACTTTTCTCCATTCCCTAAAAATCCAACTATAGCTAAATTCTTTAAAGAAATTGGGTGGGTAGATGAGTTAGGTTCAGGTGTTAGAAACATAACTAAATACAATAAGATATATTCGGGAGCAGAGCCTATATTTATAGAGGAAGATGTTTTTAAAACTATTATACCTTTACTTTCGATAAGCACCGAGCAAGCTACCGAGCAAGCTACCGAGCAAGCTAATGAAGAAATAAAAAATCTACTAGAATTTTGTAAAGTGCCTAGGACGAGGAATGAAATGCAAGAGTTTTTAAAGTTGCATCATAGAGAACACTTTAGGGTAAAATTTTTAAACCCGCTTATAAAAGGTGGATTATTAAAATTAACAATACCAGATAAACCTAAGAGTCTAAAACAAAAGTATTATAGTAGTTAACTTATTCAGTACTACAACGCCCTAGCAGATACCCTTAATACTGTTAGTATTAAGGGTATCTGCTTCCTTGTATTATACAAAATTTTCTCGCAATTTGGACTTGTTATTTTTTTAGTGAACCAATTTTCCTAATTTTATCGTTGGAATGGAATTAAAGAAAGACTATTTAAAATATATAAATTTAAGATTATTTGTAAACCTTTTAAAATATGACAAAATAGCGGTATAATTATAATAAATAGAAAGTGTATTAAAATATACGAGAATAATGTTTTTAAGTATTTCAGTAGCAACAGCATACCCTTTATTTTTTGTAAATGCAGAGTATGTAAAAATGCTAAAATAAATTTCATATTAAGTTAAATGGAGGGATATATGGACAGTAATAAAATTTATCCAAGGACAAATGATAAAGAAACTATATACTTGAAACCTGTTATTACAAAACCTAATATTATTGTTGGTGATTATACTATGTATAATGATTTCGTGAAAGATCCAACAAGGTTTGAAAAAGATAATGTAATTTATCATTATCCTATGAATAATGATAAATTAATTATTGGCAAATATTGGTCTATTGCATGTGGTGCGAAATTTATGTTTACTTCTGGAAATCATAAAATGGCCTCACTTTCCACATATCCCTTCCCAATTTTTTTTGAAGAGTGGGATCTAAGTGAAAGCAATGTTACTGAAGCATGGGATAACAAGGGTGATATTGTAATAGGAAATGATGTATGGATTAGTTATGAAGCTGTAATAATGCAAGGAGTTCATATTGGAGATGGCGCAATAATAGGTACTAGAGCAGTTGTAACAAAAGATGTTCCGCCATATACGATTGTGGGTGGAATACCGGCAAAAGAAATTAAAAAACGTTTTACTGAAGACGATATTGAAAAATTAATGGAATTGCAATGGTGGAATTGGGATGATGAAACGGTTCGAAAAAATATTCCATATATTATGAGTGGAAATATTGATTTGTTAGAAAAGGTGATAGGATGAAAATTACAGTTTTACATGGTCAAATGCATAAAGGCAGTACATATAACATTACAAAGCTCTTTTTAGAAAAGCTTACGGATAAAAATACTGAAATAAAAGAATTTTTTATGCCAAAGCATGCTCCCTCGTTTTGTGTAGGTTGCTTTAAATGTTTTACAGAAGGAGAGGAAAAATGTCCCCATGCTGATACTGTTCAGCCTGTTGCAAAAGCAATTGAGGAAGCAGATTTAGTGATTATAGAATCACCTTGTTATGCATTAGGAATGAGTGGTCAGCTCAAAACTTTTCTTGATCATATGAGTTATCGCTGGATGCCTCACCGTCCGCATCCTAGAATGTTTAGTAAAGTTGGGCTGGTTATTTCAACAGCTGCTGGTACAGGCACTAGGAAAGTAACAAAGGCTTTACAGGATAATCTATTTTACTGGGGAGTTCCCATAATATATCGATATGGTAAAAATGTATCTGCTTCAAGCTTTGAATCAGTTAAGCCAGAGAAAAAGTCTCAAATAGAAAAGGATGTCACAAAAATTTCTGCTAAAATAGTAAATCAACTTGGTAGAGTAAAACCTGGGATTAAAACTAAAGCTATGTTTCAACTTATGAGATTAAGTCAAAAATCAAATAATTGGAACCCTACTGATAAAGAATATTGGTTAAAACAGGGCTGGCTTGGAAGAGTTAAGCCGTGGTAAAAATAAAGGAGTTGAAAGAAATGATTGCAAAAAGACTTAATTATGGTGATACAATAGGGCGTATATCTCCTAGCCATATAGCTGACACTGAGAAGTACGAGCACATCATATCAATATTAAAGGATAAAGGTTTTAAAGTTAAAACAGGAAAAAATCTTTATAAAAAAACTTACGGATATTCTGCAACAGAATTAGAAAGATCAGAAGATTTAAATGAAATGTTTTTGGATTAGGAAGTAAAAATGGTTTTATTCGGTGGTGGTGAAGGTGGTAATGAGTTGCTGCCATATATAGATTTTGAAAATATAGCAACACATCCGAAAATAGTTTGCAGTTATAGTGATGGTACCACTATTTTGAATGCCATATATACTAAAACAGTAATGACATTACGTTTTTTCTTTAAGGAAATAGAACCATAAATTCCAATTTGAATAGTAGTTTGAAATAAATAATATTTATATAATTAGAGGAAATAACAAAATGAAAAGTAATAATATCTATGTTATCCATGGTTATACATCTTCCAGCCAGTCAGAGTGGTTTCCATGGTTGAAAGAACAGTTTGAAAATAGACAGGTTAAAATTGATATTCCTAATATGCCTGATTCCGAGAATCCACATCTTGAAACTTGGCTTAGCCATCTTCGTAAAAATGTTTTGAACATTGATGAAAATACGATGGACGAACAAACAGAAGGACTTCAAGAATTCGTGGATGAACCACTTGAAATTGCAAGAATAAAAAGTCTAATTCCATCAAGAGTCGTTATTACTGCAACAGATGATGATATTGTTCCAACCGAAGCAACACAAAAATTAGCAGAAGCATTAGATGCAAATCTTATTATTCTTTCATCAGGAAAGCATTTTATTGCTCGTGATGGATATACGGATTTTCCTGTTTTATTAAATGAAATTCAGAAATTAATAAATACTTAATATTATTGTAAATTCTAACGAGTCCCTTACAAAAGTCAGGGAACATCCACAGATTTGATTTACACAAATCTGTGGACGTTCCCAATATTGCTAAATTGTATCAAAATTTAGATCTATAGACAAACATAAACCTACCGTAGCAAGTTTAGGCAAGCCTTCATTAATGGGTCAGTCCCTTATGAATCACCTACAAATAAAAATAGAGTACACAGGCGTTGACTGAATACTCATGATCTTAAGCGGTCTTTGTTTAAGTAAAGATTAGATTACGTGCTCTTTGGCACAATTATTTGTACTTAAAAAAGTATTCGGCACATGTTTTTATGCGGATTAAAGGTACACTACCTCCGCGGTGCTCTGTAGTATACTTGTCTATATTATTGACAGAAATTTAAATGTTAATCACTTTAATATATTATTGTGCCTTGAGTACAGTGAAAGGAATGATTGTTTTTATGAAAGAATATATAGTAGATAATAAATTCAATAAAATGAGGTATCATGATTTACCAGGTAAAGAGACACCGATATTATTTATCCATGGTTTAGGCTGCGCTGGTTCTTTTGATTATCCTGAAGTAGCAGCACAAACTGATTTAATTGAACACAGAAGAATATTAATAGATTTGCTTGGTAGTGGATTCAGTGATAAACCAGATAATTATTTATATTCTGTTAAAGAACATGTAAACTATTTGTATGACTTTGTACAAGACTTAAAACTTAATAAGTTCATTATTTTTGCACATAGTTTAGGAGGACCTATTGCACTTGAACTTGCAGACAAATGTAAAGATAGTATTGAAACAATTATTCTTAGTGAGGCTAATTTAGATAAAAGTAGTCCAGTTTCATCTAGTTATGAGTTTGGAACTTGTGATGAAGAAGATTTTGTAAATAGTATATTTGATGAAGTTGTTAATGAAAACACCATTGAAAATTCTATGTGGGCAGCTGCATTATCAGTTTGCTCTTCCACAGCAATTAGCAGAATTTCCAAGTCAGCAGTTGCAGGAGGAAACCCATCATGGCGTAAAATATTATATTCATTACCATGTAAAAGGACTTTTATTTTTGGTGAAAAATCTTTACCAGATGATGATAAACTTGAGTTGGAAGAACAAATGATAAATATTGAAATTGTCAAATCAGCAGGACATTCTATGGCTTGGGAAAATCCAAAAGGATTAGCAGAGGCAATTAAAAAAGGAATCCTATATGCAAGAGCATTATAGAGGTTAGGAAAAAAGATAAATTTCAATTTGTAGAGGTGGGTAATATTTAAAAGGTAGTAAACATTAAATTATTACTACCTTTTATGCTTTATTATAAATGATTTTATATCATCTTTGCCTAAAAATCCACTTGCAACTCCAAGCCCAAGACTAATCAAATCTTTTTGTGAAGGTTTAATTGGAATATTATTTTTATGACATAAAGTTAATAATACGATACATCCCACTCTTTTATTTCCATCATTAATATAGATGATATCTTTTATAGTTAAGTTTTTCATTATTTAGCAAGCGTCTTTAATCCTTAATTGATTCATCAACCAATGAATCAATTAAAGATTTATTTTAATTTAATTCTTTGTTTTTTAGATATTCAGCAAAATCAATAATTTCACATAACTTCTCATATGTTTGAGTAATTCTCGTAGATAAATTAATTTGATGTTGATTGTGTAAGATTTATTATTTTCAATTGAAGTATAGACAATGATTATATTTAATAAATTGACAACAAAACAAGTAACGTTTATAATTTAAATAAACGTTGATTGTTTTTGTTTATTTAAATATAAACTACAACTAAAAACATATATCCGAAAAAGGAGGAAATTATGGATTCAGAAAAATTATTTTGGGAAGCTTCTGTAGATGAGATTATTCAAGGTTATAAAGATGATTATGAGAAAGAGGAGTTTATATGCCTTATTTGTGGAGAAAGCTTTACTAAGGGAGTTATATATAAAAATGGAGATGTATTTCTTGAAGCTAAGCGAGCAATAGAACATCACATTACAGCTGAGCATAACTCTATGTTCGATTACTTAATTAATATGGATAAAAAATATACAGGGCTTACGGAGCATCAAAAGAAACTCCTTACAGCTTTTAAGTCCGGATTAAGTGATAAAGAAATTGTAGAGTTAGAAGGTGAAGGCAGTACTTCAACTATAAGAAATCATCGCTTCAAATTAAAAGAAAGAGAAAAGCAATCAAAGGTATTCCTGGCTATAATGCAATCGATGACATTGAAAGAAGATTTAATTAATATACATAGAGGTGCTAAAATGGTAGATGAAAGATATGTGATTACGGAAGAAGAAAGTGAAAAGATTCTAAAGAGCTATTTTAAAGATTGTAAGCTAAAAACTTTTCCTGCTGGTGAAAAAAAGAAAATAGTTATACTCAAAGAGATAATAGGGAGTTTTGATGTAAATAAGAAGTATACCGAGAAAGAAGTAAATGAAATACTTAAAGATATTTTTGATGACTTCGTTACAATAAGGCGTTACCTTATCGAATACGGTTTTATGGAGAGAGAAAAAGACTGCAGTAGATATTGGGTTAAAAGGTAGTGAAAAACTTTATTAAGAATTTGACGCTAAAGGGTTCTTCAATGTACTGAAAATAAAGTAGTATTGGCAAAATGTTGCATAATATGAAGCTAATACAGCCGAGCCATTTCGGAGCGATAATAAATATGTTGAAATTTAGAAGATATGATAAAAATGATAAAATAGAGTTTATACAATAAATATAAACTTATATTAACTACTATGATTCTACTTTTGTGCATGAAAATTTTAAAAGAATAAAATCGCTTATGGACTGGATTGTAAAATTCACTTTTGAAAATGAAGTTTTAGAAGACATTGAAATTTTTGATGTATTATCTAAATTAGGAGGTAATAATGTTGTTTCCAGATAGAAAAACAGCTGAAAAGGAATTAGAAATTGCAGGGAAGTCAAATCCTGGACCATGGACAGAACATTCTATTAATGTAGGACTAGCTGCCCAAATGATTGCTGAGAAATGTGGTAATATTAACCCAGATAAAGCATATGTTTTAGGACTGCTTCATGATATTGGCAGGAGATACGGTATAAGTGCAAGAAGGCATGGTATTGACGGTTATAAATTCATGATTGAAAAAGGGTGGGATGAGGCAGGTAAAATTTGCTTGACACATTCGTTCCCAGTTCCTGACTTTGATAAAGAAATAGGGAAAAATGATATGAGTAATGAGGAAAGTGAATTTGTGACGAAATATTTAAAGGATATAACCTATGATGACTACGATAAACTCATAATTGTTTGTGATTCACTTGCAGATGCACAAGGTTTTTGTATTTTAGAAAAGCGATTTGTTAATTCAACTAGACGATATGGAGCATTTCCTTTTACAGTGGAACGTTGGAATGCTACTTTTACAATGAAAGAGTATTTCGAAGAGCAAATGAATTGTTCTATATATGATGTTCTTCCAAATGTAAAAGAGACTACTTTTATTGAAGCACCACTATGGAAACCGCCAGTGAAATAGAGCTAAAACATACTATTTGACTAGATATCCTGAAGAAATTAATATAACTATTAATAAAGAAATAGAAATTTTAAGGAATAATCAAAATAATAATACAGATATGATGATTGTAGCATTTGTTAATAATGAACTTGTAGGTAACGTTGTTATTCGTTGCGAGAGAAATCATATAAAACTTAAACATAGAGCAGTATTAGGGATTTCTGTAAAGGGGAAATACTGGAATAAGGGCATTGGAAATGAACTACTCAGAGAAATAATTGAACAAGCCAGGGTAATTGGGTATGAGCAAATAGAACTCGGTGTTTTTTCAGATAATGAGAAAGCAAGAAAATTATATGAAAAATATGGTTTTGAGGTTTGGGGGAATTTGAAAAATGCTTTTAAACTCAAGGATGGAACATATCGTGATGAAATCTTGATGGGAAGAAGTATCAATAGTAGAATAGGGAGTTTCTAATACATTTAAAACGTATAAAATAAACTATGAATTATTTGGCATCCTTTGCTAAGACTAAAATGTTATACGTCTATGGCTGGTACTGTATATCAATTGTCTAGTGAAGAATTGTTTGATGAATATATAACAATAATAAAAATAAATAAAGCCTATATCTTGCTTTACATAGTAATTTAAGATATAGGCTTTATATTATGGGTAAAAACTATTACCAATTTTTCTATTCTTAGTCTTTGTTCTAAAATTTCCGTAAAAAAGCTTGCATCATATATCTTTTAGATATATGATAGATATATCTAAAAGATATATAGGAGCTGATAAAAATGATGAATGAACTTACTATTTTAGGTGAACTAATGGAGGGTCCTCATACTGGCTATGATCTAAGAACTGCTATACAAGGTTCTTTAGGACGTCATCGCAAAATTAGTTATGGCGTTATTTATCCTCTACTTGAAAAATTAGAGAATGATGGTTTTATAAAAATTACTAATATAACAACAGATGGAAAAAATAAAAAACTTGCTACAATTACAGAAGAGGGACAAGAATATTTCTTTGAATTAATGAAGATGCCAATTCCAAACGGTGCCCACAATGCTGATATATATTTGATAAAGCTTGATGTTATGCAGCACCTAGCTTTAGAGAAACAATTTGAATTATTGGATGAGTTCTATCAAGAGCAAGTATGTATACTTGAAGATACAAAGAAATCAATAGAAATCCTATCAATAAAGCCCTCTAAGGATCACTGGTATGCAACTAAAAAGCTGGAGCTTAGGTTAGAGCAAACTAAGGTGGCAATTGAATGGATTGAAAAATTTAAAGATGATTTAAAGAAAGAAAGGTGATTTAAATGGCGAAAGAAATAAAAATAGCGCTATTAATGGCAGCGAGTCTCTTTATGGAGATTTTAGATGGAACAATAGTAACTACTGCACTACCTAAAATGGCACAATATTTTCATACAGGCTTTGCAACAATTTCCTTACTGGTTAGTGTCTATTTAATCACCGTAGCCATATTTATCCCCTTAAGTGGCTGGATGGCTAATAGGTTTGGAAAGAAGAGAATTTGGATTATTGCAGTAATTATATTTGCACTAAGTTCTTTATTTAATGCACTTTCCTCTACTTTTGTTTTACTTTTGTTAATGAGAATTGTACAAGGAATTTCAGGCTCGTTAATGACTCCTACAGCTAGACTTATCGTTTTGGAAAAAACACATCCATCACAACTGTTAAAAATGGTTAGTTATCTAGTTTGGCCTGCACTTTTAGCACCAGCAATCGCACCTGTGTTTGGTGGATTTATCGTTACTTATTTTACTTGGCAATGGATTTTTCTAATAAATGTGCCTATAGGCTTAGGTATTGCTTTAATAGGCATAAAACTTATAGACAATGATCATGAAAATAAAGCATCTGCTTTTGATTTAATTGGATTTATAGAAATAGCCTTTTCTTCAAGCATAATTTTAGCTGCTGCAGAAATCGCAACCCACGGGGAAAAATATTGGTTAAGTGCATTAGTGTTATTTATAGTAGGAATTATACTAGGCTTGATAGTTTTCAACCACTTAAAAAAGGTTCCCAATCCGTTGTTTTCACTGGATAGCTTAAAAATAACTTCTTTTAAAATATGTCAAACAAGCGGTTCTGTTTTATGGTTATCTGTTGGTGCTTTACCTTATATTCTTACTATTTTTTTGCAAACCATATTTCATTGGTCTGCTGTAAAAGCTGGAACTTACGTGCTATTTATTTTTATTGGCAATATTGGAATAAAGCCTTTTACTAATCCAATAATACGAAAACTAGGCTATCGCAAAGCGTTACTTTCCTCTTTTGGAATGGTGTTTTTCTCATCCATCGCTTTAGCCCTCATTAAAATCAACACCTTACCAATTTGGATAATGTTTCTTGCATTTATATCTGGAGTAGGACGTTCATTAGCCTTAACTGCTTATAATGGATTAAGCTTTTCAGAAGTTGAACCAAAGGATAGAAACAGTGCAAACACTTTGAGTGCTGTAGCTTCCACGCTGGCCCAAGGAATGGGAATATCCCTTATTACAGTTGTTGTTAATGTAATTTCCATATTCACTTCTATAAATCTTGCATATGAATTAGGCTTTGTATTTTTAGGATTGTTAATGATATACCCAGCTTTTGAAGTGTTTTCTCTCCCTAAAAATATTGGTCATTCTACGATTAGATAAATTTTATTCATTTATTAATATATATTGCATATCGGCAAAAGTTAATTGTAATTGTTCGGCATAATATTTACTGTGCTTTACAAATTTAAAACCACATTTTTCTATAACTCTTTTAGATTGTCTGTTAGTGTTAAAATGACATATAGTTAATGCATCTAATTTAAATTTATCAAAGCATAAATTAATTACTGCATTAACTGTCTCTGGCATTAATCCTTTTCCCCAGTATTCTTTGGCTAAAACGTATCCTATCTCTTTAGCCTTTAAGTTTTTAAAGGCTTCGTCATCATTAGCCCAAGATTTATGTATGCCTATTGAACCGATTGCCTTATTGTTTTCTTTATATACTATCGCAAAAACATTTTTTTGTGAAATGAACGACTTAAGTATTTTCTTTGAAATTTCTATGGAATCATGATGTTTCCAACCTGCCATTTCTCCTACTCCATCAACAGATGCATATTCATAGAAATCATTTAAGTCGGCTTCTTTCCACGGCCTTAAAAGTAGCCTATCTGTTTCTATTGTAATATTTGTTACATCAATATTTATATCCATGTTTTCACCTTCCTATTTTTGCTAATTACTACCTTCAATTTTATCTTATTAGTAATTACAATAAAAGTCTACAATTTGATTGACTTTAAGACATAAAAAACATATTATATGTGCAGTGAGTATTTTTAGCCACTTACGTGCATAGAGGTAGTAAAGAAATGCACATTGTAGTTGCTAAATAAATATATATATGCTTTGGGTTAAAGATGATTATTGAGGGATTTTTTGAAAAATAATTTTTAGGAAGTGATTTGTTTTGAAGGTTAAATTAGAGGATATATTAGAAGCAATTGAACTTGCAGATGATGCATTTGAATATTATCTTAATATAGAAAATGGCAAGACAGTTATGCGTGCCGATGAACTTATAACAGGATTAGAGGATGAAGAAATAGATGAAGAACTGGAAGTGAATTTTGATAAATATTTAAAACTACCAACAAAGTATGATATCCATGAGTATGATATCATGGAAAGGTTCATTAGCTCTCTACCTTCTGGACGTAAGCAGGATAAACTTAAAAATGCAATTAGTGGTAAAGGAGCTCAGCTTTAAAGATTAAAATTAAAAATATATATTAGAAACTGAAATCACAGAAATTAAAATTTTGAATATTCTAACAATAACAATATTCCAGTTTTTTAAAAAACGCCCTTTTAGTTGCTTTGCAAC
>JAJXWJ010000149.1 GCA_021781655.1 Bacillota bacterium | reverse complement strand
TGGTTTTAGAAATAAACGATAATAATTTTGAAGCGGAAACTAAAAGCGGAATAGCTATAGTTGATTTTTGGGCTCCTTGGTGTGGACCATGTAAAATGTTAGGACCAGTTATAGAAGAGTTATCAGAAGAATATAACGGTAAAGCTAAATTTTTAAAAGTTAATGTTGATAATAATCCGGTTTCAGCAAGTTCTTTTAGAGTAGCTAGCATACCTACGGTTATCGTATTTAAAGATGGTCGTGTTGCAGAGACATTAGTTGGTTTTAGACCAAAGGCTGCACTTAAGGAAATATTTGATAAACATATTTAATTTTAAACATAGCAAAAAGGAACTGTGAGACAGTAAAAATAATCTGTCTCACAATTTTTTTTTGCTATGCAATAAAGAAAACGTGTTTGCCTATATGTTTTAAATTATATTTTTTTATTTTATCCATCCAATCTGATTTTGAAATTTGAGGGTTATAGAAATAAAGGGCTTTTGAAGTAGGGTCTTTGCCTTCTAAAGCATCAAAAACTGCATTGTAACAATCTGTATCAGTGAATGCCGATATGTTTCCATTAACAACACAAGAAAAAGCATCTTTTTGCTTAATTACACCCTCAATGCTTTTAGGAAATTCTTTGTTTTTCAAGCGGTTTAATATTACTGAGGCCACAGCAACCTTCCCTTCATAAGGTTCAGCATTGCTTTCTGCATATACGACTTTCGCCATTAAATCTACATCCTTTGCTGATACGCTAATAGTTTTGCTTTCGTTATTAAATACGGCAATAGCATCTTCTTTTTCTTTGTATAGGCTTTGTTCTGTACTAATTCCACTTTTAGCTGTGACAGGATTAGTAGCAGATAATTGTGTAGCCATAGAAATATTAGGTGGTAGTGCTGCAAAAATAAGTAGTATTAATATAGCCCAAATACTTTTTTTCATTAAAAATTCCTCCTTTTACTTACGAGGTTAGCTGACGGGTTCGGTAAAGGCATAACCTACGCTAAAAACGATTCACCCCAATTCTTGGTTTCCCCGTAATACTTAGGCTAATTAGTATTATTACCACCAAAAAATAAAAAATACATGATTTTTATTTTTTATCACCATAGTAGTTGTACTTATTATCATAATTTTTAATAGCATTTATCATATCATTATATTTTTTATTTGAAACTGTATATATGCTATTGTAATCAAAGTTATTGTTTTTAATATTTTCATTTTCTTTGTTTAAGGCTATTATAAATTCATTCACATATGATCCGTACATAGATAAAATATTATTCATTTCAGTAAAAGCTTCGTAATTATCTTCTGGGACTGATATTTTTGAAAAGGTTTGTTCAAGTTTGTTGAAGGAATCTAAATTTTGTTGAGCTTTCCCAATAGCATTATCATAAGAAATTTTATTTTTTCGTGCTAATTCAGCATAATAATTCAAATTTGTTTTAATAGAGTTAAAGCTTGACCAAAAATTAAATATACTATCTTCGTATTGGGAATTTGTAATGTTAACTACTTCATTTTGTTTACTGTTAATTACAAAGCCGTCCACATAATTATTTAAACTAGATATAAATAAATTTACGTTTTTAGGTAATGTAAAATCACCATTTTTAAGTTTTATAGTTGAATAGTGACTATTGCAAAGTATAATTTGTTTTTTAATATTTGTCATAACATAAGGCACATCTTTTCCCATGGGATTATTGATTACATACATCATATTGGTGTAAATATCAATATTATTATTTATGCCCAATCTAAGATTATTAAAGTAAAGCTGATATTTTTTATCGGTTTTTAAATTTAAGGTTCCTTTATAAATAGTTTTTAAAGAATTAATTGTTTGAGGGAGCAAAAGGATAGCCTCTTTTTTATCTATGGTTTGTCCGCTTACAATTTTAGAAGTACAGCTATTAAAGTGTTGAATATCGCTTACAAATGAACTAAGCACTTTTTCATTAGAAAAGTAAGTATAAAGAAAGCTTATCCAAAAGCATAAAAATAATAACAAAATGAAGCAACATAAAATTATGAAGTAATAATAGTGTTTGTTTTTGTTATTTGAAAAAATCAATTATTTTCCCCATCCCGTTAAAAAGTTATTAATATAAGTTTATTAGTTATAAATTAAAGTATTCCAGTTGGAACTCTTGAAACTTGTAAGTTGTTCTTTACACATTTCACACCTGGAATGGCTTCTGCTAAAGTGACGAGTCTTTCAATATCTTCTTTTTTTTCTACAATACCATAAAGTGTAACCTTTCCTTTCTCCACATCAAAGGAAACATTATTGACATTTATTTTTGATTGCATAAATACCATATTAACATCATTATTTATAGAAATATCATTTTTAAAGGTTGATAAATTTATATCACTTGTTACAGATACTATTCCATAGGTTTTTGAAACCTCTAATATAGCTATTTCTCTATCTCTTTCGGTAGCTGTATCACCCACTAAAAGAGCAGAGCCACCAGAAACTTTAGCTGTTACACCTAAAAGTCTGTGGCTAAAAGGACAATTTCTTAAATTTTTATTTGCAAGTTCTGTTAATTGTTTATCACTACAATTTCCATCTAAAGAAATGGTGATGTTGTTAATAACATTTTTCACACCTTGTATTTTTCTAACAATCTCCTCGGCTTTATTTTTTTCAAATAATACATTTACAAAACCACTTAAGGTTACAATTCCCTGAACACAGTGAATATTTATCCCTTCAGTAGTAGTTTTCATTGCTTTCAAAAGCTGGTCTTTTGAATTGTTAATAATTTCATTATCTGAAATATTCATAGATTTCACCGCCTTTCAAAAATAGTATTCCACAAATAATTATTAATATTTTTTAAAATTAATTTATTGTATGTTATATTAAAGTTTCATAGTGTATAATAAAATGAGTATTATCAAAGGAGTGGAATTATGGACATAGTAAATATAGTAATTGATGCTGTCAAAAATATGACCATATGGTCTGTTATAGACATACTGGTAGTGTCTTATATATTTTACAAGGGCTATATGCTTATTAGTGAAACTAGAGCTTTTCAGCTTGTAAAAGGATTGTTATTAATACTAATTCTCATTCCAGTAAGCAGTATTTTACATTTGACTATGTTAAATTGGATACTACAAAGAACTATTACTATTGGTGTGTTATCCATAGTAATTATATTTCAACCTGAAATAAGAAGAGTATTAGAACAAATAGGTAGGACAGCTTTCAATGAAGTACATATAATGGAAAATGAAGAGAAAATGGAGGAGATTATCAATCATGTAGTAACGGCGGTAGATAATCTTTCTAAAACTAAAACAGGAGCAATAATAATAATTGAACAAAAAACAAAAATGGAAGAAATAATGAATACGGGAACAAAAATAGATGCTGCTATTTCGCCAGATTTGTTAGAAAATATTTTTGTAGTTAATACGCCACTTCACGATGGTGCTGCTATAATTAGGAACGATAGGCTAGCTGCTGCTGGTTGTTTTTTGCCGCTAACTACTAATTATGATATAAATAAAAAGCTTGGTACAAGACATCGAGCTGCTATTGGCATTTCCGAAAACTCAGATGCTTTAGTTGTAATAGTTTCTGAAGAAACTGGAATCATATCCCTTGCTGTAAATGGAAAATTAACAAGGAATTATACTAAAGAAAAGCTAAAAGATATATTAATTAGGATAAACGTAACTAGATTTTCAAAAAATAATCCATTAAATGAGAAGGTGAAGGCATGGAGAAAAAGAGAAAAAAAATAATATTTATAAGAATATGCTGTGTCTTTGCATCATTTTGTTTATGGCTGTATATATCAAATTGGGAAAATCCAATTAGAACAGACACTATAAAAAATATTCCTGTAAAACTGGTAAATACAGATAGTCTAGTGCAAGATAACTTGATTTTAACACCAAATCAAGAATTTTTCACTAATCTTTCAGTAAGGGGAACGGATTTGGATTTATCTAGAATTAAGGCTTCTGATTTTAATGTTATAGCAGATATGAGTCTTTATGTATTAAGAAAGGGAGATAATAAAATTCCTGTTGAAATTTCAAGTTTTCCAAACAATGTTAATATTGAAAATACGAATAATATGTATGTAGATGTCCAATTAGACGATATTTTAAATAAAACTGTACCGATAAAAATAAAATATGAAAATGCTTCAAAGAAGGAGTATGATAATTTTGATGAAACTACTATTCCAAGTGAAGCTATAGTAACTGGTCCAAGTAAGCTTGTTAGTAATGTTACTAAGGTTTTAGCTGTAGTTAATTTTGTAAATTCAAAGCCAAGTATACAGTATGAGGCTACAGATTCTGATAGCAAAGT
>JAJXWJ010000005.1 GCA_021781655.1 Bacillota bacterium | reverse complement strand
AAAAAGTTACTGTAAAAACATATATTATTGATATAAAATTTACATTTATAAAAAAATGTTAAATCCCTTGTAACTTTATGTCTTATTATGTTATAATTACGATAGTTATTTTAGAAATACATAACAACCAGCACTTTAGAAACAAATGACAGTACATTTTGTTATTATTAAGGAGGAAGTTGTATTGCATAGAAAGGTTTTAAGCATCACTGCTGTCCTGGCTATTACGTTAATCACAAGTACTACTGTGTTTGCCAGTCCAAGTAGTTTACAAAATGCGAAAAATAATGAAAAAGCACTAGAAACGCAATTAGAGAATTTTGATAATCAGATTCAACAAACTGCACTTCAAATTCAACAGACGAATGTTCAAATAACCAAAACAGAAAACGATATCAATAGTGATGAAAATGAAATTAAAAGATCTGAAAGTAATATTAATATCGAACAAAATCAATTCGATCAAAGTATTCGTTCCATGTACATGGGTGGGACTACAAGTTATTTAGATGTTCTTTTAAATTCAAATGGTATAAGTGATTTTATTTCAAGATTAGAGATTGTTAATAAGGTTGTTCAATATAACAACAATGTTATATCTAACTTGAATCAAATGAAAGATGAAATAGCTAGAAGAGAATCAGTGCTTAAAAGTCAAGAACAATCGCTTATAGCATTAAAAGATTCTTGTAACAATAAGATAGCACAATTAAATAAGCAAAAAGCACAGGAAGAGCCACTTCTTGCTCAGGCTAAAACTACGTTAAATAATGAAATCGCACTCAGTCAGACACAGCAAGTTTACGTTAATAATTTAGCGGCTCCAAAAGTAGCGACTCCTGCATTGAGCGTAGATATAAATAGAGGTGGAAATAGTAGCAATCCTGTTGTTTCTTATGCTTTAAATTTTAGAGGGGATCAATATGTTTATGCTACAGCTGGTCCAACAACTTTTGACTGCTCAGGTTTAATGATGTATGTTTACAGTCATTTTGGAATTAGTTTGCCAAGAACTAGTGAAGAACAGTTTGGAGTTGGAAGTGCAGTAAACGAAAATAATCTTCAGCCAGGGGATTTAGTTTTCTTTAATAATAGCGGTGGTGGTCCTGGACATGTTGGTATGTACATAGGCAATGGACTTATGATTCATGCTCCTCATACAGGAACAGTAGTTCAAGTTGTTCCTTTAGCGGATGAGCCAAATTATTGCGGAGCTAGAAGAGTAAATTAAAAAAATATATATTAAAAGCCTCATCTTTTAAGAAGTTGAGGCTTTTACATTTTTTTTAGGTTGAAATAATAAAAAAATTAATGTTATAATAAAAATGGTATTTTTATTATATATTTAATAATTTTATTTAGATATGTGATAGATAATAAGTTATAAAAGGGGGAACTAGGTATGCATAAAAGAGTGGCAGCAATACTTATTTCATTAAGTATTGTACTTTCATCAGGAGTTAAGGTTTTAGCAGATCCTTCTCTGCAAGATCAATTAACTCAGAGTAAAAATAATGTACAAGCTGCACAACAAAAAATTTCTGAACTTGAAAACACAATTAATAGTTTGGATGATCAGATTGGTAAAAAGACAGAGGAATTAAAAACAATTCAAAATAATATAGTGGAGAAACAAACAGAAATATCGCAAGCTGAGGCAAATATACAAAAGTCTGAAGCCGATATAAAGGCAGAGCAAAATTTATATAACGAAAGAATGAGGGCTATTTACATTGATGGAAATAGCACGTATATTAGCATGCTCCTAGATTCCAGCAGTTTTGATGATTTTATATCTAAAATGGAAACAATAACGAGAATAACTGCGTATGATAAACAGTTAATAGATAGTCTTAACCAAAAAGAACAAGCAATTAAAAATCAAGAAGCTTCTTTGCAAAATGATAAACAAAATCTTGTGTCGCTTCAAACGCAAAGTGAAAGTAATATTGCTAGTTTAAATCAACAAAAAGCTGCAGAACAACCTTTGATAGCAGAAGCAAACAAAGAAGAATCATCTGCAACTGGACAAGTTTCTGCTTTGCAGTCGCAAATTGCAGAGCAAGCAGCAGAGCAACTTGCGGCACAAAAAGCAGCCCAGCAGGCAGCCCAACAGGCAGCTCAAAGTCAATCAAAAAATTCTAATAATAACTTAGTAAGTGTACAACCACCAAATGGGAATCTTGTATCTTCCTCCGCTACAGGTGCACAAGTTGTAGCTTATGCAGAGAGCTTTGTTGGAGTTCATTATGTATGGGGAGCAGAAGATCCAAGTTCTGGTTTTGACTGTTCTGGGCTTGTTCAATATGCTTATTCTCATTTTGGTATATCTCTAAATAGAACAAGCGAAGATCAGTATTCGGAAGGAGTATCAGTAAATTTAGCAAATTTACAACCTGGTGATTTGTTATTTTATAATTGGGGAGAAGATGGCATAGCTGGACCTGGACATGTTACTATGTATGTTGGTAACGGAAATATGGTGGAGGCACCACATACTGGTCTAAGTGTTAGAATTACTCCAGTTCGTGACGGCATTGTAGGAGCAAGAAGAATAATTAAATAAAAAAATAAAGCTCAGCTAAAATTTAGACTGAGCTTTATTTTTTTATTTAATATCGTTCTTTAATTCTTCTAAACAGCTTTTACAAATATTTTTACCTTTGTAATTGATAACGTTTCTAGCATCAGCACAGAAAATACAAGCTGGTTCATATTTTTTTAGAATAATTTGTTCTCCATCTACATAGATTTCTAAAGCATCCTTTTCAGCAATATCCAAAGTTCTTCTTAACTCGATAGGAATAACAATTCTTCCTAGTTCATCTACTTTTCTTACAACTCCTGTTGATTTCATAAAATCAATCCTCCTTAAATTACATCATTCGACATACTTATAATTAAATAATAGCAAATATTACATATAAAGTCAATAAGATATTTGTAAAAATCTTTAAAAATATCTTATATACAAAATATACTGCCAAATAATACAAAAGTCAATAAAATTATGGGAATTATTTTTGAGAGTTTTGTCAAAAAAACTGCTCAAACCTAGATTTGAAGCCAATTGAGCCATAAAAAATGATATTTAAAAAAGTAAAATGTGATTAAAAAATATTAAAAAATATTAGAAATATTATCATTTGAATTTAACTAGACGTAAAAATTTGTAGAACAATACAATAATTTATACTAAAGTATTGTATAATAATAAAATAAGATAATTTACAAGTATGTAGAAAGGGAAAAAATTATGAAGAAGATTATAGAAGATTTAAAAGCAATATCTTTAAATTTAGATATAGATTGTTATATTTTAGGTGAATATGTAATTAATAAATTATTAAATTCTAAAAATGAAAATGAATGTATAGAAGTGATTTTTGATGGAGAAATTAATTTGATTGTAAAGGAATTTGAGGATTTAGGTTACATTACAAAAAAAGATAATGATAATGCTGCAATAATAAAAAATTCAGTAAAAAAAATAAAAATTTATGTAAAATGTATTGATAATATTACTATTGAAAAAGAACTGGAAAACAGAAATTTTACTGTAAATTGTATAGCTTTGAAACTTATTGATAACAAGATTATAGATCCATTTAAGGGAAGGAATCATCTTAAGAGCAGAATTATTCAAGAAGTAAATGAAGAAAGTATAAAGAAAAATCCCTTAATTATTATGGATGCTGTTAATATGTATATACAATTCGGGATGCATTTTAGTGCGTATACAGAAGCCCATATTAGGGAATTTGGTAATGCATTAAAAGATATTAATGATAGCAGTTTATTTTCAAAATTAATGGATATAATTAAAAATGATAAGAGTGGAGTAGCTTTTGAAATTTTAGATCAATATGAGCTTTTAAAATACCTTATACCAGATATCAATAAATTGAAAACAATAGGAAAGTGTAAATATCATGTTGAAGATGTTTTTACACATATGAATACAACATATAAAGTATTTAAACAATTTGAACAAGGAAGTATAGAGTTAAAAAATTTTGATAGTGATTTTTTATTTGAAAGGATAGATAATTTATACGTTAAAGATATATTAGCTTTAGCTGCTTTCCTTCATGATGTAGGAAAATATAGAAGTTATGCAAAAGAAGGTGAAACTGTTAGTTTTGCTGGTCATGAGATAACGGGAAAACATATAGTTGAAGAAATTTTTCAAAAGTTCCAGTTGAATTATAAGGTAATTGAAATGATATGTTCAACAGTGGAAGGGCATATGTATCCATTAACAATATTTAAAGAAGAAAAAGAAGATATTAAAGAACGATTTTTCAAAAGTTTTACGCCTTACATCAAGCATATAATTTTAATATTCTTTTGTGATATATTAGCAACTAGTACTTTTTATGATCCTAACAATGAACAGAAGAGTTATACGGTTTTTATTGAACAACTTATGAAGGGATATGTGGAAGGTAATTTCTAAGATTATGAAATTGTTAATCTATTTTAACGAAATTTGGTGAAAAATTATTAGTTATCACCAAATTTTTCACAGCATTTTAACAACATATCAACAGGCTAATTGTGGATAATGTTTATAACTCAAAGTTTTATATATAAAAAACAGATGTTATCATATATAAACTTATTAACTTATGCACAAATTATGTGGACAACAATGCTCCAGATGTGGATAACTGTGAGTTTTGTGGACAAGTTCACAATTTTTTTTGATAAAATGTTAATACAATATATTTAGAAATTTGTAGATTATTAGTTTAGTATGTTAAGGGGTGAACAAAGCTAGTTCACCGCTCAACACCTTCATAAGCTTCTGCAGCGAAGTTAAAGTCTTCTTCGCTACTTATTTCCCCGTAATCATCCTCAGGAAGTCTTGGATAGTAGTAAAGAATAAAACGCTCATTAGTTGATGAATTTTCAATTATAATATATCGCTTATCTTTTAATGCATCTTGTATAATAGCAAGAATGGTATAAGTATCTTCTTCACCAGTATTGTTATTTACAAGGTTTAATTCTGAATATTTTGAGCTGTCAAAGAAATAAATGCTTGTTCTTTGGTGATCACAATCCACAATATGTTTACCATTGCTGCAGCCCCTGCAGCTGTCAAACTTGCATTCAGATATGCATTTTAAACATTGACATTTTGAGCAGTTAATAAGTTGATTTATTTCTTCTTCGTGATCTTTTTTATAATCATTGAGTAAGTTAATGTATTTATCACTTTCAAAAAGTCCGCTTATAAAGCCTTTTTGTTTACTATCGGTATTAGAGGCATCTAAAAGTTCAATATACTTTTCTAAAACTCCTTGTCTAGTGTAATATTTTCTGCTTTTTAGAGTGTTTTTATCAACAAAGTTTTTAATCTCGTCGATTGCAAATTCAACAGTTGAATATAATTTGCCATAATGTTCTTTTTCTTTTGAAATAAATTGTTCTGTCTTACTCATAATATTCACCTATTGGTTTTTATATTTTGCTAATTCATCATCTAAATTGACTTCATTTAATTTTTCAAATTCTTTATCTAATGAATCTTCGGTTTTAAGGTCACCTAAACCTTCTGCAAGAGCTTCTTTTCTTTCGATTTTTCGCTCAATATCATCTAGGTTTATTCGGTTTGAACCAGCATTTACATTTGCAATTACCTCGTTAACCTTTTTGCTAGCTTCTGCATTATTGTATCTAGCAGCAGCTTCGTCTCTGTAAGTTCTGGTTTTTTCAATCTCTTCTTCTAAGTCCTTTAACTTAGCTTTCAAAGCATTTGCTTTTGTTGCAGCATCTTCATAGCTAGTTTGGAGACTAGTTACAGTCTTATCCGCATCTAATTTTTTTTGAAGAGCCTTTTTAGCAAGCTCATCATTTCCTGCTTTGACAGCTAATTTGACTTTTTCATCATAGTCTTTAGATTCTTCCTTAGCTTTGTCTAATTTCTTTTCTATCTCATGCACATTTCCTAAAATTTGAGCAGAAGATAGCTTTGCATCATTTAGGCTTTTTTCCATATCTCTAATTTTTTGATCAAGTAGTTCAATTGGATTCTCAATGTCGTCGATGGCATTATTTACCTTTGCTTTAAAAATGTCAGATAATCTTCCCATTACTCCCATGTGAAACTCCTCCTTAAATTTATATTTTTTAAGTACAAGAAAAAGTAAAGCTACCCATACTTAAAAATAAAACAAGCTAAAAAATTGATAAAGATTTCATGTGTTGTTTTCTTATGTAAAAATAGTACATTATTATTATACAATATTTTAAAATAATTTGTGTATTATATTATTATAAACTATGTATTAATAAATCATAACATACATTTAGAAGAAAATTAATATTGAAATATGAAATGGTTATGTGTAAAATGATTATAAATAAATATCAAATGCAGGGGTGCCTTTTGGCTGAGAGGATAAGTCCAACCCTTTGAACCTGAATTCGGATAATACCGGCGTAGGAAGCATAATACATTGAATGTTAAAGTGCTATTCTAAGAGTAGCACTTTTTTTAATGGTAAAAAATATAAAGGAGTGAGCATTATTATGAAAAAGGTCCTAACAATTGCAGGTTCTGATAGCTGTGGAGGGGCAGGAATACAGGCGGATATAAAAACAATGAGTGCACTTGGAGTTTATGGAATGAGTGTTATAACAGCAGTAACAGCCCAAAATACAATGGGGGTTTTTGATGTATTAGAAGTTAATAAGGAGATGGTGGAGAAACAAATTAGATGTATATTTGATGACATAGAGGTGGACAGCATAAAGATTGGAATGGTGTCAAACGGAGAAATTATCCATACAATAAAAAAACTTTTGCTGGATTATAAAGGTAAAAATATAGTTGTAGATCCTGTAATGATATCAAAAAGTGGTTACTTTCTTTTAAAAGAAGAAGCGGTTGAAGAACTAAAAAAGTTAATAGCTATTGCAGATTTAGTTACTCCAAACATACCAGAAGCTGAGGTCTTGACAAATAGCAAGATAGAAAATGAAGAACAAATGAAGAGTGCAGCAAAAAAAATATATGAGATGGGTGCAAAAGCAGTTTTGGTAAAGGGAGGACATAGATGCAATGATGCAAATGATGTTTTATACTTTGAAGGAAAATTTGAAATAATTAAAGGAAAAAGAATTGAAACTAAAAATACTCATGGAACTGGATGTACCTTGTCTTCTGCAATTGCATCAATGCTTGGAAAGGGATTATCAGTTAAGGAAGCTGTGTATTTGAGTAAGGAGTATATAACTAAAGCAATAGAAAATTCATTTACAATAGGAGAGGGGGTAGGACCGGTAGGGCATTTTATAGATTTATACAAAAGAGGAGGAGTAGATTTTGAATAAAATTAAAAATTCGTCCATGTTTCTTTTATGGGCAGGGGCAGCTATATCAGTAACAGAAATATATACTGGAGGTATGATTGCACCACTTGGAATTAAAAAGGGTATAGCAGCAATTATAATAGGACATATAATAGGAACATTATTATTGGCATTTGGTGGGTTTATATCTTTTAAAGGGAAGAAAAATGCCATGGAAAAGGTTAAAGACTCATTTGGAAGTATAGGAGCTAAAATTGTGGCATTACTAAATGTTCTTCAACTAATGGGATGGTCAGCAATAATGATAATACAAGGTGGAAGAGCCATTAGTGAACAGCTTAAGCTACCATATAATTTTTCCTTGCTAATAGTTGCAGCAGCGGTATTTTTATGGGCGTATTCTTTTAATAACTATACTAAGCTTGTTAATGATGTTTCAGTTGTAATTTTAATAGCCTTATGTTTGTTAGTGTTTTTAAAGATAGGCAGTTCAAAGGTTATAGTTCTGCCGCAAAATATAAGTTTTACAACTGCAATTGAGATTACGATAGCCATGCCGGTTTCTTGGCTCCCATTAATAGGGGATTACGCTAAAGATGGTAAAGATAGCAAAGGAGTATTTTTATCAAGCTTCTTTGGATATTTTATAGGCAGTGTTTTAATGTATGTGCTTGGACTTTTTATAACTATATACACAGGAAAAGATATAATAGCATTTTTATCTGGAACTGGTCTTGTTGCTTCTTTAATCGTATTACTGGCAACAGTAACGACTACTTTTATCGATGTATATTCAGCTGTAATATCGTCAAAGCAAATAGTAAACTTTAAAAATGAAAACTTGGTTACAATAATATATTGTATTATAGCCACAGTATTTGCATTTATTTTTCCTATGGAAAATTATCAAAATTTCTTACTCCTTATAGGGAGTATTTTTGTACCAGTTTACACTGTAGTTTTCGTTGATTATTTTATTGGAAAAAATAAAGGCAATTTTAATATTAATATTTTAGGATGTATTTCAGCAGTATGTGGGACTATTCTATATAATTATTTTAGCAATAATGCATTAGGAATACCTACAGTATTTACTGTAACGGCTGTAACTGTGATTTATATTTTGATAAAAAAAATAAAATTTTTAGGGGGATTTAGTAATGTGTAATGAAGTTTCAAAGGTAATAACAGAAATTAGGGCAAAGGTACCATTGGTACAGGCGATAACAAACTATGTTACAATTAATGATTGTGCTAATATACTCTTATCCTTTGGTGCATCTCCAGCTATGGTTGAGGCATACGATGAAAGTTATGATTTTGCACAAATTTCTAACGGAGTATACATAAATACTGGTACTCTTACTAAGGAACAAGAAGCAGCAGCGGTGATGGCAGCAATTTCAGCAAAGGAAAATAATGTATCATTAGTAGTTGACCCAGTTGGATGTGGTGCTATTAAAAGAAAAGTAGAGGTAATAGAAAAAATAGCTCTCCTTGGTAAAATAGATGTAATAAAAGGAAATGGAGGAGAAATTAAATTTTTAGCTGGAGTTAATGCCGAGGTTAGAGGAGTAGATTCTGTTGATGATGGGAATGGGTTAGTGGAAGCAGCAAAGGCATTAGCAAAAAAATTTAAGTGTATAGTAGCAGCTACTGGTGAAAAAGATGTAGTTACTGATGGAAAAAGAGTAGCAATTATATATAATGGTGTTGAAATGTTAACTAAAGTTACAGGAGCAGGTTGTATGGTTGGAGCCTTATGTGCAGCAGCGGTCGGTGCATATGATGACAAGTTTATAGCTACAGTTGCAGCAGTTACAGCTATGGGAATAGCAGGAGAAAAGGCATACGAAGAAGCAAAACTTCCAGGAAGCTTTAGAGTTAAGCTGATGGATTCAATTTACTTGATTGATGAGAAGGAAATAAGTGAGAAGGCAAGGATTGAATTTAGCTCGTAATAATTTAAGGAGATGAAAGGTATGCAGATAGATTACAGTTTATATTTAGTAACAGATAGAAGCTTTCTAAGAGGGAGAAAGCTAAGTGAAGTAGTTGAGGAAGCTATACTTGGAGGGGTAACAATTGTTCAAGTAAGAGAAAAAGAATTATCGACTAAACAGTTTTATAATATAGCTCTTGAAGTAAAGGAAGTAACAGATAAATATAAAATTCCATTGATTATAAATGATAGAATAGATATAGCACTAGCAGTGGATGCTGATGGCGTTCATCTTGGACAAGATGATATGCCACTTAAAATTGCCAGAAAAATTATTGGGAAAAATAAAATAATTGGTATTTCTGCTGGAAATGTTGCAGAGGCAAAAGAAGCGGAGAAAGATGGGGCTGATTATATTGGAATTGGAGCAGTATTTTTTACTGGAACTAAAAAAGATATAGATAAGCCAATAGGATTAGAGGGATTAAAGACAATAGTTCACAGTGTTAATATTCCTTCTGTTGCTATTGGCGGGGTGAATAAAAATAATTCTGAGGACGTAATTAAAACAGGAGCTAATGGTATTTCTGTAATATCTGCTATTCTTAATAATGATGATGTTAAGAAAGCGGCTAAAGAACTTAAGACGTTTGGAGTTGAATTTTGATTGAAAATTAAATAAGAGTGTAGTATAATTATACTATTATATGTATAAATATTTAATTTATGAGGTGGATATAATGGTAAATTTAAAAAATAGAAATTTGCTGACCATAATGGATTTCTCTTCTGAAGAAGTAGATTATCTATTAAAATTAGCAGCAGATTTGAAAAAACAAAAGTATTCAGGTACAGAAGAAAAAAAACTAAGGGGAAAAAATATAGCTTTGCTCTTTGAAAAAGATTCAACAAGAACAAGATGTTCCTTTGAAGTTGCAGCATACGATCAAGGAGCTCATGTAACTTATTTGGGTGCAACAGGAACACCTATTGGAAATAAAGAATCAATAAAAGATACAGCAAGAGTGCTTGGAAGGATGTTTCATGGAATCGAATATAGAGGTTTTGCTCAAAAGAACGTTGAAGAGCTTGCAAAGTTTGCTGATATACCTGTTTGGAATGGATTAACAGATGAAGATCATCCAACACAAGTTTTAGCGGATCTTTTAACTATAAGAGAGCATTTTGAAAAGCCACTTAGTTCTGTTACATTAGTGTATTGTGGAGATGGAAGAAACAATACGTGTAATGCACTTATGATGGGTGCTACTAAAATGGGAATGAACTTTAAAATTGCAGCACCAAAGTCATTATTCCCTACAAAGGAACTTGTAGATAAGTGTAATGAAGTAGCTAAGGAAACTGGAGCAAAAATTACTATTACAGATAATGTAGATGAAGCTGTATTAAATGCCGATGTTTTATATACCGATATTTGGGTTTCAATGGGAGAGCCTGACGAAGTTTGGAAGGAAAGGCTCTCCATATTATATCCTTATCAAATAAATATGGATATGATAAAAAAGACAAATAATAAAAACGTTAAGTTTATGCATTGTCTGCCATCTTTTCACGATTTAAATACAATAGATTCAAAAGCTGTATATGATAAATTTGGTATAGAGCCTTATGAAGTAACAGATGAAGTTTTTGAAAGTGAACATTCTATAGTTTTTGATGAAGCAGAAAATAGGATGCATACAATAAAGGCTGTTATGGTAGCTACATTAGCTGACTAATATAAATAAAGCTGTGAAGATAGTATAAAAGTTTGCTAATCTCACAGCTTTATTTATGTTTAAATATAGTGTTTCATGAAGGGGTTTTCTCTCACAGATAGGGAAAATAGGTATGGATAGTTTTCTTTAATGTGTTTTACATAATATATCCACTCAAAAACCAAAAGACCATAGACTCTCTCTATATCACCAGAAAGATGAGCATAATCTGTTTCAGATAAACCAGATAATTGCTTTCGAACTAAAAATTCATCAGTTATGTGAAAAATACTCCATAGTAAATCTGTAAAAGTATCGTGTTCTAAAAGAATGGGATTTGCTAAAAGACTTAAAAGAAAGTCTCTCTTACCTAATATAAAGATTTTAAATTCGTTTAAGGAATACAGAGTGCTGTCCACATTGAATTTATGAGTTTTAACATAAGCAGCAACTTTTTCAAAATCATCGCTTGTCCAATTTTGAGCTATATCAATCGTAAATCTATTTTCCTTATAATTTTTGTCGAAAAAAGAACAATAATTGATTAATTCTGTCCCAACTTCGCTAAAAAATGCTCCTATAACCATGTTCATTTTTTCAAGCTTTGAGTTTTTTTCTCGTCTTGCTAGTAATTGTTCTAAAACAATGGTTACTAAAAACATATTAATAGGGATGAATGCTAAATCTTGCATGAAATAAAAGAAAGAACTATGGCTATCATGAAATATTAAGTATTGTATTGAGTATATTATAACTGAAATAGTTATGAAAAATGCCCCTAAAAATATATGACTTCTTATGTTCTTCATATTTTATCATCTCCTTGTGTATGAAAGTGTATTAATTTAAAGATAAATTAATACATAAGGTATGTCAACTTTTTTGGAGAATTGCATATAATTATAGTGAAAGGAGATGATATTTATGGCAAAGGCAACAGTGACAAGCAGTACATTACAAATCAACTTTAAAGTTGGACAAACTACTAAAGGTGTAGACCAGTTGAAAAATGAGAAATTTACAAAGGTTAAGGCAGAAGCTACCAATGATGACATTTTTGCAGTAGGTTCTGAAATAAGTGGACTATATGCATATCCACTTGTAAGCTTAGTTAGAATTGACGATAGCTTAATTACTAATCAATAATTTTAGTTTGGGGGGATTAAAATGGCAAAAACTTTAGAAATGACTTTTACTACTGAGCAAGGTAAAAAAGCTTTAATGAGGGTAAATAATGTAAAGGATAATGTTACTAAAGAAGAAGTGGCAACATTGATGAATACAATACTTAGTAAAAATATTTTTTCAACAAGCAGTGGTGACTTAAAAGCCATTGTTTCGGCAAGTATAACTGACAAAAATATAACACAATTAGAGGTTAAATAACATTTTACGAGGATGCCTTCTAATCAGAAGGTATCCTTTTAACAAATTCATAATTATTTTAAATTAATAGGAAAAAGCAGAAATAATATTTGCACTTAAATGAATGTGCTATATAATAATATTATATAGTAAATAAATGAAAGGTGGGCTGAAATTTGGGTACTAAAAATACGAATTTAAAAGGTATAGATAATAAGGAGCTTAAAGTAAATTCTTCTGAAGTAAACTTTGAACCTATAGTATCTGTAATAAAGAAGTCTGTAATTGGATTTGAAGCAAAATGTTTAGAGTATAAGGTTGGGGAAATTCAAGATGAAAAATTGATAGAAAGTGACCGAAATTATAGAGAAAAATCTATAGAAAGCTTTAAAAGCTTATACAATAAAAATAAAGAATTGCTTATATTTCTAGATATAGATATTTCTATAATTGATAAATATATAGGCTCAGGAATATTACTAAATGTAGTAAATCAATTTGGAATCGAACCAAGAAACATAGTTCTCGAAATTGTTGAAAGCAAAATCGATGATATAGAAGCTATGCAAAAGTTTATTAATTATTATAGAAGCAGAGGATTTTTAATTGGATTAAAAGATTTAGGCTCTGGTTTTTCAAATTTAGACAGAATATCCTATGTAGAACCAGATATAATAAAAATAAATAGTTCTATTACAAAAGAAATATCTTTTGATTACTATAAGCAGGAAATATTCAAATCATTAGTAAACCTATCAAAAAAGATTGGTTCATTAATAGTAGTAGAAAATATTGAAAATAACTCAGAAGCAATGGTAGTTATGGAATTAGGTGCAGATATGCTTCAAGGATCTGTCTTTTCTGAGCCCCTTCCAGTACAGTCTATAGAAATTCAAAAAATTGAGAAGAAAATCTATAAAACAGCCACAGAATTTAAAGATTATATGTATGAAGGTATAAAAGCAAAAGAAACTTCTCATAAAGATTATGATGCTATAATAACAAGAATTTTGGACAAATTGTCATCATCAAAGGAAGAAGGATTTACTGATATAATTGAAAAAGCAATCATTGATTATTCAATACTTGAATGTATTTATATTTTAGATAAGAATGGTACTCAAATAAGCGATACAGTTACCAAATATAAAAATATTGGTTCTCATAAAGCATTAATATTTCAGCCAGCTAAAAAGGGTTCAGACCATTCACTTAAAAAATATTACTACTTCCTGAGCAACATGAATTTAAACAAATATATTACAGAGCCTTATGTATCTCTTGCAACTGGGAATCTTTGCATTACTATCTCAGCTACTTTTGAAAACAAAGAAGGTAAGGACTTTATTCTTTGTATAGATTTTAATCCTGATTATATTAATATGTAAATAAGGGGTTGTCGCAATGTTTCTATTGCGACAACTTCTATTTAAGTAGGCAAATGCTTTGAGAAGATATACCTTCTCCAGCCCCAGTAAAGCCTAAGCCTTCCTCTGTAGTTGCTTTTATGTTTATTTGATCTACGGATATACTAAGTGCAGAGGCAATATTTGTTCTCATTAAACCGATATGTGGAGCCATTTTTGGATTTTGAGCAATAATGGTAGAGTCAATATTACATATTGTATAACCATTTTCATGTATTAATTTTCCCACCTTCGTCAAAAGTAATAAGCTACTTATTCCTCTAAAATTATCATCACTATCTGGGAAATGAGAGCCTATATCCCCTAAACTAGCAGCTCCTAAAAGACTGTCCATAATAGCATGCAGTAAAACATCGGCATCGGAGTGTCCTAAAAGTCCTTTTTCATATTCAATTTTAACCCCGCCTAATATTAATTGTCTGTTAGAAACTAATTTGTGTACATCGTACCCCATTCCTATTCGCATTGAAATCCTCATTTCATTAATAAATTTTATTTTAATTATAAAATAAAAAGGCCGAGTAATAAATACCCGGTTTTAAGAAAATTATTGAATACGTTTTCTTTCATCATAAAAACTTACAGTTTTATGAGTTTTAGTTTTGATAAACATACTTTTTATCTTTTCCATTAAACTTAAAATTGACATATTCTTATTAGTAATTTTCTTTGCTTTAAAATCTACGTATACAATGTTATCTCTCATAAAATACACCGACCTTTCATAAAAGGTATTCATATTATATTGATATAATATCATTAATTAGTCCAAATGTTAATACAATAATGAAAAAATATACAATTAAAAACGTTTTCAAGAAAGGGGATATAAAATATTACAAAATAGAAAAGTTTATTGATATATTTATTTTTATCAACAGGTTATTAACAGAGTGTGGATAGTTTTTACAATAATTAATCTTATATTTAGTATTAACTAGTAGTATAAAAAAAATACACACTAATTTCACAAGTTATGAACAGATAAATTGTGGATAATGTGAATAAGTTAATAATTATTATTAGAAAGAAGGTCAGAAATATATAAAAAAATACAAAAGAAAACATATATGCACATGTAATAAGAAAAAATGATATATTGCTAACAGGTTATCAACATTTTATTATTATGGTATAGAAATTATTATATATTTTTGATAAAATTATATAATGATAGCTAATTGTTAAGAAAGAGGAAAAGTTATGAAGAATATTGAGAAAAAGATTATAGTAATTAGTTTAGTAATTTTATTACTTGTAATAATTTATGCTGTTTTTCTAAACCTAGACAGAAAATTTTTTGCAAGGAACAAAAATTCAGTTGAAACAAAAGTTAGTAGTGATAATCTAAATAATTCAACTGATAATACCACCAGTGCTAATATTTCCAGTCAAAATGTTAAAACTAAAAATAACGATCAAGGAGTTCCTGTAATAATGTATCATAGTGTAAATGATGCTAATGAGCCCTCAGTTAAGAGTACATTAAAAATATCAACTAGTAGCTTTGATGAACAAATGAAATATTTAAAGGATAATAATTATACAACACTTACGATAGATGAATTATATGATTTTTTAATTAACAATAAGCCAGTTCCAGAGAAGTCAGTGGTATTAACATTTGATGATGGATATGAGGATAACTATACCAATGTATATCCAATACTTAAGAAGTATGGGTTTACAGCTACAATATTTCCTGTTGCTTGTTTAGTAGGTACAGATAATTATTTGACAACAGATCAGCTAAAGGAACTACAAAATAACGGAATAGATATTGAGAGTGGAACATATGTAAATAGTCCAATTGCAACTTTAGATGCCAATAATCAATTAAAAAATTTAGAGCAGTCTAAAAGTTATTTGGATAATTTATTAAATAAGAAGGTTAAATATGTATCATATCCATTTGGAAGTTATAATAAAACCACTTTAGAAGAAGCAAGTAAGGCTGGCTATTTATTAGGCTTTAGTAGAGATGGAAAATGGACATATAAAACTGATGGGAATTTTAAATTAAGTCGTGTATATATTGGACCAAATCAGACGGAAGCGGATTTTGAAACTAGAATAACAAATCCAAATTATTAATATTTAATTGGTATTGAAATTTTGACTATAATTGTCAAAGGTTTCAGTACCATTTTCATTTATTCTTATATCGTACTTTTTACCTTTCGCATCTTTATAAAATTTTGGAATGGAAAGAGAACTGCCAGAAATATATATAGTTACTGTTTGATTGGGATTAGTTACTGGAGATTTAATAAAATTATTAGCTTCAGCACTATTAATAATTAAAATTAGACAATCATCTATGTTCATGTTAATAAGGTTAGTTTTGTTAATTAAGGTGATACCATCGTTATCTAACGAATAAGCGTCCACAACTTTATTCCACCTGTTTATTTTTAATGTAATAGAAGAGTTAAAGTCTATAATTACTGTAGAAGTAGGTATTTTGTATACTTCAAATCCAACAAAACCTAAAAAAGCTAATATAATTAAAAAAGCTACTACTTTAGTAATTATATTTTTAGATTTTTTTTTCTCTTCAATTACATCGGAATTTAGAGGAGTAACAGAACTTGTATCAGAAACGTTTTTCATTTGTATCACCTTCTAAAGTTACATTTAATTAAAAAATAGATTTCAATTTAAGTTACTTGTGTAATTTGAATTATCGTTTAAAACAAATGGAGCAGGAAATTCAAAAACTTTTTCATGTCCACATTTTGAACAAAAGCAAAGGCAAACATCAAAAGGCTCACCATCGACTATTACTATTTCTAACTCTTCAGCTTCGTAGCTTCCGCCACATATTTCACAAGGAGTATTGTTTATTACGTTATACTCACTTTCTACATATTTCATAATATCAGTTAATATCATTCTTGCCCCCATACATACAAATTAGTCTGAAGCTACTTTAGTAGTTAGCCTAATATTTATTATAATACAAAATATATTATAACATAAAATATTAGAATGGTAATAAAATAATTGACAAACGAACGGATGTTCTTTATAATTAAATCAAACATATGTTCGGAAGCTTGAGTTCTAAATTTTGATTTTAAATATATACTATATTAAAGGATTTGAGAAATATGGAGGTATAATAATGGAAAGTGATAATCTCTTTGTAAGAATAAATTACAGGACTAATGAAATTGAAAGTTTTAAAAATGAGGAAAGAAACAATACTAAAATACGAAATGGCGAAATAAGCAGTTCAAAATATTTGATTGGCAGCGGAGTGTATAGCAGAAAAGGTGGAACAATAGTTTTTAAGGCAAAGAATTTAGAAGAAGTTAAGCAAGTTACAGAAGAAAAGCCATTGATTAAAGATGCACTTATTAGATATGATGTAGTTATTATACCTAAAACCATATAGAGATGAAAAAGTGTCTACATTATCCTTAATTTCACTTTGAAATATTTTATGCTTATATAAATTAAAAAAGTTTAGCCTTCATAGGAAAAATGAAGGTTATTTTTTTTTGGCCAGGCACATATTACTATAAAAAAGGGAGTGATAATATGATTAATTATATATGGTTTTTATTAATGATTTCAGGCATTATAATTGGCGTTATAACAGGAAGAGGCAGCATAGTGTCAACATCAATAGTAAGTTCAGCTTCGGATACAGTAAATCTAATTATTTCTTTAGTAGGAATTTTGTCATTATGGTGTGGAGTAATGAGAATAGCAAAGGAAGCGGGGCTTACAGATAAATTATCCAAAATGCTGAAGCCAATATTAAAAATTGTATTTAAGGAAACATATAAAAATAATGATGTGATGGAACCAATGGTTTTGAATTTGACTTCTAATATGATGGGGCTTTCTAATGCAGCTACTCCCTTTGGAATAAAAACTATGATAGAGATGGAAAAGATAAATAAAGTAAAAGGCAGAGCAACAAATGACATGGCAAAGTTTTTAGTTTTAAATGCAGCGTGCATACAAATAATACCTACTTCTGTTTTGTCAATAAGAGCAGCAGCTGGATCAGAGAATCCTGGAATAATTATTTTGCCTGCAATATTAGCAACTGGAATAGCTGCAATTTTGGGAATTGTCTATTGCTCTATTTTAGAAAAATTTTTTTAAAAGGTATTTTTATGGATTATGTTATTAAATCAATAATTCCAATAATAATTGGATTAATAATAATATATGGCTTTTACAAAAAGGTGAAGGTTTATGAATGTTTTGTGGAAGGAGCAAAGGATGGTATTGGAATTTGTATTAAAATATTTCCGTATTTGCTTGCTATGATAGCTGCAGTTTCTATTTTTAGGGCATCAAAGGGAATGGACTATCTTATAGAACTGGTAAGACCAGTTGTAACATTAATAGGATTACCTCCGGAGGTTCTTCCGCTTGCTATGGTTAAGCCTCTTTCTGGAAGTGGAGCAATGGGAATATTTGCTGAAATTCTTAAAAAATATGGTGCAGATAGCTATATAGGAATTATTGCATCTATAATGATGGGTTCAACAGAAACTATATTTTATACTATTACAATATATTATGGAGCTGTGGGAATAAAAAAAATAAGACATTCTTTGTGGGCTGCAGTCATGGCTGATATTACAGCGATAATAATGGCAATAATATTAGCAAAATTTATTTTTTTATAAAGTATATGGATTAAAAAACACTCAAAACGTACTAACAAAATCATTCTTATTGAACAACTTATTTGTTCAAAGAATTTCTGTAGCACAGCGGAGGCGAGCGAATCCACCTCCACTGTCAATTGTCAACTTAAATCGTCCATAACAATTTTTTTTGATTCAATTATTTCTTATAAATCTATGTTTGATTGACTAGAAGCTAAAGTTGATTGTAATAGATCATCAATTGAAGAATCATCTCCAGTCAATGAATCTGAAGACATCAAGCTTGCAAGTGGGTCTGTGCTAGTAGAATCTGTAGTTGAATCGGCACTAGAATTATTACTTGAATCAATCGTTGAAGAAGCCATATGATGATGATGGGATCCTCTTGCACTTTGTAATGCAGATTTAATTGATGATTCTTGATCAGAAGTAATAGTTCCGCTTTTTACCAAGTTATCTAATGGATTTGTTGGAGTACTACTGTAGGCTCCAGACACGGAACTGTATTTACCAGCAGACTGAAATGCTGATACAACTGCATTTGCTTGATCAGAAGTTATTGTACCTGCGGATACAAGACTATTTAATGCATTTTCAGCAGGATTGCTTGTAGAAGAATTACTATTTGTTGTATCTGTGGTACTTCCTAATGCTTGAAGTGCTTGTTGACTTAATGAAACAGAATCACTAGAATGATGATGTTTATGATGTTGACTAGATGCTTTTTCAACATCGCTTGTTGAATTTGTATTATTTAGTGAATAAACATTATACAAATTACTTGAATTTTGAGTATTGCTAATTGAGCTCATTTTAATACCTCCGGTTTGTAAATTATTTTTATTGGGCATCACTATAAGAAGTAGGCCTTCAAATGTAACTATTTTTTTATCGTAAGTATTTATAAAATACTGTTAGGCAGTATAAGGGCAAATATGTGGCAAAATTGTGGCAACAAAAAGTTGCAATGATAAAAAAATGTATATGTGCTAAAATAGCAATGAGGTGAACTTAAAATATGGAAGATAAGTTAGTTTACATAGCAGATGATGAAGTGAATATTTGCAATATAATAAAGTCATTTTTAGTAAAAGAAGGATATAATGTTGAAACATTTAATGATGGACAATCTATTTTAGATGCATTTAATAAAAAACCGGCAGATCTATTAGTGATAGATGTTATGATGCCCAAAATTGATGGATTCTCACTTTGTAGAAAGGTTCGAGAAAAAAGTTCAGTTCCAATTATTATAGTATCAGCAAAGGATACAGAAACAGATATGATTGCAGGACTTACATTAGGTGGGGATGACTATTTAACTAAACCTTTTAGTCCTATGGAGTTAATAGCACGAATTAAAACAATATTTAGAAGAATAGATTTAGATCAAAAACTTAGTGAAAACACAGAAATATTTAATATTGGTGATTTAACAATTGATATTAATGGAAAAGAAGTTACTTTAGAAGAAAAAAGTCTTGGCTTTACAGCAATGGAGTTCTCTCTTTTTTATTTTTTGGCAAAAAATAAAAACAAAGCTGTTAGTAGAAGTGTATTACTAGACAAGATTTGGGGATTTGGAAGCGAAGTTGAAACTAGAGCAGCAGATGATATGATTAAAAGGATAAGGAAAAAACTAATTGATTGTGGTTCTGTATTAAAAATCGAAACTATATGGGGATATGGTTTTAGGATAGTAGATAAGGATTAAAATATAATGAAAAGAAATACGATAAAATGGACAATATTCAAGTATAATCTTATTATTATAATCATGTTAATCGCTTTAACTACTATAATATTTAATATAACAATTAGACTCTATTTGGAAAATCAAATATTTAGTCAGTTAAATAAAATTTCTTTAAGTATATCGGATACCGCACTACAGCATGGACAGGATTATATTAAACCACCGATAGCAAATCCACCGCCATATAGTAGCTATAATTCAACTGACAATATTTATAGATATTATTTTATGCTGGATAGGTCATTAAAGGAAACATTGACAGTGCTAAATGCAGATTTTATATTGCTTGATGTAAATAAAAATATTATATCTCCGAAAGAGACACTACCTGTTAGTAATAATAATACAAATAAGTTGGTTAAAAATGAAATATTGAAAATAAATAAATTTAATGATGAGTCATACATAAAATTCAAAATAGAAGGTTATGATTATGTAGCTATTATAAAACCTGTATCTGATAAAAACACTTTTGGTTTAGGATGGGTAATAATATATTCAAGCCTGCAGGAAGTTAATAGAATACAGTTAAGTATAAATATAATATTTTTTGCAATTTTAATTTTTTCTTCGTTAATCATAATTTTGTTTTCTTCTATTCTGTCAAAAAGAATATCTACACCATTTACAGCGCTTAACAGCCATATAAGATCTATAGCAGAGAGAAATTTCAGATCTAAAATAAAGATGGAAATGAATGATGAATTTAAAGAATTAGTAAATAATATAAACACTATGACAGAAAAATTAGAAAATTATGATATGGCTCAAAAGGTATTCCTCCAAAACGTATCACATGAATTCAGAACACCTTTAATGTCAATTCAAAGTTATGCCGAGGGAATAAAGTATGGTGTAATTGATGATGTTTCTGCTGTAAAGATAATTATAGATGAAACAGAGAGGCTTACTCAGCTTGTTGAAAATATGTTATATCTTTCAAGGTTAGATGCTTTGGAAGAAAACTATAATTTTAGAAATATAAATCTATATAACATTATTAGTGATTGTGTGGAAAGAATGAATATTATTGCAATAAAAAATAATATAATTATAAATGTTTATAATATAGATATAGCATTAGAGATAAACGGAGATGAAGAAAAAATACATAGAGCTATTATTAATATTATAAGTAATTGTGTAAGATATGCTAAAAAATCTATTGATATATATGTAAAAGAGCAAAGTAATTTAATAAATGTTATTATAGAAGATGATGGTGACGGCTTTGACGAAAAAGAAATTTCGAATATTTTTGAAAGGTTTTATAAGGAAACTAAAGGTAAATTTGGCTTAGGATTAGCTATAAGCAGAGACGTTGTTTTAAGACATGGCGGAAATATAATAGCAGAAAATACTGTCAGGGGAGCAAGATTTATTATTCAGCTTCCTAAATTAGAATAATTAATATTAGTAAGTTGCCCAAAGTATTTATATTTTATGGCAACTTTTTAATATTATGTTGATTAAAGTTAATATTTTATTAATATTTAGTTTAGTTAAAATCAAGGGTATAAATTTATAATAAAGTTAAGGAAGACTTCCTATAAAAGTAAAAGGAGATCTAAGGGATGAAGATAGGGAAGAAAACAGCAATGGGGTTAAGTATAGTAATTGGAACTATTATGTTTGGAACAACTGCCTTTGCAGAAGTAACCTCTAAAAGTGGATATGATCAGTTAAAAGATGCGTTAAAGTATACATCTAGTAGCTGCACTAAACTTTCTAGCTTTACTTTAAATTATTCAGAAGTTGTTAAGGATAATGGTACGGTTATTGAGGAGATTGACCAAACGAAAAAATATGACAATAAAAATTATGAAACGGAAAGTAGGAATACTACCATTGGTAGTGATGGTACAAGTCAACAGAATTATTCTTACAACGATAAAAATACAGATATAACAAATATATCTGGGAAGAATGTTAAAAATTCAGATGTTTATTACGAAGTAGATTATCCTAATGGCAAGGACACAAGTAAGCCACTTTTTAATGACCCATTTAGTTATGATAGAGCAGGAGATTATGAGAAAATAGCAGATGCTTTAGTAGGAAATTTAAAAGATTCTGTGGTTGTCACTGAAAACAGTGATGGTACAAAAGATATTAAAGGAACTATTACTGAAGAGCAGATTCCAGCAATAGCAAATGCTTTAGTTTCCTTTGAGTCAAAAAATATATTTAAGGATAGTAAGGGGCAAAATGGGCAAAATATATATCCAAATATAACTAAGGACATCTATGTAAAAGAGGTAAAAGGAGATATACTAGTAGATAAGGATGGTTTTATAAAAAATATTATTGGAGATGTAATAATTACAGGTGAAGATGACAAAGGAAAAAGTCATGATATAACCTATGAATTACTTGGCAAGATAACGGATGTTAACAATACTAAAATTACAAAGCCAAATTTGCAAGGTAAAGATGTGAATAAAACCAGTATTCAATATGATGGAAATGTTTTAACAAATCCAAGTATGTATCTAGGAACATATAGAAGTGATATTATTATAATTAAAGATGGTAAGTTTAAAAAAATTGGTGAACAAATTCTTGATATTAAAAGTCTTGATAACAAAACTTTGACAGCAAGCTATAAGGAACAATATTTAAATGGGTATGAAAGTTATGCTAAAAATGCTAAAGATTTTACAATTATAGGAAAAACAGATAGCAAAAATCCTGGAGATTACAAATATACATCAAGAGATACATTAGGAAACGAAGAACAAGGTGATATATATGTAAGTCCTGGAGAACCATATGTTGGAATGAATTTTGCAAATTACTCAAATGGTGATGCCATATTAAATGGCCAATTATTTAAAGTAATAAACTAAAAAATATAAAAAGCTGATGCTTTTCAATAAAAGAAAAGCATCAGAAAATGAAATTTAGGGGGAAATTTAGTGGATTTTATATTAAAAAAAATAAGGCTTATTAGGGAGCAATACTTGATAGAAACAATTATTTTAATATTAATTTCTATAATATTAATTAGCACTCTTTTTATTTATCCTATATTTGGGAAAAGCGACAATGGGGATTTTGGAAGACTAATGATATATGGAGGCTTAAGCAATATTAGTAATCGATACAAAGATATTTATGATGGATATTTTCATTTAAACTATATAATATCTGATCCTTGGGGTATTTTACCCATAAATGTGGATTGGGTGTCAGGCTCTGTTTTACTTAAAATTGCTGTTTTGCTTTTTTCAATTACTCACTTGTTTTTAAGTAATTTATTTGATGTAAGATATTTAGCTTTTACATATTGTATAGTTTTTCTTATAGGTATATTTTTAATATTAAGCTACAAGGGTTTTTCAAAACCAATTAAAATAGCAGCAGGTATTATTATTATTTTTATATTTACAGATGTTTCATACATAAGTTATTTTAATTCTTTCTTTGGAGAGGCAGGAACTATAGTATTTTTCTTTTTAAATATAGGTACTTATCTACATTTGATTTCAAAGGATGTACCAAAGGTAAAAGATTTTGTATGGTTTTTTATAGCTTCCGGTGCATTTTTAACGGGCAAGGCACAAAATATTCCACTGTTAGCTTTCATGCTAATAATATACGTCTCATTATTCATATATTATAAAGAAAAAAGGCAAAGAAAAGCCATTATAATAGGAGCTCTACTTGTTACTGTTATATGTATAGGTTCATTAATATCTATAACAAAAACAATGAATCAAAACAACCTTTATCAAGCAGTTTTTTCAGGCGTACTAAGGGGTTCAAAATCTCCAGAAAAAGATCTTAAAGAGCTAGGTTTAAATAAAAGCTTAGAAGTATATGAAGGGCACTCCTTCTATGTAAAAAATGCTAAATTTCAACCAATGGGAAGTTATATGGAAACTGAGTTTTATCCACATATTTCTAGCTTCAAGGTGCTATTTTTTTATTTTGCCCATCCAGATAGAATGTGGCAAAAGATTGTGGAATCAGCAAACAACGCATATGCTTTTTATTTACCTGGTAGAAGTAATTTTATAAAAGGGCAAGTTACTTTTGATTCAAATGGAAAGGTAATAATAAATAAACCTATTAATGATTTTAGAAGTAAACTGATAGATTATTTGAAAAAGCATCCAATAGTAAAGAACAATATATTTATATTAGTTCCATTTTGTGTTGTTTTTTTCATAATTGTTATTATAGACTTGATTAAAAATAAAAATAAGGAAAGGAGATTGTTAAATCTAATGTTGTTATTTGTATTAGCCACTGCTAGTTCACAGCTGATTCTACCAGAAATAGGTTCGGGGCACGGTGATTTAGGGAAACATCTATTTCTAATGAATTTAGCTTTCGATGCAATGATGTGTATATCATTATTGTGGATTTTACACATTATTTTAAAGGTGGTTGAACTGGGGGAAAATAGATGGAAAAAGCGATTGAAATAAAAAATCTTACCAAAACCTTTAAAAATGGAAGAGGTATAATAGAATTAAACCTAGAAATTGAGAGAGGAGAGATTTTTGGATTTTTAGGACCTAATGGTGCTGGGAAAACAACTGCCATGAAAATAATGACAGGGCTTTGTAAACCAGATAGCGGAGAGGTTAAAATATTAGGTTATGATATATGCAGAGAATATGAAAAAGCAATGAAAGAAGTAACTTGTATAATAGAAACAGCAGAATCATACAATTATCTTACAGCTTATGAAAATTTAAAGCATTTCTCTAGATTTTATAAAAATATAGATGATAAAAGAATAGATGAAGTATTAGATATGGTAGGATTATTTAGATATAAAAATGAAAAGCCTAAAAAGTTTTCTTTAGGAATGAAGCAAAGGCTAGGCATTGCTGCTGCAATATTGTCTCATCCTAAGGTAATAATATTTGATGAGCCACTTAATGGCTTGGATGTTGAAGGTATGATTCAAGTAAGAAATATTATAAAAAGACTGGCAAAAGAAGAAAATACAACTTTTTTTATATCTAGTCATTTAATCCATGATGTAGAGCTGACTTGCAATAGAATTGGCGTTTTATATGATGGAAGGATACTTAATGTTGAATATACGGAAAACATAATAAATAATTATGCTTCTCTAGAAAATTATTTTATTAGCGAGGTTCAAAGGTATGGAAAGCTTTAAAGTAGCGGTTATAAACGAAATTGAAAAGTTATATAAAAAGAAAAAAATTATAGTAGCTGCAGTTCTATCTCTAATATTTATTATTATTGGACAAGTTATTATGGTAGGAATGAGAGAAAGTTTAGGCTTAAGAGGAGTAGGAAGCATGGAGTTTCCTACGCTTGTATTATCTATAGTTTCCAATTCAATTATTCCCTTGTTTATAGCTTTTGTTACCATAGACAGTTTTTCAAGTGAATTTTCTCAAAACGTTATGAAAATTGCTCTTACAAGACCTGTATCTAGATTGAAGTTTTTCACAGCTAAAATAATAGCTATAATGGTATTTGTATTTGCAAATTTGATGTTTGTTATGTTTTTTTCAATAGTGGCAGGTTTTATTTTTAATGATAATGACTTTAATGCAATTGGATTTTTGAGAATAATAATTTCATATATAGTAACCTTGTTTCCAATGCTTGTAGTCGTGATGATAATTGTTTTACTTTGCAATGTGATAGGAAACGGTATAGGGGTATTTTTTACTTCTATTTTAATATATTTAAGTTTTAAGGTAGCAGGTATGTTTTTTTATAGCTATTCAGGAATATTATTTACATCAATGTTAGATTGGTATAATTTTTGGATTATGGATAATATACCTATTATAAAAATAATAAGGCAATTTTTTCTTATGATAAGTTATGTTATACTGTTATTTACAGCTGGATATTATTTATTTGATAAGAAAGAATTTTAATTTTCATAGGGTGAAGAAATGAATATAAATAAACGTCTAATAATATCAAATACATTAACAGTATTTGTTCCTATAATTATAACAGTAGCAGTAGTGTTTTCCTATGGTGCAGTAGCATCCAATTTATTTGGAAGCAATGTAAGTTTACGAAGTGTAAAAAAGTTTGCTGATATTGAAGCGGAAGTGTTTAATATTACAAATGAAATATCAAGGAATAGTAATGTAACCTTCGATGAGATGGAGCTAAAAAATCTATTAGAACAAAAACTTAGAGATATTAAAGGGAAATACATAATAATAAGAAATAGTAATGTGGTGGATAAATCCGATGGGATAGATGACATAGAAGCAGTTAGATGCTTTAAAGAAGTAAATTCACAAAGTATATTGATGAATTATCAAATTAATAATATTTCTTATGAAGTTCAAAGTGTTGCTGTAAAGTTAAGCAATGCTAATAATGCAAGTGTAATTTTGCTTGCACCAAATAATTATGGTGGGGATATAGTTAAACAACTATTTATAGTTGGATTTTTTTCCTTTATTGTATCTGCAATAATAGTAAGTATAATAACTTCTTATTTGTTTTCCGCAAGAATTGCTAAACCAGTAGAATTATTAAAAGCTGCAACTGCTGAAATAAGAGAAGGTAACTTAGAACATGAAATAATAGAAACTGGAGACGAAGAGATAAGGGAGCTTTGCAAAGACTTTGAAGTAATGAGGATACAGTTAAAAGATTCTATTAGGATGAAGTTGAAATACGATGATGATAGAAAAATGCTTGTATCCAGCATATCTCATGATTTAAAGACACCTATAACATCTATAAAGGGCTATGTGGAAGGTATTTTAGATGGAGTTGCCAGTACTCCAGAGAAATTGGAAGAATATTTAAAAACCATTTATTCTAAAGCTGAAAGTATAGATTTTATGATAGATGACCTTCTTCTTTACTCGAAGCTTGATATGAATCAAATACCTTTTGATTTTCAGAAGGTAGATATAAATGAATATTTTTCATTTTGTATTGCTGAAAGTGCTCCTTTGCTTTTAAAAAATAATATAGAATTAAAACTGCAAAATGAATTATCTAAAACAATTTATGTAATGCTCGATTTAGAAAGAATGAAGAGAGTTATTCTCAACATAATTGATAATTCTCGTAAGTATATGAATAAAGAAAAAGGTGAAATAAAAATAATACTTAGAGAAACATCAGTGAGCATTATTATTGAAATTAGAGATAATGGTGTAGGTGTGAGCAAAGATGAAATAAATAATATTTTTGATAGATTTTATCGTTCAGATTCAGCAAGAAGTGGCTCAAAAGGTAGTGGACTTGGACTTGCAATTGGAAAGCAAATAGTAGAAGGGCATGGCGGACAGATCTGGGGGATTAGCCACGGAGATGAAGGAACAAGTATTATGATTTCACTAGGTAAATTGGGGGAATAGCGTATGAAAAAAATTTTGATTATTGAAGATGACGAAAGCATAGCAAAGCTTCAAAAGGATTACTTAGAACTTGCAGATTTTGAAGTAACTATATGTAGTGACGGTGTGTCAGGATTAAATGAGATCAAAAAAAATGAATATGATCTTTTAATTATCGATATAATGCTACCGAAGTTAGACGGATTTGATATTTTAAAAGCTATTAGCGATCATAAAGATATGCCAGTTTTGCTTGTATCGGCAAAGAAAGAAGAAATAGATAAAATAAAAGGACTTTCACTTGGTGCAGATGATTATATTACTAAGCCTTTCAGCCCAGGAGAGCTTGTAGCAAGAGTGAAGTCTCATCTTAGCAATTATGAGAGATTAAAAAATAAATTTGGTAATAAACAAAAGGTAAGTAAAATCATAATAGGAGGACTTGAAATAGATAAGCAATCAAGACAAGTATTTGTTAATGGCAGAGAAGTGAATTTAGCCCAAAAAGAATTTGAACTTTTAGTTTATCTTGCAGAAAATCCCAATATAGTATTTTCACGAAACCATTTATTTGAGAAAATTTGGGGACTCGATGCGCTTGGCGATATTTCTACAGTTACAGTTCATATTGGAAGAATTAGGGACAAGATTGAAACCTCACCTTCAAATCCTCAGTACGTGGAAACCGTATGGGGAGCTGGGTATAAGCTGAAAGTTTAGTAAGTTACAGTTTTAATATGCCAAATCATAGGCTATAATAAAGATATTAATAGGTTTTATAAAGTTGGTGTATATAAATAGAATGGAATTAGATAAATACCTTAAGTATTATGATTTGGAGTTTTGGGATGAATGGGAATTATTTTTAAAAGCAAAAGGGATTTTATACTTTAAATTATTATACTTGAAATTATAATAATTTAAAGTATAATAATTTAAAGAGGTGGATTATATGGTTGATTTTATTAGTAGACATAAAGAATTGGAATTTTTAAGTGATGAATATAAAAAAGATACATCTTCGCTTATTATTCTTTATGGAAGACGTAGAATAGGGAAAACAACACTTACAACCGAATTTGGTAAGAATAAAAATATACTGTACTTTCTTGCTACAGAGGAATCAGAAAAAGAAAATCTTAATCAATTTAAAATTTTAGTGGCAGAGTTTACTAATAATGAATTGCTTCAAAATTCTATTATAGATAATTGGGAAATTATTTTTAAAGCATTAGTCAATGACAAACCAAATGAAAAGAAGCTAGTTATAATAGACGAATTTCAATACTTAGGTAAAATAAATCAAGCATTTCCGTCTATATTTCAAAAAATATGGGACACTATTTTGGAAAAAAGCAATATAATGGTTATATTGTGTGGTTCGTTGATTTCTATGATGGAAGCTCAAACCCTTGCTTATGGAAGTCCACTTTATGGAAGAAGAACAGGGCAAATAAAGCTAAAACAAATACCATTCACAGACTATGCTGGCTTTTTTAAAAATAAAAGTAGAAAAGAGCTTATAGAATATTATAGCATTACGGGCGGTGTACCAAAGTATATTGAATTGTTTTATGATAGTGAGAATATTATTTCTGCAATAGAAAAAAATATTTTATCGAAGCAAAGCTTTTTATATGAAGAACCCATTTTTTTGTTACAAAATGAAGTTTCAGAGGTTGGAAGTTATTTCTCAATAATAAAAACTATTGCGGCTGGGAATAAAAAACTATCTAAAATAGCAACTGCTTTAGAAGTAAAACAAACCAGTTTGACTAAGTATTTAAGAACTTTGATTAATTTAGATATTTTACAAAGAGAAGTTCCAATAACAGAGGAAAATCCAGAAAAAAGTAAGAGGGGGCTTTATAAAATTAAAGATAATTTTATAGAGTTTTGGTTTAAATTTATATATCCAAATAAAAGTTTTATTGAAATTGATAAAAATGAATTTGTAATTAATAAAATAAATAAAAACCTTATTGATAATCATATAGCTTATGTGTATGAAGATATTTGCATTGAAGAAATGTGGAAAATGAATGCTGAAGGCAAATGGAGTTTTAATTTTGATAAGGTTGGTCGATTTTGGAATAATAATATTGAAATTGATATTGTAGCTTTTGATTCAAATGGCAAAAATATTATTTTTGGAGAGTGTAAATACAAAGAACAGCCACTTGATGTAGATGTATTCTATGATCTTTTAGAGAAATCAAAAGAAGTAGATTGGAAAAGAAATAGTAGAAAAGCTTCATATGTGTTTTTCAGTATCAATGGATTTTCGAGCAGTATGGAAGCACTTGCAAAAAGTAGAGAAGATATTTTACTTTGCAAATAAAAATGAGTCCATGATTGATAAACATATATAAGTTTAATATAATAAAATTGCAAAGATAAAATTGAAATCGGCACAAAAGCTCAGAAAGTCTTAAAATTACAGCATGAAGAAACAAAACTTCAAAGGAAAGTTTACACAAAGGCTGAAAGAGAACTTGAAAAGAAAAAGCAGTTTGAATTGAAACAGCAAAAAAAGAAAGAAAAGCATAAGGGCAGGTAATACTGCCTTTTGCTATAGTAATAAAACTGTATGGATCGAGGTGGGTGAATTGTCTCTATATTTAAATACGAATAAGCCTTTTGAAAACTACAAAAATTTATACAGAAGCAAATATTTTGTGGATAAATCAGCGATGATAGAAAAGCTAAGTGAGGTAATAGAAACTTCAGATAAGTACATTTGCGTAACAAGACCAAGAAGGTTTGGAAAATCAAGTGTTACGGATATGATAGGTGCCTACTATTCAAAAGCAATAAATTCAAGAGAAATATTTGATGAACTTAATATAAGTAAAACTCAAGACTACGAGAAGCATTTAAATAAATTCAACGTTATCAATATATCCTTTAATTCAATATCTGATTATGGAAACACTTATGATGATTATATTAAAATGATAAGGGATACGATAAAAAAAGATATATCAAGTAAGTATTGTAACATTAGACCAAATGAATATTTTAATATAAGTTCTATGTTATATGACACAAAGGATAAATTTATTTTTATTTTTGATGAATGGGATTATATTTTCACTAATAATCTCTTTGAAGAAAATCAAAATGACTTTTTAGAATTTTTAAGAAATCTTTTAAAAGATCAGCCATATGTCGCTTTAGCATACATGACAGGTGTTCTTCCAATAAAGAAATATTCAAGTGCTTCTGCCCTTAATATGTTTGATGAGTTTACTTTTTTAAAAGATAGAACCTTTGATCAATATTTTGGATTTATACAAGAGGAAGTAGTGAAGCTTTGCGACAAAAATAAAAATATAAGTTTTAAACAATTAGAAGGGTGGTATAATGGCTATCAAACAGCAACAGGAGTTAAAGTATATAATCCGAGATCAGTAGTAAAAGCACTTCAAAATAGCTTTTGTGAAAGTTATTGGACTAATACTGGTGCTATGGATGAGGTTGCAGAGTATCTAAGGTATAATACTTTAGATATTAGAGATGATGTTATAGAAATGGTAGCTGGTGAAGAAATAGATATTGTTATAAATGAAGATTTTAGAGCAGGGCAAGGAATACCAAGAAATAAAGAAGAGATATATTCAGCCATGATTGTGCTTGGCTTCTTATCATATCATGATGGATACTTAAGGATTCCTAATAAAGAGCTAATGAGGGAATTTGAAAAAGCTTTAAGAGATGAGTCTTTTGGGTATGTGGCGGAAATTATAGAAAATTCAAAGAAGATGCTAAAGGCAACAATAAATGGGGACACAGAAACAATAGTAAGTATTTTACATGATATTCATAATTCTGAGATACCAATTCTTCAGTATAATGACGAAAATAGTCTTTCATGTGTTTTGACTTTAGCATACCTTTCAGCAAGAGATACTTATAGAGTAGAAAGAGAAGAGAAAACAGGGAAGGGATATGCTGATTTTGCATTTCATCCAAGAAGAAAAAATGATGTTCCTTTTATTGTAGAACTTAAAAAAGATGAATTACCAGAAGTGGCAATAAAACAAATTAAGGATAAAGAATACGTACAGAAGTTAAGACAGAAAGATAATAGTAAAAAAATACTTGCAGTTGCAATATGCTATGACTCTAATAGTAAAGAACATAGGTGTAAAATAGAGGAAATTTAAAAAAGCTAATATTATATATTGTATTTACGCAGAAATAAAAGTATAATTAAAACAAATGCTATAAAATGCAGTGATGGGAAGAGTAATAAAAGAAGCTACCCAAAGAGAGCCGAGGATTGGTGAAAATCGGTGGTGAATTTTTTTATGAAGATGGCCCCTGAGCAGCTTATCTGAGATGTAAGTAAGATATGACGGAAGCACTCGTTATTGTGCAGGGTGATCTTTAAAGTCACTTAGTAAGGTTTCTGTGGTGACACAGGGATAAAATAGAGTGGTATCGCGTAAAATTACGCCTCTAGGTTGAGTAAATAACTTAACTTAGAGGTTTTTTATTTTAGGAGGAAACGAAATGAAGGAAAAAAAGAAATTTTATCTTACAACGCCAATTTACTATCCATCAGCAAAACTACATATTGGTAACACTTATACAACTGTAGCAGCTGATGCACTGGCTAGATTTAAAAGACTGTCTGGTTACGACGTAATGTTTTTAACTGGTACAGATGAGCACGGTCAAAAGATTCAAAGAAAAGCAGAAGAAAAAGGAGTAACACCAAAGGAATACGTAGATGAAATCGTAGCAGGAATCAAAGATTTATGGAAAATGATGAACATAAGCTATGATAAGTTTATTAGAACTACTGATGATTATCATATAGAATCAGTTCAAAAGATAGTAGAAAAGTTATATAACCAAGGGGATATTTATAAAAGTTCCTATGAAGGTTGGTATTGTACCCCTTGCGAATCCTTTTGGACAGAAACTCAGCTTGTGGATGGAAAATGCCCAGACTGCGGAAGACCAGTGGAAAAAGCTAAGGAAGAGGCATATTTTTTCAAGGTTTCAAAATATGCAGACAGACTTATTGAATATATCGAAGAGCATCCAGATTTTATTCAGCCGGAATCAAGAAAAAATGAAATGCTAAACAATTTTTTAAGACCAGGTCTCGAAGATTTATGTATTTCTAGAACTTCCTTTGATTGGGGAATAAAAGCACCTTTTGATGAAAAACATGTTATTTATGTTTGGATAGATGCATTACTTAATTATATAACAGCACTTGGATATGGAACAGAAAATGACCAATTGTTTCAAAAGTACTGGCCATGTAATGTCCATCTCATTGGAAAAGATATATTGAGATTTCATACAATTTATTGGCCTATTACCTTAATGGCTCTTGGCCTTGAACTTCCTAAACAAGTTTTTGGTCATGGTTGGCTTCTTGTAGATGGTGGTAAGATGTCAAAATCTAAAGGAAATGTGGTAGACCCAGTTGTTTTAATAAATGAATTTGGAGCAGACGCTGTAAGATATTATTTACTTCATGAAATACCATTTGGATCAGATGGTTTATTTAATAATGAAATATTTATTAAAAAGGTAAATTCAGATCTTGCAAATGATTTAGGTAATCTTGTATCAAGAACAGTTGCTATGGTAGAAAAATACTTTGAGGGAATTATTCAGTCTCCAACTGCAAAGGAAGCTATAGATGAAGAACTTATTTCCTTAGCTTTAGAAGTTCCTGTAAAGGTAGAGGATAATATAAATAAGTTAAAGATACCAGAAGCTTTAGATAACATTTGGGAACTTATTAGAAGATCAAATAAATATATAGACGAAACAGCACCTTGGATTCTTGCTAAGGATGAAGCTAAAAAAGAAAGACTTGGCACCGTACTATACAATCTTATTGAGTCTTTGAGAATAACAGCTACATTATTATCAGCTTTCTTGCCAGAAACAAGTGAAAAAATATACAAACAATTAAATGTCGAATTAACAACTTGGGATAGTATATTTTCCTTTGATGGAACGAGATGCGGCACTAAGGTTCAAAAAGGCGATGTAATTTTTCCTAGAATAGATGTAGCTGCAAAGCTTGAACAATTAGATAAATTAAAAGAAGCAACAATAAAAGAAGCACAAAAAACTGCTGCTAAACCAATTAAAGAAGAGATAACTATAGAAGATTTTGAAAAAATCGATTTAAGGGTTGTTAAGGTGCTTGAGTGTGAACCAGTTAAAAAGTCTGATAAGCTTTTAAAGCTTAAGGTAGATTTAGCAGGTGAAACAAGACAGGTAGTTTCAGGTATAGCAAAATATTATAAACCTGAAGACTTAGTTGGAAAGTATGTAGTATTAGTGGCAAACCTAAAACCAGTAAAATTAAGAGGAGAACTTTCAGAAGGCATGATATTAGCTGCTTCTACAGAGGATGATAGCAAATTGTTTACTGTAACAATTCCTGGAGAATTACCTACTGGAAGTGAAGTTAGATAGATGTATCGACTAAATTAAGTTGGTAAGTTTGTAACTAAGTTGGTAAGTTTAAATTAAGTTGGTAAGTTAGAAATGAGTTGAAAATGCATAAATATACATCAATATAAAAACATTAGTCTGAACTGAAATTAAAGTTAATGGGGGCATTTACCACGTAACTAATAGGATGAAAAAATTACTCACCACAAAAAAAGAAACTTATAATTAATTAGGAACTTCTAATGAAAAAATCATTGGGAGTTCTTGATTTTAGATAATATAATTAAATAGAAGCTGTGTTGATTTGGTTAAGTTTAAAAAAAATATCCAACTGTAAAGTATTTAATACAATTTATTGATATAAAAATTAATGGAATTTGGTTGACGATTTCACATTAAAATCTTATAATAATAGACAAGAAGATTTAAATGGGGTGAGAAAGTGTATAATTCATCGTCAGAATTGATAAAAAATGAACTGTCAAATGATTTATTACAACCAATTTATAATATTTTTGAAGATGCTACAATTGTTTTTACAGAACTTATTGATAAGGAACAGGATATTTTTAGAGGATCTTATTTTGGTGAATTTAAAGGAAGGCTTATTAATTATATAATTAAGAGGTTTTTTGATGTTGATAGGATACCAAAAAGCTTTCCTTTTGAAGTCAATGCTATTGGCATGGCATTTGGACAAAAAAGAACGGAACTTAAGAGAGGTAATCTCTTGCTTACATTGGGTAGAGCTCAAAATCCCAATATGCTTCCAGGGTTTTCTCAATATAAAAAAGAGTATTCTCTAGGAAATTCAACTATAGGTAAGCAATTGAAACTATATGAAGATAAGAATGAGATAAAGGTTGGTGATGTTCCTTATTATGGAATAATAACATACAATTTAAGGAACGATAAATTAGACTTTCTTAATATAGTTATACCAGATAGTGAATATAGAAATGTTATTGACTATATTCCAATAACTCAGAAATTAAGATTAGTAAGAAAAGAATATTTGAATAATGATGATACATATGAAAGAGTTTTAGGGAGAGAAAATATAAAGAAAGATATAATTGACAGCATTAAAAAGTATGAGCAAGAGATGAGGTAATTTACATGAGGTATTTAGATTTTTCAGATAATAATAGAAAGTCTGTTGTACCAATAAGGATAAAAGAAGCTAGGACGGCTAGAGGCTATTCATTAAATGATTTAGCAGAAAAGTTAGATTTAACAAAACAGATAATATCAAAGTATGAAACAGGTCTTGTTAAAATACCAATAGAAAATTTAATAAAAATTTCTGAATTGTTAGATTTCCCAATTCCATTTTTTTATAAAGATAAGAAATTCACTTTAGAAAATTCGTCTGAAGGTATCACATTTTTTAGAAGCCTTAGGTCAACTAGTAAAAAAACTAAGATTTCATTAGAGCAAAATATTGAATTTATGAAAGAAATATACTCATTTATTCAAAATTATATTGAGTTTCCTAGTTTTGATATACCTGAAGACTTGAATTTAAACTATAAAATTGGCATTGATGATGATTATATAGATGATGTGGCATTAAAATTGAGACAATACTGGGGATTAGGTAGCGGACCGATAAATAACCTAACAAATTTATTGCTGAAGAAGGGTATAATTATTACTAGAATTGAACTAAACTCTGAAAAAGTGGATGCCTTTTCAAAGTTAACAAGTATTGGAGTACCTTTTGTTATTTTGGGGAGTGATAAAGATTCAGCTGTAAGATCAAGAATGGATTTAGCTCATGAGCTTGGGCATATAATTTTACATTCGCATTTACAAGAACATGAATTTGAAAAAAACTACATTGTTATTGAAAATGAAGCAAAAAAATTTGCAAGTTCATTTTTATTGCCAGCTGAAGAATTCGTAAAAGATATATATACAACTACTTTGGATTCTTTTGTTTATTTAAAAGAAAAGTGGAAAGTTTCTATTGCAGGTATGATTGTAAGAGCACATTCACTAAATATAGTAAGCGATGAACAATATACTTATTTATTTAAACAAATAAGTATGAAGAGATGGAGATCCAAAGAGCCACTAGACGATAATATTAAATTTGAAAGACCAAATATGTTTAAAGAAGCTATAGAATTGTTAATTGAAAATCATATTATTACTGCTGTGGAGTTTTTAGATAATATAGGTATGGGTTATAAAGATATAGAAAATTTATGCTTTTTACCTGAAGGTTACTTTGAAAATTATATTGAAAATATAAATAAACCTAAATTGAAAATAATTAAATAGAATAATTCATTTATCTGGAAGAAAACATAAAAAGATATGAGGAAATATTGGTATATCTTTTTATGTTTTTTATTATTGCAAAAAACAAAATAAATAATATAAATTGAAGATAATGTACAAATATGATATATAATATAATATAATGTAATAAAATAGGTAAGTTGTAATATAAATTATAATATATAATATAATTTATATTATTGTATTATATGACGGAGGATAGAGTTATGGAAAAATTTGATATTATTAGAGAAGTAAAAGAATTAAAAAATCAATTATCATACTCGAAAAATTTAGGTTTCTTTTTTGGAGCGGGTAGTTCATGTGCACTTGGGATACCGAATATTGAACAACTAACGAATAAAATAGAAGAGCTGCTTGAAGATGAACTTTTAACTAGTTTTCAAAATATAAAGAATAATTTAATTTTAACATTTCCAGATATAAATATTACTATTGAAAACATATTAAATCATATAAGACAAATTAGAGAAATAACAGGTGAACGAAATGACAGGGAATATATAAATGTAAATGGAGAATTAGCAAAAAAATTAGATATAGAGATATGTAAGAATATCTTTAAAATTATTATGGATAAAGAGAAAAATGCTAATATTAATAGTACTAAAAAATTTTTATCGTGGCTAAATATGCAAAATAGAAATTATTCTAAGGAAATATTTACTACTAATTATGATTTGATTATAGAGAGAGCACTTGAGGAAACGATGATTCCTTATTTTGATGGATTTGTCGGTTCATATGAGCCGTTTTTTTGGCAAGAAAGCATAGATACTTTTGTGCAACAAAGCGATTTAACGCATAATTGGATAAGATTATGGAAAATACATGGTTCCCTAAATTGGTCTTGGAAAAAAGATAAAGATAAAAACAATTATAGAATAAATAGAGTTGGTAAGATAGATTCAATAGATTGTGTTAATAATGAACTTGTAATTTATCCGTCAAAAGAAAAATATGTTATTTCAAGGAAACAGCCTTTTATTGCGTATTTTGATAGACTAAAGAACTATCTTTTAAGTGGAGAATTATTATTTATCTTCACTGGTTATTCATTTTCTGATGAGCATATTAATGAAATAATTTTTAATTGTCTTAGACAAAATAATAGACTTTTTGTCCAAGTATTCTTTTATAAGGATGAAGAAGTAGAAAATATTTATAAGCTTGTATCTTCTTATTTAAATTTAAATGTATTTGGACCCAATAAGGCTATAATAAATGGGGTGATTGGGGAATGGTCATTTAACAAGAATGATTTAAATCCAAACGAAAAATGGCAAAATTACTGGGACGAGTCATCTGAAAAATTTATACTTGGAGATTTTAACAAATTAGCTGATTTCTTTGTTATAAATTCAGGTAGGAAACAAGTTATAGAGGAGATTGTAAATGGAAAGTGATATTACATACTTAGGGAAAATTATAAGAGTTGATTCTAGTTCTATAGAGGTTGAGGTTAGCGATCATATTCCATCTTCTGCACCAATTATAAATGGAAGGTTATATAAGATTGGACAAATTGGGACATTTGTAAAAATTCCCATTGGAAATATATCCATCTATGGAATAGTCTCTGCAGTTAGCAATACAGCAAGCAAGGATTTGAAAGAAGGCTCAGTAAATAAATATATTGGTTCAAGATTTTTAACTGTTCAACTTGTTGGTGAGAAAATTGGAGATGATGAATTTGAAAAAGGAATTGGTACATATCCTACAATTAATGATGAGGTCCATTTAGTTATAGAAAATGATTTGTTCGAAATATATGGTGAAAAGAATGAAGGATCAATTGAAATAGGTAAACATGCTTCATCTGAAAATCTTAGTGTTTATGTTGACATTCATAAATTGATATTAAGACATTGTGCAATATTAGGGTCAACAGGAAGTGGCAAGTCTAACACTACAGTAAGTATATTAAAATCAATTTTAAATGATTATGTTGGATCAAGAATAATATTAGTTGATCCACATGGAGAATATGCTTCAGCTTTTCCAGAAGCTAAAGTTTTAAAAATAAATGATAAAAACAATCCACTTTATATTCCATTTTGGTTAATGAATTTTGATGAATTGGCATATTTTTTGGTTGCAGCTAAGCCAACTGATGATCAGAGAACTGAATATAGGCTATTCCGTGAATTAGTAACTTCACTGAAGAAAGAAAATTATGATCTAAAAGCAGGTAAAGTAAATGAAGACCTTATTACAGCAGATTCGCCTATACCATTCAATGCAAGAAAGTTATGGTATGAAATGAATTGGTGGTTAAATGCAAGCTTTACAACAACTAAAAAAGATGAACAAAAAAAAGAAACAGCTGAAATTGAAGATGATGGAGATTTTGACAACTTATTAGGTGCTAAATTTAAGTCTCATTTAAAAACAGCTAGTAACACTGCACCTTATAAAAGCCAACATATTGAGTATTATGCATATGAGAAGAAAATACTTTCAAGACTAAAGGATTCTAGATATGATTATTTATTCAATCCAGGAGAATATAAGGATGAAAAGTCATCTAAAGATTTACATAATCTTCTTAATGAATGGATTGGAAGCGATGAAAGATTAGTAATATTAGATCTGAGCGGGGTTCCATTTGAAGTATTAGATATAACTGTTGGATTAATAACAAGATTTATTTATGACAGTATGTTTTGGGGAAGGAATGAATCATATACTGGGAAAAAAAGACCATTATTACTTGCATTTGAAGAAGCTCATACTTATTTAAATAAAAACGAAAGCAATTGTTATTCAAAAAATGCTGTCGAAAGAATTTTTAAAGAGGGACGTAAATTTGGTGTTGGTTCATTAGTTATATCTCAGAGACCTTCAGAAATTTCAGAAACAATTTTAGCTCAAATAGGAACTCTAATAGCATTACGCTTAACAAACTCTGGAGATCAATCTATTGTTAAATCCTCATCACCAGAAAATCTTAATAGTTTAATAGATTTATTACCTTCATTAAGAATTGGTGAAGCTGTTATTGTAGGAGAATCAATAAAAATACCTTCGAGGGTAAGAATAAAGCTAAACAATCCAAGGCCGACAAGTGAAGATCCTAAATTAGTTGAAAGTTGGACAAGGAGGCATGAAAGTAATATAAATAACTATAAAACAGTTGTAACAAAAATAAGAGAACAAAAAATATAAATATAAAGGAGAAGTTGTATGAACAGAGAATATATAGAGTCATCAATGATAACGAGCATTGGATATGATCCTAATTGCTCAATTTTAGAGGTTGAATTTAAAAGTGGAGCAGTGTGGCAATATTTTGATTATCCGGAATTTTTATGGTATGAGTTTAGAAATTCTGAATCTAAGGGTAAATTTTTTCATAGGGAAATAAAAAATCAGTATAGTGAAAATAGAGTTGGGTAGATAATATATGACACTTAAATAATCTTAAAATAAATATATAATATTAATTGGAAGGATGATTATATGCATAATTTTTCAAATGATGGTATTTGTGATGTGTGTGGTAAATATATGAATATTTCTGATTCACGTATTGAATGGGGGTATGGTGAAGATACTTCCATTATGACTTATATTCATATTTGTCACAATGATTGTTGTAATGATTGGAATAATGGACCTAGAGTTGGTGGAGATATAATTTTTAATCAAGGCTTATATTTAAATCCTGAGCATGTATTTAAAAATCTAGAAGATATGATGGAATTATACACAGAATATGAAAGTGATATAAAAAGAATTTCTGAGATGATTTTCAAATAATTAGAAATAGAAAAATAGAAGATAGTTGTTTGCATGATAAAATCTTAAAATTTTAAAAATAAGGAAAGGGAATGATAATATAATTTATTATAAATTATTAAAAGATTATTTACCGATAATTACAGCATTTTTAGGAGCTTTTTTAGGATATGTCTTAAGTAATAGAAAATATAAATTAGAGAAGTTTTATAAAGATGGATACGAAAGTATAAAGGAATTCTATAGCCCAGCATATCATATGTTAAGAAAGATTATGCTTGAGAATGATTCAAAGAAAAGAGAACACTTATTACACCTATTTATAGAAAAATATAGTTCAGAAAATAGTAATATATATATATGTCTTGGAATCAAAATCTTATACAAAAATTCTACGAGTTGGATAAAGTGTATTTTAAGTTTAAAAAAGATAGATCGAAAGAAAAGTGGGATGATATTTGGATAAAATTGAAAAGTATTAATTATGATATTAATAAAGATTATTTTAGTATACAAGGGAGTTTATATAATGACTATCATTGGCGGAAATTTCTAACAAAGAGAAATTATCTTTTGAAATTTTTGATGGAAATATTGGTTCTTTGTTATAAAACAATGGTTTTTATTGTATCTATATGGGTTCTTATGCTCTATATACTATTATGTGATAGAATAACTGGACAAAAAGGTTTACCGAATATAATAATTAATTACTTTCCTAAAATAAGTTATTTTGTAATTATAATTTTTTCAATATGTGTCATATTTGCATTCCCATATATAATTATAAATGGTGATTATAAAAGGCAAAATAAAATCCTCATGAAAATTGATGCCTTTTTAAATAAATTGTTTATCGCTTTAATCAATAAGAAGACTAATAATAAAGAAGATAATATACCGCCTATGTATGATAGAAACTGGTGATAGTACATATATAAATAAGATAAAAAGGAAAATAAACTAAAAGGGTTCATATTTCTATTAACTTTGTAAATTATTATAAATTTTCTTAGCAGCATCAAGTTTTTTGGAAGAAGTTTTTTATAATAATTTCAGAATGTGATAACAAATCAGCAGTTTGAAGCTGAAATAAATATGGTTGGAAGATTAATTTAGAATTACCTAGCTTAAAGTTTTCAGAAATAAAACCTTTATATAAAAATATATGACAATTGCGATATGAATAGATAAACAAGAATAATTTGATGTTAGGAGTATTTTTATGAGTAAGATGTCATTAGAATTAGAAATAAATGATTGCTATACACCACAATCTATAGTGAATATATATCATAGTGCATTGAATATAAAAGAAGAGAAAATACAAATTTATTTAAATGGAGTATACAGATGCGTAGGAAGAAAATTATATGAAAATAACTGCTATTATGACAAGATAGTTGATAGGTATAGCCAATTTGAAATTACCTTGGTGGTAAATGAAGAATTGAGAGAACGACTAAAAGATGGCTTTGTATATACCTTTTATGGATATTTGAATAGAAAGGTAAAAAATGAAGGATTTATACAAATAAGTTTTTATGTTATTGAAATAAAAAATGAAGAAGGAAAACTTATTACAGAAAAACAATATAAAACATTTAATATTAGAGAGGAAAAAGTTAATAAAGGATATAGAGAAGTTGATGGATTAATAAGAAATAAAATATATAATAATACACTAGTACGAATTGCATTTATATTTGGAAATAATGGTATAGTAGATAAAGATATATATAAGTCAATGCAAAATTCAATAACTGCATACGCTATAAATGAATATAGAATAAATCTTTCATCAAAAGAAGAAATAATCAATCAAATAAGAGAATTGGATGAAAAGCAATATGATATTATTGCTTTATCAAGAGGTGGTGGAAGTGGACTTGAAATATTTAATGATCCAGATATTGCTGAAGCTGTACTTGAAATGAAAACTGTATTCTTAACTGCAATTGGACATGCAGATGATAAGGTGTTTTTAGATGAGATAGCTGATAAAAAATCGGATACACCAGCTAATTTAGGTGATTACTTTAGAAGAATGAACGATGATGTTATTGAACGCCAAAAGAAAGAATCAGAAGTGAAAGAACAATATGAAAATAAGATTACAGATTTGAATGATGATATGAAAAATTTAGAAAATAAATTCATAGAAGAAATTAATCGCATAAAAGAGGAAAATAAAAAGAAAATGAAAGGTATGTATATATTAGTTGCAGTTAGTTTTATTTTAGGTCTGATTTTCTCAAAGTTTATTTTGCATATTTAGAAATTTATTATACAAGCTGTACTTAGTATATGTTTCAATTAAATAATAATAAATTAAATTTAAATTAATTTAATAAAGAATAATTAAAATAAATAAATCACATAATATATATAAAGAAAGAGCTGTGAAGGAGCTCTTTCAAAGATTATAAAAGATTTTCTAAAATAAATATTATCATTTTTAAAATAAAAAATAATATATTCATATCATCAACACCTCGTTTCTTAAAAGGCATAGGTGAAAATGTTATTAAGAGAAAATCTTATATACAATATTATTAGTAAAATGAAAAATTATATACAGTATAGGAACAGTAATATTGTTCCTTAATTTTTTGCTTAATAAAGACGTACTTTAGGGTACGCTTATTTTATTAATTAAATAAAATAGCTTCAATTATACTAAGATTACAGTAAGCATTTGTGGATTTATAATGAAGAAGCTTAACTTATTTAAAATATGGCAAATAAATTTTGATATTTATTAAGGAAACTTTTTAATGATAGCTAATGAGACATTGAAAGATGTCGATAGTTTTACTTTTTAAAATGTTAAATTATGAAAAGAACTAAACTTGAAGTGTAGAATTCTCTGTTATCAACGTTTATACTGACCTTTCATTTGATTTCTGGATCTATGTCAATATCTTGGACACAAAAAGTTGAACAAATTATGCAGAATTTCTAGATAAATCTTCACATTTTTGTGGAGTCATATAGCCAATGCTACTATGTAGCCTTCTTATGTTATACTAGGTTTCTATATATTCAAAAATAGCAAGTCTAGCAGAATTAAAATCCAGATATTCAATAAGATTTACCTCTTCCTTCTTTTTCTTTATTTTAAAGTGTTAGGCTTTTAGTGTCTACAATATTATACTAACATCAAAATCAGATTTCAATATTTGATAATCAACATAATGTATTAGAAAAGGTACCATGGGAATTTTCATTTAAATTTAATTGTAGCGAAACATGTACCAAGACACATAAGATGAAAATTACTGACTGGGAAATATATCAAACTTATAGAAACATTAAAAGGTATTACAAGAATGAAAAACTTGCATTAGAAAAACTGAAAGAAAAGTGGCTAGGTTTTTTTAATAATGAAAGAAGAGAAAGTTATTTTATTTTGGGAACCGTTCATCCTTGGCCTAAATTTATAATTATTGGTGTGTTTTCTTTTATTAAAAAAGATGAATGCAAAATGGAGCAATTAACTTTATTTTAAAGTTAGACAAGTTGTATTAAGTAATTTTAAGGTATTTAAATAGATAATTTTGTTTTCAAGACTAAGCTAATAAAAAACTCATTTTTAAAAATAGTATTTAATAATAAAGATAGAGACATAAAGAAAGTTGCATTTAGGATTATTCTATACCTATCCATGTAAATATTTTGATTATAGGTTTAAATTTTTAAAGTGTACAAGCATAAGTTATTTAATAAAAAAATACATATTTTGATTATTGAGCATAGTACATAAAAATAACTGCAGATTTTAAGTATATTTTACTTAATTCTGCAGCTTTTTAGTAAGTAAATCATTTTTCTCTCTTCAAGTTCATAATTGTAAATTCAGTTTTTCTTTTAATATATTCTTCTTTTGTTTCTTTAGAATCTACAATAATTTTTTGTGTTATTGGCATTTTAGATTGAGACCTTGATTCTACAATGAATGTTAGTCCAGTCTTTTTAGCGATGTTTTGTTTGCTTAATTTAAGATCTGTGTTTTCTTCTATCTCCTTAATTGCAACCTGGACTAGTTTGCTTGTTTCTAGGTCCCTTTCATGCCAATCAACATAGTTATTATTATTACAAGGTATTAATTTAGGTGGCATATTTTTATCATACCATTCCTTATCTTTTCTTAGGACTGATTTACATTCTTCGACTAATACTTTAGCTATCTTACTTCTTGACATATCTGGATGCTCAGATATAAATTGCGTTATTTTTTGCTTATATTCGTCTAGTAAGTTTTGGCTACTTTGGAACTTATCTTTTATCTTTCTATATTTCTTTTTTGTTTCTATGTGATGTAGCAATTTGTTTTTTATAGCATGGGAGATAACTTTACCAGTACTACAATTTAGAAGTAAAGCAAGGTTCTTTAAGGTGTAATTTTCACTTATAATAAGTTCCGTAGCTTTGATTTCCCATTCCTCACCTCTATTTAGGACAGATCGCTTATTATATCTATCATCATTACCTTTCTCTGGTAGAGATCTAGTATAGACAAAGCCGCATTTACATTCAAATACACCAAATAAGTTATTGTCAAGAGTAGACTTCCTTAACTCATAAGAAGGTATTATATTTTCTTTGTAATGTGTTGCAGCACTATTTAGGCAGGGCCATGGGCCAACACCAAATGGTAAAAATTCTTCAGGAGCATTAATAAAATTTTCTACACTTCCAAATAAAAATTTGATAAATAAGAAATGTTTTATTGGATTAAATTTAGTCGATGAATTTCTTACTAAATTACATAATGGGTTTTGGCTTGGGAGAGTGTTTAAACTTATATTAAGATTGAAAAAATCTAAAAGGTCTTTAGAATAAAAGTTTAAAAAGTTATTTGACAAATCTTCGTATCTAATTACCCCTTTGATGGTTGAATATCCATCGCAAATTAGCTTTTGTTTGTATTTAGCTATAACTTTCTCAACAGTATAATCATTAATATTGAATTTTAAAAAATTAATAGCATCAGATTGTAGTTCATACAAATCATTGTGGATTTTATTATCTAATTTAAAAGGAATCTTAAGTTTAATGATATTATCTAATATAGAATAATAATTATTTATATATGATTTACCTGATAAATCTATATATTCAAGAGGTATATGATGGTGTTGGCATATAAAACATCCAGGGATTTGGTGAATCCTATGAATATATGATATACCATAATTTTTTTTATCTTCAAGAATACATTGGTTACAAATTTTTATTATCTTATTATTAAATAAAGATGAAATTTTTCTTATGTTACTTTTGGGTGTAGTTGTTCCGTATTTCATGAGCTCTAATAAGTAATTTGAAAAAGACTTTTTTAAAAATGGTTTAAAAATTGGAAAGCATGTATTGTTATTTATAATTGAATCATATGAGATATTAAAGGTAAATGGGAGCTGTGAGCAAAGATAGTTTAAATTGCATGGATAGCTAATGTTTTTGTTATACGTTTTGATACCAAAAAAGTCCATATCTGTATATGTTGAATTGATATTACCACTAAGTAAATGATATCTACAAAACCAACTATAAAATATTTCATCATCAAAAGGTTCAGTTATGTTATTTAACAAAGACGCACACCTTCTTAATAAAAATTTCTGAATATATATTTTGTCACTTTTAAGATTTATATTCTTATGTATAAAAAGTTTGAAAGTTTTTATACATAAGCGAATATTTGTGCATAGTATTCTTAATAATGGAAAAAATATAAAAATAAGCAGAATAAAATAAGAACAATATTTAGAAAGTTGCCATAAATTTTGAAAATGAATAACAAGTTATAGATACAGTAATGTTATGTATTATATAGATATTTGCCTTATATTCCTTATTATATAGATGTAATTGTTAGAGTTTACATTAATAGAGATAAATTTTTATAATTATCAAGTAAGTATTTGTGAAAATAGTAAAAATAGATGTTGAAAAAAGTAATAACAATAATACAAGTAAGCTACCTTTTGTTGAAAAAGATTACAGTTAGTTAAAAGGAATATGGAACGGTATTTTTGGAGGGTGAAATGAAATGACAATGGTTAGAAAAACTGATAAAGCTAGACTTAGAGAAAAAAGAGGACAAGGATATGGAGAAAACTATAAACCATGGATATTGCCTCATGAGCTTCCTTCTGATAGCCGTACTCATAAAATTTTAGGATGGAAACATAACAGGGTATATTATTTATTATCCGATGGAGAGTTATGGGTTTTTCTAATTTATCAGATGGAGGATAATGTATTGGATATAAGAGAGCAATTTCCGTTGTTGCCAATAGAAAAGACATTATTGATTGCAGATCAAATGAATATAATTCATCCACCCAAAAATAGAAGTGATCGTAATATGAAAACAGTTATGACGTCTGATTTTAACCTTTTAGTAAAGAAAGGTGATGTAGTAAAAGAAATAGTTCGAACACTAAAAACTGAAGATGACTTTAATAAGATACGTACTCAAGAAAAATTCCTAATAGAAAAAGAATATTGGTCACAAAAAGGTATAGATTGGGGAGTGATTTTGCATGATGAAGAATGCAAGGTTATTGGAAAGAATATTTACAGTATATATCAAGATTATTTCTGGAATGATAAAATGCAATTCGATGAGTATGAAATGGATTGGCTGATTAATAAATTTAAAGAGAAAATTTTCAAATGTAATATGGATATTATGAAAACAACAAAGGATTTTCAAGAAGATATGGGATGGGAAGAAGGAGAAGGTTTAAATTTTTTCAAGTACCTTATAACTCATAAAGAAGTTAAAGTTGATTTTAAGAAAAAGTTTAATTATTATGAAATGAAAGTTTGGGTATAGATTTAATGAGGTGATTCTTATGGAAGTTAGAACTAATGACATACTTAAAAATTTAAATACTAATGAAATCGAGAGGATTTTATGGATTGATGCAGAACAAGGAAAATGTTATTGTATCCAAATGGGTATCAACAAATTGAATATAAACGTTAAGTTATTAGAAGATATTAATAATGGGTTCGAAGAAGGAGCATATACCATCATACCAAACGATGATTATGTGATTTTATTTGAAGAAAATTTAAATGAAAATAGAAAAGAAAAACTTGAAAACAGTTATAATATTGTAAATATGATTGATAATTTAGAAAATATTCCCTTTTGTTTCGTTAGAAAATATAGAGGTAAATTTGTTAAACAGGCTATGGATAAATATGATGTTTCTGAAAAGTGCATATACAAGTATTTGAGAAAGTATTGGCAAGGAGGAAGGACTAAGGATGCCTTGTTTGATAAATATAATAATTGTGGAAGGTGTGTCGATAAAACATATACAAAAAAGCCAGGTCGAAAAGGCGTAGCGGGAAGTATGATGGGAGATAATATAGGTATCGTTATAGATGAGAATGTGAAAAAAGTTTTTCAAGATGGAATTGATAGATATTATAGAAATAATGATAAAATTACACTTGCAAAGACCTTTAGAAATATTAAAAGAGATTATTATAGTGATAAGCTGTGGTATGAAAAACCAACGATATATCAATTTTATAATTGGTATAAGAAAAGCATAGATAAGGATAAAATGGAAAAGGACAGAAAAGGTAAAAAGAATTATCAGAATAATGTTAAGCCTATAAAGTCAGATACGGTATATGATGGATTTAATCCTGGACTAAGATATCAAGTAGATTCCACAATATTTCCAATATATCTTGTAAATAGAATTGATAGAAGTTTAGGCATTGGTAGGCCTATTCTTTACATATCAGCTGACTGTTTTTCTACAAAAATCACTGGAATGCATATTGGACTTGAGCAGGATTCATGGTCAGGATACGCATCATTGCTTTATAATACAATTCAACCTAAGGAGAATTATTGCAGATATTATGGCATAGAAGAAAATATTGAGGAATTGAATGTAGATGGATCTCCACAAATAATTATGGGTGATAGAGGAGGATTCCTTACTAAGAATTCTGATATGTTAGTAAAGTATTTAAAGATATCGACTGAATATGCACCTACATTTGAGGGTCAGGCAAAAGGGACAGTCGAACAGAAATTCAATATAATTGAGAATATGATTAAATCGGATTTGCCAGGAATAATTATGACTAAGTATAGAGAACGTGGGAAAAAGGATTATAGGAAAGATGCTAAGCTTGATCTCTATGAATTTACTCAAATAGTTATTGAAGCCGTTTTGGAAAGAAATGCAATGATTATGAAAGATTATCCTCTTGAAAAAGAACTAGTTTGGGCTGGGGTAAAACCAAGTGCAAATGAAATTTGGAATTGGGGTATCAAAAATAAAAAGGGTTTATTAAGGAAAGAGCCAGAGGATAAACTTAGATTTTATCTATTAAGGCACGAAAATGCATCGATAACTGAGAAAGGTATAAAATTTAAAAATATGCTTTATACATGTAAATTGGCAGAAGAAGAATTATGGTTTTCTAGATTAAATAAAAATAGAAAAATTGAGATTGCGTTCGATTCAAATTGTATGAATGAAATACTTATTTATCATAAATCAACAAATAAATATATACAATGCAAAATTAATAGAAAGATGACATCAAATGATATTTATATTGATAGAACATTGGAAGAAATTGAAAGTTATGATAAATTGATTAATTTTAAGGAAAAATCAATATATACCGATATCAATGACCAACTGTTTGCAAAAGGAAGCGAAAAAAGAAATAAGATAGTAAAAGAAGCTGCTAAAAAAAGTGGAAATAATAAGATAGTAATTGAAGACATAAATGAAAATAGATTGATTGAAAGAAAAATTGATAATGAGCAGAATACACTCACAAGAAATCCATATTTAAAAATGGATGTTAAAAATGAAAAAGAATATAAGAATTTAGAGAAAGAAATGGAAGAAGACGAAGAAATTTCAAGAAGTTCAAGAAGCTTTTTTAATAAGTTCATAAAAGATAATATTACAAAAAATAAGTAATTTGAAAGGACATAAAGAGCATGTTTAATTATGAATATTATAATGACTTTATTGATAATCAATATGAAGATATTTGTGGAGGAAAATTTTTGTTTAGAGAGCATGTAGAAGCAAGATATATAGTACAAGAGCAAGCCACATATAGAGGGAATTTGTTAATTGAAGCCTTGCCACCTATAAAAAACGCTGAAAAGGCATTTAATTTTATAAAAAAATTCCCCATGTATTCTGAAGAAGAAAGATGTAGTTCAAATGAGTGTAGAATTCATGCGATATTTAGGTTACTTGATTATTTATTACCTACAGCCTCTAATTTGTTAACAGACGAATATTTGTCGATTGTTATTAGAAATGGATATGTTAATAAAAAAATTGGCACTCCTCAGTACTTGAAAATATTAAGAAATGCTAGCGGTAATATATTTAATAGTAATAATGAGAATAATGAACTTATTACTCAATGTTCTGTAGCATCAAATCCATCAAATGGTTTTTTAGTTATGGGTTCAAGTGGTTCGGGGAAAACAACTGGAGTAAATAATGCTCTAACTCAATATCCCCAAGTAATAAGACATATAATTAATTATAATGGCAATAAAAGTTTATTTACTCAAATTCCTTGGTTAAGAGTTGATTGTTCATACGACGGAAAAATTTCAGGGGTATGTGATAACTTTTTTCAAGAAATAGATTTGTTATTAGGAACTAATTATTCATATCAATATGGGAAAACAGGTACAAAAGTGGATAAAATGATTGCATCAATGTCATTTCTCGCCTTAAGGTATGCAATTGGAGTATTGATTGTAGATGAAATTCAGCATATTAGGCATACAAATAATGGAGAATCATTATTAAATTTTTTTGTAACTTTAACTAACACAATAAGAATACCTATTGTTTATATAGGGACATATAAAACAGTCAAAACAATTTTAGGTGAACAATATAGACAAGGTAGAAAGGCTGAAGGAATTGGGACTGTTGAGTATTTTAGGTTGAAGAAAACGGATAGTGAATGGGATTTATTTATCGAATTTCTTTGGGAATACCAATGGGTGAAATTCAAAACTCCATTAACAAATGAAATCAAAGAATTAATGTATAAAAAAACAATAGGGATAATTGATAGAGTAAATAAGTTATTTATGGCGGTTCAACTTGAAGCCATACTTTCAGGTCAAGAAAAAATCACACTAGATTTAATTAATAAGGTGGCTGATGAAAAATTCAAATTAACAGATGCAATAATTAAGGCTTTCGAATCAAACGATCCTGAGCAAATTAGTAAGTATGACGATATAAAAGCACCAGATATGGAAATAGAAGAATATTTAAGCAGAAATAAGGCTGCGGAGAAAATAAGTGAAATTTATAAAAGTAAAATGTTTAAGGATAATCTAAATAAACAAATGATTATTGATTCAATAGTAATTACATTATATAATACGATGCAATATGATGAGAATTTAATTAAAAAGGTAGCGGTAGAAGTAGTTAATAAGATAGGATTCGATAAGGATATTAGTATTTTAGTAAGAGAAGTTGCTAAGAAGATATTGCTAGAGGAAGTGGAATCAAAAGAACAAAAAAATAATCAATCAAATAAAAAATCAAATTCCAAAAGGGCTAGGAAAAAGAATAATGAACTTCTTGAAAATTTTCAAGAAGAAAATAAGAAAGATATTCTTGAAGATATAAGTGAAGGAAGCAGTTTTTATGATTTATAATTTACCATCCATATATAAGGACGAATTAATATATAGTGTAATTGGAAGGTATAGTAGTTATTCTGGAAATACAAATTTGAGATTTACTTTAAAAGATGTCTTTAATACAATAGATATAATACCAACGATAGAATTTCAAAGTCATTTGAAAGAATTTATTAAAAATTTAAACGGCAAAATTGATATTAATATTAATGATATTATAGAAAATAATACTTTATTACCATTGTATTCATGTTTTACGAGAAGGAAAAAAATCAATAAAATTAAAAAGATTATGATAAGCTCTGATGGAAAATCAATAAAATATAAAATTGGAATGATGCGTAATACAATTTGTAAAAAAGATTATATAAATTATTGCCCAGTATGTTCAAAAGAAGAATTTAGTGAGTATGGTGAAGCGTATATTCACAGAACTCATCAAGTACAAGGTGTATTTGTTTGTGAAAAACATGGATGCTTATTAAAGCCATATGTTGTGAATTCAAAGAGGCAAGAATATATTTGTTTTGATAAAGAAAGTATGTTTTTTGATATTAATTATCCTAAAGATGAGAATAAAGAAAAGTTATTAAGAATAGCTCAAGATGTCTACTTTATACTCAATAATAATGTAGCGTATTTTATAGATGAAATTAAGGATAAATATGATTATTTAATGTATCGAAAAGGATTAACAAATAGAAAAGGAAGAGTGAACCAAGTAGAATTACAGAGTCAATTTTTAAATCATTATGGAAATGAATTTCTTAAAATACTTGAAAGTGATTTAGAAGAAGATTATAAGTTTAATTGGCTTAATAACATAGTAAGAAAACACAATAAAACTTTTCATCCTTTAAGGCACATATTATTAATTGATTTTTTGTGTGGTAATGTAGAAAAGTTTGTTAGTTTGATAAAAGTTCATGTAAAATCAGATATTGAAAGACCTTGGCTATGTTTAAATCCATGCTGTACAAATTATAGGAAACCAGTAATTAAAGATTGTAAAATAATAACGGATTGCAAGAGTAAAGGTACAATTGGAATATTTAAGTGTGACTGTGGCTTCATTTATTCTAGAAAAATAACTGGAGACTTAATGCATATTGGAAGAGTTAGGAGTTATGGAGATGTTTGGGAGGCAAAGTTAAAAGAACTTGTAAATACTAATATATCTATAAGAGCAATAGCTAGGGAAATGCATTGTGATCCTGGTACTGTAGTAAAATATTCAGAAAAATTAGGTATAAGAAATTTGTTAAATACAAATAGAAAAATATTAAATAAAATAGATAAAAATTTTAAAAATAAAGAAGATTTGAGAAATCAATATAGAAAAGAAATTATTGAAATAATTGCATTAGAACCTGATATAATTAGAAATAATATAAGAAAAAGATTAACGAGACAATATTTATGGTCATTAAAACATGATAGAAAATGGCTTGAAGACAATCTGCCAGATAAAAGCAAGAGAAATACAAATACAATTGATTATAGCGATTATTGGAATGATAAAGATAATAAAACATTAAGGCTTGTAAAAGAAGCATATAATTCACTTAAGAATAATATAAAACCAATTAGAATAACAAAATCATTAATTGGAACGAGAATCCACAAACGTGCATTAATAACGATGCAATTAGATAAAATGCCTAATACTAAAGAGTTTTTAGAATCAGTTTGTGAAAGTATAGAAGAATTTAGATTTAGAAGGTTAGATGTGATTTACGAATATGTTTATAAAAATGAAGTTGAATTGCCAGAGTGGAAAATACTTAAAATGGCAAGTATTAAGGATAAGCTCATTTTACAAAAGTATAAAGTGAGCAGAACTAAAGTATAATATTAAAATAATATAAAACCTGGATTTGTTTAATCGTATCTTGAATTTTCTCAATTATGTGTACAGGTCTTAAAATTATCAAGACTACTTCTTATCTTATAATATAATAGGGTTCTAATTTCTAAAAATCAAATAAAAATATCTTTTTTAGACAATAGTATATACTTTGATTCATTATTTATTCGTTGATGATTATGTGAATAAATTATATAATATTCATTTTGCGGTGGAATAAAAGCGGGAAATTTATATATAAAGGAATTTAAGTTTATTTGTAGAAATGATACAATAAGATTAAAATATATTATAAAGAAATATTACATCTGTAGTTTGACTCAGAATATTGTAATGTATGCAATTAATTATGAAAGAGGTGTAGTTGATGGACACAGGAATTGTTCTAACTATAGTTTTTGGAATTGTTGGAATAATATTGGCTGTTGCAGGATTTTTAACTTATAGCAAAAAGAATACTGTGATTATTAAACCTAAGACAAAGTATGGAGATATTGATTTCAGTAATTCAACAATTGGGAATGATATAAATAAGAACAACGGAAAGGATTAATATATTAGGAGATTATATGTGGAAGATTAATGATTTATTTCGAGGGATTTTTCAGAATGAAAAGGTAATGTTTAGCCCAAGTAGTGTTAATGGCAACATAGACGCAAGTAATTCCATTGTTGCAAATAATGTAGAGATTAAAGAATATAACTTCCATCTTGATATTACTAAACAGCTTGAAGAAATTTATGAGACTGCTTTAAATAAAGATTCTTCAATAGAATTTAAAGAAAAAATTATTCCAATAGAAAAGCTAATTACTGATGGTAAGTCATATTTAGCAATAAATGAATATGAGAAGTTAATTGAATCTGATAAATTTATTAATTATATCAATGATGAAAAATTTCTTGTTTATAATGGATTACTTAACTGTTATATAAATTTAGAAGCAGATGAGAACATTATAAATAAATGGTCAATCAAAATTGATGCATTAGGAGAAGATATAAAAGAGATTCATAGATATTATTTTTTATTATCTATATGGGAATATAATAATAAACGACTAGAGAAAGCAATTATTCTCAATGAAAAAGCCGTTAAGGCAAAAGGTGATTATTTCAATGCTTTAGCTTGGGGTATTCTGTTACGGGCAACAAATAAGGATATATCCTATATAGAGGGTAAAATGCAGTTAGATAAATTACTTAAAAATGCTATTATAGAAATTAAAGACAAAGCAACTATTTATGCAAGTTTAGGTGATTTAGCCTTTAATTATCGTGATTTTGACTATGCACAAGAAAATTATATTAAGTCAAATGAATTCATAAAAAGTCTTCCAAAAGAAATAGCAATTGCTGTTTGTGAATATTTTAAATCAGTTAAGGAAATTGAAGAAAATGAGATGGTGACTCTTGATAAAATTGACTTTATACAATTAGAAAAAGCAAGAGTGAAATTAGAGGAGATCTATGAAAATAGAAATATTGATACTTTACATTTAATATCAAGATTGATTTTTCCATACTTGTTTTGTATCTTTTCTATAACGAACAAACATAAGAGGATTCTTGACATACAAAGCGAGTGTATGAAATTTGTTGATTTGTCAAAACCAGATATTTTGAAGTATGTCGTGGAAGCTGAAATTATTAATGGAATATATAACGAAGAAACGTTCAACTATCTTAACAATTATGAAAAAGTGAAATACAAATCATTTTACTATGAAATTAAAAAAGATTATGAATCGGAAATTAATTTATTGGTTCCAGTACTTGAAAATGAATACCAAAATGATAAAATATTACAACTGGCTTTATTGAATGCATTAATAGAAGATAGTCAAGATATCAGATATATTCACTATTATAAAAAATTTAACAAAGATAACAATGATGAAATTCTTTGGATGAATTATATCCATTTTCTTGATAAGAGAAATGAGAAAGATAAGGTTATTCAAGAAATTAAAGAGATTAAACGAGTTGTTAATAATTCTCTTGTTATATACGATATATTTGTATTGCTACTTGATTATAATTTATCTGAAGAATTGGATGAATTTTTTCAAAATATAGATACTGGTAAATATCAGATTATAGGATTTCAAATGCCGTTTATTCTCTATAATAGATTGATGTATCTACTTAAGAATGAAAAGTATGAGGATTTCTTTAATGAGTATGAGAATAGCAATTTAGAAATGCTACTTCCAATTAGTAAAGCAATATTGGGGATTAATTATTACACTTTTAAGGGTGATTTAGATAATGAAGCTAAAGCTTATTTTGAATTGTTTAAAATTGATGGAAATTATAATAATTTAATAAAGGCTGTAGAACTGAAACTTAGTAGCAATTCGTTATATGATGCAGAATTTTATCTTGGATATGTTGAGCCTTTTAAATTAGAGAAACCTGAATTATATTATATTTATTATTCTATTGTTTTAAAAGAGAAGGGTTATATAGAACAAGCATTTGAAAAGCTTAAGGAAATTAAGGAATATGTTAAGAACGATTTGGATTCTCAATTTCATCAATACTATACAGCATTTTGCATGAATAATGGTAGAACTGATGATGCTTTTATATATATGGCTGAATATTATTCTAAGAATCATAATCCAAAATGGTTTAAAGTGCTTCAACATTCAGAGAATGAAAGTGGACAAGATTTACTTAATAAATTGGAGGATATGATTGGTGGGAAAAGAGATCTATCGCATATAAACTCGTATTTTGTTCAAGGTATAATTGGAATTACAGTTTACAATAAATTGGTTGGTACTGGAATAGAAGAAATACTTTTAAATAATTATTATCCATTTACTAATGTCCAAATCTCCGATGGAAATATATATAATTCAATTGAAGATGTTAAAAAAATTGATGATAAAATTTTACTTGATGCTAATACTTTAGCAATTTTATCTGAAGTTGGTGCGTTGAGTTTACTTGATTCATTTAAAGAAGTACTTATACCTTATAATGCAATAACAATTGTAAAAGAAAGGCAATCAGGTATTATTAGAAACTCTTCTAATAACATTTTAGATTACGTTAATAAATCAGTAAATATTAAAGAAGTCCCAGTTGATATAAGAATTAAGTTGAAAACAGATTCAAAACAATTTTTACCTGAGGATACACTTGATTGTATTGCTTTATCAAAATATCTTAAAGTGCCTTTCTTGAATACTGAGGTATATGCATCTAGAGAATTTGATACAAATTATATGATTGATATTAACACTTTTTTTCAATTTTTGAAGCAGAAGAAGCCATCAATAAGAATATTAGTAGCACTAACAATTGCGAATCTCCGAAAATACAAAGCAGAATTTATTAGTTTTGATGCAAATGATATCTTTATATGTTATCAAGATAATGGCATTGAAGGTATTAAACCTTTTTTAAGAATGGGAAAAAATGCTGATTATAAGAGTTTTGCGCTTGTTTACGTTGAAGTACTAAAAAGAATCAAGGATGAAATATCAGTTGAAGATTTTGAAAAAGTATCTATTGAATTTATTAAATTCGTGGATATCTATATCGGCAAAATGAGATATAATATGTATTCAGTTAGTAGAAGTTTTCCGGAAGTTAAAGATGATTTTGAGAAACTCATTAAGAATTGTTCTATTAGAATAGTTTTAAGTATGAATAAAATATATAGACTCAGAGCGATTACACAAAATATTTATTCTCAAATTATCCAATCAAGTGAATTTATAAAATTATTTAATGTTGCAATAGCATTTGTAAGTTTTGTAGTAAGCTATCTTGCCATGTTTAAAGAAGATAAACTCAACATGAAAAAATATATAAAGTTAATTAAAGATAATCTTTTATTCAGTACTGATGAAGATATTGATTATATTGTTGAATTAATCAGATATGTAGAAGAAAAAGAAGGAAAATAACGGCATGAGGTCAAAAATATATGTTTATTACATAAAGGCAAGTTAAGTAAATAATTTTATTTTTGACAATTGTGTTATCATCTGCGAATGTTAGAAAGTTTAATTTAATATGATTTAAGTATAAAAATTATATGATAAAAAATAAGCTGAATTTTGTGGAGGAAACTATGGAAGAAGAATTACTTAATCAAGTTGTTCAAGTATTTATGTTGAATGGAGTTGTAACCAGGAATGATATAGATTCTATGGACAGTAGGTCCGTATCTAGAAAGTTATTTGATGGCTTATTAGAGTTAGGTTATGAAAATGCTCAAGCAATGGAAGTTCAAAAAAATAACTATCATGACTATTCAACTGTAATATATAATACAAGTGAATACTCTTCTGAGGATGCAAGAAAATATATGCTTAAGAACGTATTACACGATTATATAGAGTTTTAAGTAATTTAAATACATTTTGATTAATGGGAAATTTGAAAGCTTGGATATTGTAAGAATGAATAGGAATGTATAGCTATACAAAATTACTTTCCAACTTAATTACATTAAAATTTAGAAATGATACTAAGTAATTTTAGAAACTTACCAACTTAATTTGGATAAGTAAAAATATTAGATAGGCAATATCAATAAGTTAAGGTAATTAAAACTTACCAACTTAATTTAACCAATACAATAGATGTAGTGAGGGAACATCCACAGATTTGATTTCCACAAATCTGTGGATGTTTCCCTATCTATTATTAACATTAATAATATGCTTTCCAAGCTCGCTATCTAATTTTGTTATATGATTTCTCCACCAATCTGTCATTTCTTTTTGAGTACTAATTACTAGTGAGGTGTTAATTCCATCATTTTCAAATTTTATTCTTAATTCTTTTAACTTATATCTAAATTCATCATGTTGTTTATGTTGAATATCATAACCAGAATATTTTGTATCACGTTGTATCTGCTCTTCATCCATAAAGTGTTTATTAACATACTGTTCTAGGAAATCTAAGGTATTTATAACTTCTTCTTTTCCATTACCAAGTTTCATAGCATTTAAAAGAATATTAATTCTGTCAAATAATTCTTTGTGCTGTGAATCAATTTTTTCTACACCAATAGAATATTGCGAATTCCAAGATAACATAGTTCCCATTTAAAACCCTCCAATAGCTATAAAATTTATTTTAATAATTAAATTATACAATAAAACACTAAAAAAATATATATAAAATTTCAAAATAACCTAAAATTTATGCATGTATTTTGATTAGTTTGAGCAATAATTTTGTTCAACCTGTGGATATGATACTTAATAAAAAATTGGAATAGGTAAAAGAAGTTTAAAATTGTCATCTAAATGTAACATATTTATAGTACAATCTAACTAATTTAAATTAATTGAAAAATTGGATATTATAAAATAATACTAGACCCTACTATACGAAAAGGTAGGAATATGTTAGTGGAAGGTTGTTGAAGTATGAGTAAAATAACAATTGCTGGAACAGGTTATGTAGGTTTATCAAATGCTATATTATTAGCTCAAAATAACGAAGTAATAGCACTAGATATTATTCAAGAAAAGGTAGATTTGATTAATAATAAAAAATCACCGATAATCGATGAAGATGTACAAAATTATTTGGCAGAAAAGCAATTAAATATAATTGCAACTACAGATAACTATTTAGCCTTTAAGGATGCTGAGTTTGTTATAATTTCTACCCCAACAAATTATGACCATGAAAAGAATTACTTTAATACTAGAACGGTTGAAGCGGTTATAGCAAATGTATTATCCATAAATCCAGAAGCAGTTATGATAATTAAATCTACTGTTCCCGTTGGATACACAGAAAAAGTTAAAAATATGTTTGAAACAGAAAATATTATTTTTTCACCTGAATTTTTAAGAGAAGGAAAGGCTCTTTATGATAATTTATATCCTTCTCGAATTGTAATTGGAGAACAATCAGAAAGGGCAAGAAGATTTTCTCAGTTATTAATTGATGGTGCCATAAAGAAGGATATACCAGTGCTTTTCACAAATTCTACTGAAGCAGAGGCAATTAAATTGTTTGCTAATACTTTTTTAGCAATGCGAGTTGCTTATTTTAATGAGCTTGATACTTATGCAGAAATAAGAGGGTTAAACACTAAAGAAATAATTGATGGAGTTTGCCTTGATCCAAGGATTGGAAATCACTACAATAATCCTTCTTTTGGTTATGGTGGATATTGTTTGCCAAAGGATACAAAGCAACTACTTGCAAATTATGCTGATGTACCAAATAATATTATGTCTGCTATTGTAGATTCTAACAGGACAAGAAAGGATCACATTGCAGAAATGATTATAAAAAGGGCTCCTAAAATCGTAGGAATTTATAGGTTGACTATGAAAACTGATTCGGATAATTTTAGACAATCTTCTATACAAGGGGTCATGAAAAGAATAAAAGCTAGAGGAATTGAAGTGGTAGTTTATGAACCTACACTTTTAGAGGATGATTTTTTTAACTCAAGAATAATTCGTAATCTTCAGGAGTTTAAAGATATTTCTGATGTAATAGTTGTTAATAGAATGTGCGATGAAATAGAAGATGTGAAAGAAAAAGTATATACAAGAGATTTATTTAGTAGAGATTAAAATTATAATTATTAAAATGCAGGCAGATTTTTATGAAAATATGCCTGCATTTTATATTTTAGGCTTTAACCACATGTACTGCTTGCTGACCTTTGTCACCTTGAGTTACGTTGAATTCAACTTTTTGTCCTTCTTCTAGGGTTTTAAAACCTTTGTCTTCGATACCAGAGTAATGAACAAAAACATCATTGCCTTCATCAGTGGTAATAAAGCCAAAGCCTTTTTGAGAATTAAACCATTTAACAGTTCCTAACATAAATAAAGTCTACCTCCTAAATAATAAATAATAAACTATTAACATTATTATGACAAAATAATTTTTTTTTATACATTAAAATCTGTTTAGGTCAATTTTTACGAATTTACTTATTCAATTTGTTCGTAAGCTTATTTTTTATGTTACAATCATAACTATAAGAAAAATTTAAAAAGGAGCTGAAAATATGATTTTTGATTCACACGCACATTATGATGATGAATCTTTTAATGAGGATAGAGAACAATTAATTGAAGAACTAAAGGATAATGGGGTAGTTGGCATTTTAAATTGTGGTGCTTCACTTGAAGGGGCTAGAGCTTCTGTTAAGTTTACCAAGCAATATGATTTTTTTTATGCAGCAGTAGGAATTCATCCTGAATATGCAGACATTTTAAATGATGATGTAATAGAAGAATTAAGAAGCTTAGCAAAGGAATCAAAAGTTAAGGCAATTGGAGAAATAGGACTGGATTATCATTATGATGGAAATCCGGAAAAAAAAGTTCAAAAAGATGCTTTTATTAAACAGATGAAGCTTGCACAAGAGTTAAAACTGCCAGTTGTTATTCATGATAGAGAAGCACATGAAGATACGTTAAATATATTGAAAATGTTTCCGGAAGTAATAGGAGTTGTGCATTGTTTTTCTGGTAGTGTGGAATTTGCAAAGGAATGTATTAAATTAGGTTATTTCATTGGTTTTACAGGAGTAGTAACCTTTAAAAATGCCAAAAAAGCGGTAGAAGTAGCAAGAGAAATTCCAATGGAAAAAATCTTATTGGAAACAGATTGCCCGTACATGAGCCCTGAACCATATAGAGGTAAAAGGAACAGATCTGATTATATAGAATATATAGCTATGAAAATAGCAGAAATTAAGAGTGAAACTGCAATAAATGTAAAAAATCAAGCTATATTAAACACCAAAAAATTGTTTAATATATAAAAATATGGTAATATTGTCCTGTGATATTTATTAATTTAATATGCACCCTTTATTTAGTCAAAATAGAAAAATATACTTAATTTAATGGGTATTATAGTATTATTTTTATGGTTACTTTATTTTGATGTTTTAACTAAATATGTAAGGAGTTTGACATTGTAATCTATTCTAGGTTATAATCATTAAGACTCTTGTAAAAAAGGGGGGATTTTTATGCAACAAATATTGAAAAGTAATTCTCAAAAAATCAGAAATTATTTTTCAAGAAGTACGATATTAGCTGCAGCATTTATTGCAATATTGGTTTTAGCTATTGCCGTATATATTGCATCCTGCAGGAAAACAGTCAAAATTGCTGTTGATAACAAGGTAATGAGTGTCATTACATACAGCAGCAAGGTAAGTGATATTTTACAAAAAAACAATATCGTAATTGGAGCAAAGGACAAAGTTGAACCTGGTTTATACACTAACGTAGAAAATGGACAAGAAATATATATCAAAAGAGCAGTAAATTTAGATGTACTAGTAGATGGAAAAGATTTAAAAATCAAATCTGCAGAAAGCTCCGTTGGAAGTATGCTTAAGGCAGAAAAAATATCAATGAGTGATATTGATAAAGTTAAACCAGATAAGAGTTCCGGGATTGTTTCTGGAATGAAAGTAGTTATAACGAGAGTCAATACCAAAACTGTCACAGAGGTGCAGCCTATAGCTTATGACACTATAGATCAGAAAGACAATACTATGGGAAATGATCAGAGTAAGGTAGTTCAGCAAGGCGTAAATGGCAGTAAACAAGTAACTATGAACATAGTTTATGAAGATGGCAAGGAAGTTTCGAGAAACATAGTTAAGGAGACTGTTACAGTTAATCCGGTTCAAGCTATTATGAAGGTTGGAACCTTAGGAGTATTAAATGTAAACAGAGGAGGAAGAGTATTATATAAGTCAGAAGTAACGGCACTTGCTACCGCTTACACTGATAGTCCTTCATTTGGAATTACGGCAACAGGTACTAGAACAGTAAGAAATCCAGATGGATATAGTTCGGTTGCTGTGGACCCTAGAGTAATTCCTTTAGGCTCTAAATTATACATACCAGGATATGGTTATGGAATAGCTAGTGATACAGGTGGAGCAATAAAAGGTGATAGGGTAGATTTATTTTTTGACAGCGAAGAGGAATGCTACAGCTGGGGAGCAAAGAACGTAGATGTTTACATCATAAATTAGGGGCAAGGTATATTTTTGCCCCTAATTTTTTCTTTGTAGTAGATAAAGAGGTGAAGAATGTGATAAAAGAAGTAATAGTAGTGGAAGGAAGAGATGATATTTCAGCAATAAAAAGAGCTGTTGATGCAGATGTAATTGCTGTTGGCGGATTTGGAATAAATAAAAAAGTTATAGACAAAATAATAGATGCTAATAAAAGACGAGGAGTAATTGTTTTTACTGACCCAGATTTTGCAGGTGAAAAGATAAGGAGAATTATCACAAAGAGAGTTAAAGGTGTTAAGCATGCTCGTATAAATCAGCAGGATGCTACTAAAGGAGATGACATAGGAGTTGAAAATGCTTCACCAGAAGTAATAATTAAAGCACTTCAAAATGCAAAGGTGGAAATGACAGAAAAAATAAATACTTTTTCAATTTCAGATATGATTTTCTTTAAACTAACAGGAGACCCTAAGTCTAAAGAAAGAAGAGATCTTGTAGGAAGAGAACTAGGTATTGGTTATGCAAATACAGCACAATTTCTATCTAGATTAAATAATTTTCGTATAACAAAGGAAGAGCTTATCCATGCAATAAAGAAGGTTGGTGATATATAATGTCTGAGGTAAATACAAAAGATATAGTTAAAAAATATGGATTTAAATTTACAAAAAGCTTAGGCCAAAATTTTTTGGTGGATGCATCTATTTTAAATGAAATAATAGATGGTGCTAATATAACAGAAGAAGATACTATAATAGAAATTGGACCTGGTGTTGGTACTTTAACAGAGAAACTTCTTAAAATATCTAAAAAGGTGTATGCAATTGAGCTAGATAATAGTCTGCTTCCAATTTTAGAAGAAGAACTAAAAGGTTTTAATAATTTTACGCTTATTCATAAAGATGCCTTGAAGGTAGATTTTAATGAAATTATTGGAGATGAAAAAAGTGTAAAGGTAGTAGCAAACCTTCCTTATTATGTTACTACACCTATAATATCTAAACTTTTAGTAGAAGGCTATAAATTTAAATCCTTAACCATAATGATTCAAAAAGAAGTAGGAGAAAGAATAGCAGCTGAGCCAAATTGCAAGGAATATGGAGCATTATCTTTGCTAGTTCAGTACTATTGCAATACTAAAATAATAAAAAAAGTTCCGCCTTCTTCTTTTATACCTGAGCCTAAGGTTGAATCAATTGTCATAAGACTTGATAAGCTAGAAAAACCAAGAGTTGATATAATTGATGAAAAATTATTTTTTTCAGTAATTAGGGCTTCTTTTAATATGAGAAGAAAAACTATTTTTAATGCATTAAAAACATTAAATTTAAGCAAAGAAAATTTAGAAAAGGTTTTTCAGAATTGTGGGATAGATTCAAAAAGAAGAGGAGAAACACTTTCTATAGAAGAATTTGCTAATTTATCGGATGAGGTATATAAATTTTTGCAGAAATAATAAAGACGCCGTAAAAGTTTTTCGGCGTCTTTATTATTTAAATTAGTTGAGTCCGTTATCATTAAAAAATGAAGAATATCTTTTATCGCTTTCCATAATGTGAGTTGAAAGCCAGTTTTTTAAAAATTGAAGTATTTCATTTGAAATTACAGCTTTACCCCCATCCACTTTTTGTTTTAAGTCCATAACTTTTTCTTTTAGTTCAGCATGTTCTTTCATATGTTCCGTTTTACCATAGTAATTGTATTTAATAAAGTATTTTTCTTCTGTATCGAAGTGATATTTTGTGTATTCAAGTAAATCATTTAATATTTGTTTTAAAACATCTTTTCCGTGGCCTGCTCTCATGGAATCGTATAATTCATTAATTAATTCGATTAGTTTCTTATGCTGATTATCTAATTCTTTTACACCAACACTAAATTTATTTTCCCAAGTAATTAACGGCATATGAGCATCACTCCTTAAGCAATATTTAGTCTATTTATTGATATTATAGCATATAATTTATGAGAAAATTTAAATTAAAATAACGTTTACAAATAATTAATAACAAAATATGTAGATTATAATAATCATTTTTTCATTTAGTTTTCATATAATGTACTAAATGAATATTTTTGGGGGGATAAAAGAGTGAGTCAAAGAAAAAATTACAGCAGATATTTCATAATACTTCAAGAAGATGAAAAAGGATACGGTATTGCATCTGATAAATTGCCTACAGGTTATGCAAAACTAGAGGTGAAAAATGGAAAATGTAAAATATCCTTTTATGCTCAAAATCTAAAGAAAGAAATGAAACCTTATAATATGGTTTTAATTTTTAGTGGAAATAATAATAATAAACTTGTTACACTTGGGGAATTAAACATAGACGATACAGGAAGGTCAGAAATCAGTAAAGAATACGATGCAAATAATGTAGGAAATGCAAAAGTTCAAATTGAAAAAATAAGCGGTGCAGCTGTTGTAAGGTTGGTAGATAATGACATTGTTAGCGTGATGAATGGATTTACTACTAAAGACAACATAACTGATTGGAAAAGCTATAACCTTATAGATATTTCAAAGGTAGAACAAAATTTAGAAAGAAGTATTGAGCCAGAGGTTAAAGATGAAGCTATTAACTTTAAAGAATATGAAGAAAAAGTTGAAAAGGAAAAAGAACAGTTTAAAGATTTAAATATTGAAAAGGAAGATGATTCGGGTTTAAAAGTGCCTGTAAATGATGAAGATATAACTATAGAACCTATACAAAGGGAAGAATTAGATGAAGAAGAGGTTTTAAAGGTAGTGCAGGAGGAGAAAGTTGAAAAATTAGAAACTCAAATCCTTAGGAAGGATAATAGTTTAGAAATAAAAGCGGAAAAAAATATTGAGATGAGTGAAGCAATAAATCTTGAAGAAAATAGTGATAACAAAATACAAATAAATAATGAAATGAAGATTGAAACAAATATAGAAAGCAAAACTGAAAGTAGTGAAATGACTTTCTTCAAAAGTATTTGCGAGGGACTGGAAAAGTGGAAGGATGATTTTGAAGAACTTGAAAATTGTAAATGGTATAAGGTTAATATAAATTGCAGAGAGGATATGTATACATCGTCTAGTTACAAAGCATATATTTTGCTTTATTTTCCGATGCTTAATTATTTTCCATATGTTATTAAAAGTAGACACTACTTAGTAGGTTATAAGTATGGTGACAAAGGAGAAGTAAAATATTTAATTTATGGAATTTTAGGAACAAAAGAAACATATGATCAGCCGTATGGAGGAAAATATGGATTTGTTTCTTGGACTCAGCCATCAAAAAACAAAGGAAGGCATGGAGACGAAGGTTATTGGTTAATGTTTTATGACTTTAAAAAATCTGTTATTGTGGTTCCTAAAAATAAATAGGATTAAGGTGTCATCTGAAGATAATTAACTTTTAGATGACTTCTTTAATAGGTGATAAAATGAGAATAGTTATATTAGATGGCAAGAGGTTAGGTATTGTAATAATAATTTCAGGTTTAATGTGTATACTTTTCGGCTTTGGCATGACTTTTGATGATAATATTCGAGCTACAGCCTTTATTGAAAGTAATATGGGAACCTTAAAGCAGTATTATATTGATAAATATAATATTAATTATAAATTACCTTTAAGCTGGAAAACAAATTTAAATGAAACTTTAAAGGGTATAGTAATGTATGAAAATGATTTTGTATCGGATGATAGCAGCATAAAAGGCTTTGTTCAATTGTTAAATTGTAGTGATTTAAATGAAGGTATTAATAAAAGCATACTTTTTTCCCAAGTGAAAAATTACAAAATAACAAAAATAATTGTTAATAACATGGATGGATATGAAGTGAATTATATATTAAAAAAAGATAGTGTGACTTTTAATTGCATTGAATATTTCATAAAAGATAAAGAAAAAATTTTAAGGTTTTCCTTTTATATAACAAATAATAAGAATGAAAATATGTACAATATATTAAATGCAATAGTAAATACTGCCTCAAGCTAATTATTTAATTGAATTGTAATTTTATTAGTATTATAATTTAGTAGTGTAAATTATAATAGTAGGGGAGATTCTTTTGTGAAAATTAAGAACATATATTTGATATGCATAATCATATTAATACCTATACTTTTTTCTAGCTGCAGTCAAATTGATACCTTAGAGGTAAAAGTAGGTTTGAAAAATAGCGATTTTGATTATATGAAACAAGGAAAAGTAAGTGAAATAGATATACAAAATGAAAGAGATAACGGCTATAAATTTATTATTACAAATGAAAAAGCTATTTTAGATGTTTATAATATTTTATCAGATGCAAAACCTGCAACTACTAAATCTAATTTAAAGCCAGACTATGAGTTTGATATATATATAAAAGGTCAAAAAGACCCTTTAAAGTTTAAATATATTGTTGGTTTAGATTCAAAAGCAGGAGGAAATCTTTATTCAAATGATAAGTGCTATTATGTTCCAAATAGAATAGATACGGATATTATAAAAAATTTTGATGACACTAGAACGCCAAAAGATTTTAGTAAGTTATACTATACCTTTATCGAACAGTGTATAACAAAGTATAGAAATGACACAAAAGCTTCAAATAAAGAAATTGGCATAGATATGTATGATGATTTGGATGTACAAAAATATATTTTTTCTGCGGATTTAGCGGATTTTGAAAATTCTCTGCCATCAAATTGTAAGGTTTTAGAAAGTGAAAATGATACTGCACCTATTACAGAAACTGTAACAACAGATGGCTATAAGTTTGGTAGCTTTTCCTATAAAGGTAAATCTCTAACTGGATACCTTTATAAAAGTACAGTGGTTTTTTATGATAATGACACAAAAGAACAAAAGAAATACAGCATTGTAGGCACATATACATCCAATGATGATAGTTGGAATATAGATATAAGCAGTACAAATTAAAGAAAAGAGGTGTAAAAGTGATGGTATTTGAGCTGTCACTAGATTAATTATGAGTAATTGTGAAAGTTGTTCAAGTAGTAGTAGTTGTAATAAAGAAAAATGCAATAAACTTTCTACTAAATATGGAAATATTAAAAACATTATTGGTGTTATTAGTGGAAAAGGTGGAGTAGGAAAATCTACTATAACAGGTATATTAGCTACTCAATTAAAAAAATCAGGCTATAAAGTTGGAGTTTTAGATGCGGATATTACAGGTCCATCTATGCCAAGATTTTTTGGAATAAATAAAAAGAGAGCACAAATGATACCTATTACAGATCAAAATGTAAAGTTTATTCCTGTAGAAACTGAGATGGGAATTAAAGTAATATCCATTAATCTTCTTATTGAAGGGGAAGACGACCCTGTTATATGGAGAGGACCTGTAATTACAGGGGCATTAAATCAAATGTATGAGGATACTGTATGGGATGATTTAGACTATTTGCTCATAGATATGCCTCCAGGAACTGCAGATATAGCTTTGACGGTAATGCAAAGTTTTCCTATAAAATCAATGGTTGTAGTATCTACTCCGCAAGATATGGTTTCCATGATAGTTAAAAAGGTTGTAACTATGATAGAAAAATTAAATGTGCCTATACTAGGTGTTGTTGAAAATATGTCCTACGTAGAATGTGGTAATTGCGGAGAGAAGATACCGGTTTTTAGCAAAAAAAGTGGTAAGGAGCAGGCACAATATTTAGGAATTCCACTTTTACAAGAGCTCCCTATTGATTTAGATTTAGTAGAAAACCTAGAGAATGGTAAAGCGGAAAGTTATATTGAGGCATCGCCTAAATATGAATCTTTATTAAAGAGTATAAATCTTTAGTTTTTTTATTTATAATAAAATAAATACGTAAAATACTTATGCGTTAATGAAAGTTTTGCATAGGTATTTTTTTTGCTTTATGGTGAAAAATATTAACACAATGTTAAACAAATTGTTAATTTCTAAATTATTTTGGTAAATTTGTACAAAGTGTAGTATAATTAATTTTAGTTTACTAGTATGAATATAAAATTTTGAGGAGAAAATTATGGCTAAGAAGAGGAAATTCAAAATAATAATATTATTTATTGTTTTTGAAATAGTATTTACCGTCATCACTTCCATAATATACGTATATAAAGGGCCTTTTAATAATTTAAAAAAGGTTGTTGTTGCTACTATTATGGGAACACAACATCAGTATTTTGCTACTGCATTTTTATCACAAAATGATATAAAAAGTATAATGGGCAATAATTCTTCCAAGAATGTTGAAAAAATTGATGTTAGTAAAGTAAAGATAAATACTAAGAAAAATAATGAGATTATAAGATATGATATACACCCTGATTCAGGAAGGTATGATGGCTATTTGCTAGAAATTCCTCCAACATATAAGGTTAAAGTAGCATGGACAAATAAACTTGGTGTTGTAGGCCAAAGGACTAGTGAAATGGCAAAGGAGCATAATGCTATCGCGGCAATTAATGGAGGCGCGTTTAGAGATAAAAACAAGGATTCTTACGGGGGGGCAGCAGCTTTTCCAGGTCGTTTTGTTATTTCAAATGGGAATGTTATCTATAAGGATAAAAACATTAGTGACAGCACGCCTTTTAAAGTTGTTGCCTTTAACAAATCTAATCGTCTTTTTGCAGGAAACTTCAGCATAAATGATCTTCAAAAAATGGATGTTTCGGAAGCGGTATGTTTTGATTTGCTAGGCTTTAATGCTCCAGCATTAATAATTAATGGAAAAGGGCAAATTGATGATGCATCGGCTGGTGATTGTGGTTTTCAGCCAAGAACTGCAATTGGGCAAAAGCAGGATGGAACTATTTTGTTTTTAGTTATGGATGGAAGAAAAAATCTTACTAAGTCGGGTGCAACACTAAAAGATGTTCAAGATGAACTATTAAAGCATGATGCTTTCAACGCAACAATTCTTGATGGAGGATTTTCATCTACCTTGTATTATGATGGAACAGTTATAAATAATCCTCATGGCTGGAATGGTGAACGATATGTTGCAACGGCATTTTATGTGGCAAATTAAGGGAGAATTAATAATATGAAAGTTGTAAAAACCTTAACAATTTTGTGTATAGTTACTTTGTTGTTAGAAAGTGGTGTTTTTTTTGCTTTAGATAAATATTACAAAAGTACTTTATTAAATACTAAAACTACAGAAGTAAGAATTCTTGACAATAAAAAAACAAATAAAAATGTAGATGTATTTGTACCGAATGATGCAACCCAATTGAGTGCATCTTATGACTGTAAATATATATCTTATTATGAAAATAATCAATTAATAGTAGTAAATACGGCTAATGGAGCTAAAAATACAGTAAGTTTAAGTAGCGGTTACTCTAGAGTATATGCCAATTGGCTTCCTGATATAGATTCAATAATTTTATGTGAAGTTAAATCTTCTGAAAAGGACATAATTGAAATTTACAAATATAATGCAGAAAATAACATAAAACAAGCGCCAACTGATACCAATAACAATCCTATAAAGCTTCAATTAAATAGTGAAAGAGATAAAATTGAAGACATAGAATATTCTACAATAATGGGTATTTTCTATGCCAAGGTTTTAAAAACTAATGGCAGGAATTATATTTTGTATAACGATGTTAATGGTCAAACTACATCTATGCTTAATTCTCAAAATATTGGAAGCATTAAAACTTTTGATGATAAATTTGGATTTATATACGAAGATTTAGACAATGGCTGCATAAAATATTCAGAAGCAAGAAATGTAGTTTATAGTGAGAATGCCTACTTGCTTGGAATTGACAGTAACGATAATATTTACATAGGAATTGGTAATAACAATATGGTTACAAAAATTTTATATGGTACAATGGAACAAAAATCCTCAAATTGGCAAACAATAAATTTAAATGCTTCAGCAGACAAAAATAATATAAACATAACAGCAGAAGGTAAGGTTCTAATTAACAATAGTTTAGAGCATAATATTTTAGATGCAAAAAGCAATAAAAAGGTAAGCTATAGTGGAAGTTTTATAAAGGTTACAAGTAGCAATTTGATTTTTGTGAACGATGGAAAGATTCAAAACAAACAAATTGAGTAGAAATATCATAAAGATTATTTTTTGATTTTTTTGTTAATAATACAGATGTGTTTTTAATTTCAATCAAGAAAGGGAGTCAAAGTTATGAAAGCACATGTTGATAAAGATACTTGTATTGGCTGTGGGTTATGTCCATCTGTTTGTCCAGAAGTTTTTGAGATGCAAGATGATGGTAAGGCTGGAGAAATTACAGGAAACGTTCCAGAATCAGCCGGTGACACAGCAAAAGAAGCTGCTGATAGCTGCCCTGTTAGTGCTATCTCAGTAGGTTAGTTAACAGCTATAAAATCATCATAGGATACTAGTGAGGGTTTAACCTTTCTGGTATCTTTATTTACATAAAAATAAATAGATTAACAATCAGTTTCGTTAATATTTTTTCAATTTAATAATAATTACACAAAAAATAATAGAATATATTTGTATTAATCATTATATTGGAGTAAAATTATATTATAAAAAGCTATAGCATACGGATTTTTATAAAATTATTAGGGGAAGTGATTTTATGAAAGCTATCTTAATGGCTGGAGGTGAAGGTACAAGGCTAAGACCTTTGACATGTAATATGCCAAAGCCGATGATGCCCATTTTGGGTAAACCTGTAATGGAGTATGCAATTGAACTATTAAAAAGTCACGGAATTATTGATATTGGCATTACTCTCCAATACTTACCAGATGAGGTTTTAAATTATTTTGGAGATGGTCAAAAATTTGGTGTTAATTTGCAATATTTTATTGAAGAAGTGCCACTTGGTACTGCAGGTAGTGTAAAAACTGCTGAAAAGTTTTTAGATGGGACCTTTATAGTAATTAGCGGAGATGCACTTACAGATATAGATTTGAGTAAAGCTATAAGGTATCATAAAGCTAAAAACTCTATAGCAACTTTATTGTTAAAGGAAGTTTCGGTTCCTCTTGAATATGGTGTAGTTATAACGGATAAGGAAGATAGAATAACTGGTTTTTTAGAAAAACCAAGTTGGAGTGAAGTATTCAGCGATAAGGCAAATACAGGTATATATATTTTAGAGCCAGCAATATTTGATTACTATGAAGAAAATCAGCAGTTTGATTTCAGTAATGATTTGTTTCCTATATTATTAAAAAATGATATGCCTATGTTCGGATATGTTGTAGATGGTTATTGGTGTGATATAGGGAATGTTGAGCAGTTTATAAAATGTCATTACGATATTTTAAATAAAGCTGTAAAGGTAAACATAAAGGGTACAGAGGTTACTAAAGGGGTATGGTTAGGTGAAAATTGTTGTATCAGTTCAAGAGCTTTAATAAAACCCCCAGTATTTATTGGTGATAATTCTAGGATATATGATGATGTGGAAGTTGGACCTTATAGTGCTATTGGAAGTGGGAATATTATTTCTCCCAGAGCTACTATAAAAAGAAGCGTTATTTTTGATAATTGTTACGTAGGAAATTTTGCAGAAGTGCGAGGTGCAGTTTTATGTAGTAAGGTGCAGCTTGAAAATTCAGTATCTATATTTGAAGAGGCTGCAATAGGAGCAGAAACTATAATTGGTCATAGAACTATAGTTAAACCAGGTGTGAAAATTTGGCCCAATAAAGCCATTGGCTCTAGTTCTGTAGTGAAAAGTAATTTGATTTGGGGCGGGAAATTTTCACGTTCAATATTTGGAAGGTTTGGTGTAAGTGGTGAAGTTAATGTAGATATAACACCAGAATTTGTGTCAAAGCTTGGTTCTGCTTTTGGCTCCATACTAAAACCAGAATCTAAAGTGGCTATTAGTTGCAGTGATGATGGAGCTGCACAAATGTTTAAATATTCATTAGCCACAGGGCTTTTATCTATTGGAATTGAAGTTTTCGATTTAAAAAGGCTCACCACATCTATGACTAGAACGTCTACAGTGTTTTTCGGGATGCAAGCTTCAGTTCATGTAGCTATTGATAAAGAAGATAGCCAAAAGGTAAATATAATTTTTATGGATAAGGATGGGCTTGATATTACAAGGGCAATTCAAAGAAAGGTAGAAAACAGCTTCACAAGAGAGGACTTTAGGAGAATAAAGACAGATACCTTTAAAAGATTGCTTCAAATAAATGATTGTACGGAATATTATATAAGACAAGTAATTAACCAAGTTGACCTTCCAAAAATAAAAACTAAAAAGTATAAAATCGTATTAAGTACACGTAACAGCATAATAAAAAACGTTGTTAAAGAAATTTTGACAGAGATGGATATTGAGGTAAAAATATATGATTATCCTAAAGATTTAGTTGGGCTTAGTAAAGAGGTTAGAGAGGATGAAGCAGACCTTGGAATATATATTTCAGATGAAGCAGATTATGAAGTGTTCATTGATGAAAAGGGCAATGTCGTCAAAGATGAAATAAATGAAGCCTTGAAAGCTATGATACTTTTAAAAGATGCAAGATTTAAAACCTTTGTAGCGCCAGTAACAGCTTCTTATTCTGTTGAACAAGTTGTAAAGATGTTTCATGCTAAATTTATTAGGACAAAGTCTTCTGAAAGAAATGTAATAGACGAATATATTAAAAATGAAAGAGAAATTAATAGAAAAGATGTTTTATATGCTTATTTAGCAACTATAGATGCTGTAAATTCACTTGTGTTAACTATGAATTTAATGTCTGTAACAAATAAAACGCTTGGAGAAATAATAGGAATTGTACCAAGATACTATATGAAAAAACTGGATATTAACTGCCCTTGGGATAAAAAGGGTAAGGTTATGAGAAATCTTATAGAAGATAATGCCACTAGTTCGGTTGATTTGATTGAAGGAGTTAGGCTTAGATATACAGATGCTTGGGCATTAGTTATACCTGATTCAGAAGAGCCACTTTGTAAGGTTTATGCAGAGTCAATTTATGAAGAAGAAGCTGAACTTTTGTTGAATGAAATAACTGGAGATATTCAAAAAATTATAAATCTGTAATGTCAATTCCCATTTATTTAATAAAAAACTATTGATTTGTTTAAAATATATTTATATAATATAAAAAAGATGAAAAATTGGTGATGACGGGAAGAGTAGTTATAATTGGATTTTTAGAGAGTCAGGGATGGTGGAAGCCTGATATGAAGATTATAGTGAAGAACATCCTCGAACAGTTAACTGAAAGCTTTCAGTGAGTAGGCTTAAACGGTTGTCTACCGTTAAAAAGACAGGGTATTGATTGAGTTTACATAAAATCTGTACCTTATTGAGAGAGCATTTAGTTATGCTAAATTAGGATGGTACCGCGAAGTATACACCTCGTTCCTATATCGGAAGATATGGAATGAGGTGTTTTTTATTATAAAAAGGGGGCAAATATTTTGAAAAAAATTTATGTTAAAGATGTTGCAGCGTTAGCAGATGGCAGTGAGGTTGAACTAAAAGGTTGGGTTCATAAAATTTATGATTTAGGTAAAATAAGCTTTGTCAGACTCAGAGATAAATATGGCGTTATTCAGGTTGTTTTAGATAAAGAGCATAGAGGTAAATTAAGATTGGAAATGTGTATATCTGTAACTGGTATCAAGGCTTCTAATCCAAAAGCACCAAATGGTATTGAAGTTCAAGGAAATAAGGTCGAAATTCTAGGAAAAGCATATTATGACATTTTACCTTTTGAAATTAACTCTGGGAAAATAGAAGCTACACTTGAAACTCAATTAGATCACAGAGCTATAAGCTTAAGAGCACCAAAAATTATGTCTGTATTTAAAATACAAGAAAAGATTGCTTTTGCTTTCAAGGAATATTTAAAAAAAGAACATTTTACAGAAATATATACTCCTAAAATTGTTGCAGAAGGAACAGAAGGTGGAAGTGAATTATTTACTGTAAACTATTTTGATCATAGAGCATTTTTAGCTCAAAGTCCTCAATTTTACAAGCAAATGATGGTAGGAGCAGGTTTTGAAAGAGTTTTCGAGGTAGGGCATGCATATAGAGCAGAGCTCCATAATACTTATAGGCATTTAAATGAATATGTGAGTTTAGATGTAGAAATGGGATTTATTGAAGATGAGTTTGAACTAATGGATTTAGAAGAAGGCTTTTTAAATTATCTTTTTGACTATCTAAAAAAGGAATGTGCAGAAGAACTTAAGCTTCAAGGAGTTGATCTTCCTGGAATGGTTGAGATACCAAGAATTCCTTTAGCTGATGCACAAGATATACTTCTTAAAGAGTATGGGAAAAGATCTCCAAAAGGAAATATCGATGCAGAAGGTGAAAAGTTATTTTCTCAGTATGTTAAAGAAAAGTATGACAGTGACTTTGTGTTTTTAACCAAATATCCTGTTTCAAAGAGACCAATGTATACAATGCCAGATGATGAATTAGAAGGGACTACAAAAAGCTTCGACTTAATATATAAAGGACTTGAAATAACAACTGGGGGACAAAGAATTCACGATTACGAAATGTTAGTTAATAATATAGCTAAGTTTGGTATTAAAACTGAAGATTTTGCTTTTTATACTGAAAATTTCAAATATGGTATGCCTCCTCATGGCGGTTTTGCTATAGGCTTAGAAAGGCTAACTATGAAAATATTAAACTTAGATAACATAAGAGAAGCTGCATTGCTTCCAAGAGATATGAAGAGAATAACACCTTAGTTTTGTTTATAAGTTAATAAAAAAATTGTGAAGGAGTGAAATTATTTGGAAAAGGTAACTATTGAAGAGGTAAAATACATTGCAAAGCTAGCAAAGCTTAGCTTTACTGAAGAAGAGGCTTCAAAAATGGCAACTGAGTTTGAAGCAATATTAAATCATTTTAAAGCAATCGATAAGCTTGATTTAAGCGATGTTGATCTACATGCATTTGATGAAGTTAATACAGAATTTAGAAAAGATATTGCAAGTGTGTTTGAGGATAAGAAAAAGCTTATGCAAAATGTTAAGACAATGAGAGATGGAGCTATAGAAGTACCTAAAATTATAGAGTAGTAAAGGAAGGTGAATTAATTGGAACTTGAAAAATTAACAGTTGAAAAAATAATAGATGGTATAAAAAATAATGAATTTACTTCAGAAGAAATAGTAAGGTCATATTTAAATAAAATTAAAGAAAAGGATGATGAAATAAATGCCTTTTTAACCATTTGTGAGGAAGAAGCTATTAGAGAAGCAAAAATAATAGATCAAAAGATAGCTAGTGGTGAGTCTGTAGGAAAATTAGCTGGAGTTCCTATAGCTATTAAAGATAATATTTGTACAGATGGCATAAAAACAACTTGTGCTTCAAAAATGCTTCAAGATTTTGTCCCACCATATGATGCTACAGTTATTAAAAAATTAAAGGCAGAGGGTGCTATAATTATAGGTAAATTAAATATGGATGAGTTTGCTATGGGTTCATCTACAGAAAATTCAGCTTTTAAAATTACAAAAAACCCTCATGATTTAGAAAGAGTACCTGGGGGTTCCTCTGGAGGTTCGGCAGCTTCAGTAGGTGCAAATTTAGTTCCTATATCTTTAGGCTCAGATACAGGCGGTTCCATAAGACAGCCAGCTGCATTTTGCGGAGTTGTAGGCTTAAAGCCAACTTATGGTCTTGTATCAAGATTTGGACTTATTGCCTTTGGATCATCACTGGACCAAATAGGACCACTTTCTAAAACAGTAAGAGATAGTGCTATTACTTTACAAGTAATAGCAGGAAGTGATGAACTGGACAATACTAGCTCAAAAAAAATTGTGGATACCGATTATTTAACTGAAATAGAAGCTGGAGTAAAGGGAATGAAAATAGGTATTCCAAAACAATTTTTTGGTGAAGGCTTAGATTCTGAAATAGATGCTGCTGTTAAAAATTCAATAGAAAAACTTAAAGAACTTGGTGCAGAAATATCAGAAATGTCCCTTCCTATTACAGAAGAAGGTTTGTCTGCATACTATATAATTTCTTCTGCTGAAGCTAGCTCAAATTTAGCCAGATTTGATGGTATAAGATATGGATATAGAACAAAAGAATATGCTGATGTATATGAGCTTATGGAAAAGAGCAGGACAGAAGCTTTTGGAGCAGAAGTTAAAAGAAGAATAATGCTTGGGACTTATGCACTTTCTTCAGGATATTATGATGCTTATTACAACAGAGCACTTAAATTAAAGAAAAAGATTAAAGAACAATTTAAAAAAGCTTTTGAAGAGTATGATATAATAATTAGCCCAGTTTCTCCTGTGTTACCTTTTAAGCTTTATGAAAAGAAAAATGACCCATTAGAAATGTATTTAGCAGATATATACACTGTAAATATCAATTTAGCAGGTATTCCAGGTATTTCGGTGCCTTGTGCCACTAGTAGAACTGGACTCTCAATAGGTGTGCAGCTGTTAGGACCACATTTTGGAGAAAAGAAAATATTTAAAGCTGCTAGAGCACTAGAAAAAGCATTATGCGAGTAGCAGAAAGGGGGAAAATATAAATGAGTTATGAAACTATAATAGGTTTAGAAATACATTCAGAATTAAATACTAACACAAAGATATTTTGTAATTGTTCTACTAAATTTGGTGCAAAGCCAAATGAAAATACATGTCCAATTTGTATGGGACTTCCAGGTACTCTTCCCGTGTTAAATGAAGAAGTTGTAAAAAAAGCAGTTAAGGCAGGAACAGCTTTAAATTGTAAAATAAATAAATTAAACAAGATGGACAGAAAAAATTATTTTTATCCTGACCTTCCAAAAGCATACCAGATTTCACAATATGATTTACCAATTTGCGGAGAAGGCTTTGTGGATATAGAAACTGAAAATGGAACTAAAAGAGTTAGATTAAATAGAATACACATTGAAGAAGATGCAGGAAAATTAGTTCATATGGAATATGAACCATACTCTCTTATCGATTACAATCGTGTTGGAGTTCCTTTAATCGAAATAGTTACGGAACCGGATATGCGTTCGCCTCAGGAGGCAGTAACCTTTCTAAGGAATCTAAAGGCGGTGCTTGAATATGCCGGAATATCAGATTGTAGAATGGAGCAAGGTTCACTTAGATGTGATGCAAATATTTCACTTAGAAAGGTCGGGCAAGAAACCTATAACACAAGAGTTGAAATAAAAAACATTAACTCCTTTCGAGAACTTCAAAAAGCATTAGAAAAAGAAGAAAAACGTCAAAAGGAACTATACGATTACGGCGAAGGAGATAAGATAGTTCAGGAGACAAGAAGATGGGATGCCGGAAAAGGCAGAACTATAACTATGAGAGGAAAGGAAGAGGCTCATGATTATAGATATTTCCCAGAGCCAGATATTATTCCTATAATAGTAAAGGACGAAACCATCGATGCTGTTAAGAGGGAGATGCCAGAGCTACCTGTTCAAAGGAAGGAAAGATTTATAAAAGAATATGGACTTACTGAAAAGGAGGTAAATATATTAATTTCTGATAAGCATTTTGCAGAGTATTATGAAGGCTTGGTAGTTCTTGGTGCAGATACGAAAAGTGCTGCTAATTGGATGCTTTCCGATATGCTTAGACTTTTAAAGGAAAAAGAGATAGAATATGATGCCATTCCAGTAAAAAAGGAAGATATGACGGTGCTTTTAAGTATGGTTGCAGATAAGAAGTTAAGTGTAACCTCAGCTAAGGGAGTTTTTGAACAAATGTTTGAAACTGGGGAACACCCAGAAAAAATAGTAAAAGATAAAGGTCTTGTTCAAATAAGCGATGCAGGTGCAATTGAGCAAATTGCAGTTGAAATTTTAAATGCAAATCCTAAATCTGTAGCAGATTATAAAGGTGGTAAAGAGCAAGCTATAGGATATCTTGTTGGTCAAGTAATGAAGCAAAGTAAAGGTAAAGCAAATCCGCAGATGGCGAGAGACATTCTTCAAAAGAAGTTATCAGAAATGTAATGAAATGCGATGCAAACCTATTTTAAGCATAGTTTGCATCGCATTTTTGCCTTATTGCAACAAAATTTGACATAATTCATGGTTAAATATTACAGTAATTTTAATTTCACAATTAAAATAAATTACAAAGCATATAAGAAATAGACTAAATTAAAGCTAGAATTACAAAATAAGATTTAATTATTATAATAGGTTAAAATGCATTATTGCTAAAGCAACTATAGTAATGTATAATCTTAAAAGTACAAGATATTGTGTTCGGAGGGGAAGTTAATGCTATATGTAGTAAAAAGAGATGGTAGAAAGGTTGAGTTTAATCTAACTAAGATATCTAATGCCATTAAGGGAGCAGCAGACGAGATAGGCTTTGAAATGAAAGAAAGTGAAATTCTAAAGTTATGCCAAATAGTTGTGAAAACTATTGAGAGTTTAGATGGAAGCAGTGTAACTGTAGAACATATACAAAATATAGTTCAAACTACGCTTATCGAAAATGGATATGAAGAGATAGGTAATGTTTATGCAGCCTATAGAAATGAAAGAACTAAAGTTAGAGAGATAAAATCTGACTTAATGAAGGCTATTGGGCAGATTGGTGTGGAAACTGATAGGGATAATGCAAATGTAGGAAATAATTTTAGCTCAAAGCTATTAAGAATAGCTAGTGAATCAAATAAGTGGCACAATCTTAGCAAGATGCCTAAAAGACTTTCTAAAGCACATGAAACTGGGGATGTATATTATCATGATTTGGATAGTTACAATTTAACCATAAATTGTTTACATATACCGACTATGGAAATTTTAAAAAAAGGTTTTAACACTGGATATGGTTATATAAGACCGCCTAAAAGAATAGAGTCAGCTGCAGAGCTTTCATGTATATTGCTTCAATCTACTCAAAATGATATGTTTGGAGGACAATCTCATCCTGACTTCGATAATGATATGGGATCTTTTGTAGAGGAAACTAGAGTTCAAATAAGAGAAGAATTAACTGAACTTGGAGTTGAAGAAAGTAAACTAGAAGAGCTTACTGAAAAGAAGCTTTTAAGAGCCATTGAGCAGTCAATGCAGGGAATCGTCTACAATTTAAATACAATGCACAGCAGAGCCGGTTCTCAAGTTCCATTTTCCTCAGTAAATTTAGGAATTCCAAATTCAAAAGATGCAGCACTTGTTTGTGAAGTGTTTTTAAAAGAATATGAAAAAGGTCTTGGCAGAGGTGAGCAGCCAATATTCCCTAACATAATCTTTAGAGTTAAGGAAGGCGTTAATAGAGAGCCAAAGGATCCGTATTTTTACCTATATGAACTTGCTTGCAGAGTTGCAGCAAAAAGAATGAATCCAACCTTTATGAATATGGATGCAACCTTTAATAAAAAGTATTATGACCAAGGAGTAATACCAGCTACCATGGGCTGTAGAACTTACGTGTGCTCCAACATAAATGGAGAGCCTGGCACAAAGGGAAGAGGAAACATAGCCCCAACTACTATAAACCTTCCTAGAATAGGTATTATAGCAAAGGGAGATATAGACAAATTCTTTAGTCTTTTAGATTCTAGATTGGAACTTGCAAAAGATAGTCTTTTAGAAAGATACGATACACTTAAAAAACTTAGAGTAAAGGATTTACCTTTCGTTGCAGGTCAAGGACTTATGAAAGGCTCAGAAGGATTAATGCCAGATGATTCAATAGAACCAATAATAAGACAAGGTACTTGGGGAATAGGCTTTATCGGAGTTGCGGAAACTTTATGTGCACTTATCGGTAAGCATCACGGTGAAGATAAAGAAGCAAGACAGTTAGGACTAAAAATAGTTTCTCATATTAGAGCCTACACAGATAAACTTACAGAAGAAACAAAGCTTAACTGGAGCTGCTATGCTACACCTGCTGAAGGCTTAAGTGGGAAATTTATAGTTAAAGATAAAGCAATTTTTGGAGAAATAAAAGGTGTAACAGATAAGGACTACTATACTAACAGCTATCATGTTCCAGTAGGGTATAAGCTATCATTAAAAGAAAAAATTGACATAGAAGCACCATACCATGAGTTATGTAATGGTGGTCATATATCTTATATAGAACTTGATGATTATCCAGATGCAGCTACAATTATGGATATAATAAATTATGGATATAAGCATACTAATATAAGTTATTTGGGCATAAACTTTCATATAAGATATTGCAAAAATTGTGGAGAATATCTAGTTGGAGGCGAGCAAAAGTGTCCAAAATGCGGAAGTCATGAAGTTCAAGGCGTTTCTAGAGTTACAGGTTATTTAAGCCTAGATGAAAGGTTTGGTAGCGGTAAACAAGAGGAAAGAGAAGATAGAGTTTCCCAGGTGAGTGGAAATAAGGTTTATTACGTGTAGGAAATTAAATTTTAAGAGGGGAAGAAATTTCATGGATGATAACAAGTATGTTAGACTATCTGGAATAGCATATGAAAGCTTGGTTAATGGTCCTGGGCTTAGAAGGGTTTTGTTTGCACAAGGCTGTAAGCATAACTGCACTGGATGTTTTAATAAAGATACCCACGACTTTGATGGTGGAAGACTTGAAAATATGGATGATTTAATTGAAGATATATTAAAAAATCCAATGTTAAAAGGTGTAACCTTTTCAGGTGGGGATCCCTTTGAGCAAGCTGATAAGTTTCAATACATAGCCAAAAGACTAAAAAAGGCTGGATTAAACATATGGTGCTATACAGGATATAAATTTGAATTTATTCTTGAAAATATGAATATGAGAAAAGGCTGGTCAGACCTCATAAATCACATAGATATTATTGTAGATGGAAAGTTTGAGCAGAATAATCATGACTCTTCTTTAAAGTTTAAAGGCTCTAGCAATCAGAGGATAATCAATGTTAAAGAAAGCTTAAAATATGAAAAAGCAAAGGTACTTGCCACTGCTTAAATAAAATCAAAGAGAGTGAAGTAGTGAATCAATATATAATGTGATTTACTACTTCACTCTCTTTATGCCCTGACAAGCTTTTCTAATGAGATAATATATATAGCGTACGTATTAAGTACGTTAAATTAATTTCACGATATGTATGATAGTTATAGCTAATTGTAGTTGCTATTTTGTAGAAAATTTTTTAAATAAAACAAAACATAGAATAGCAATTAGCTCTATTATAGCAACGAACACAATAATATAGTTTGGCGAATATTCATATAATACCAAAAGCTTTTAGGTAAATGCTTTGAAGAAACATTATTTTCTCTTAGTACTTCTGATTCGATACTAATATTTTCTTCTAAGATTGATGGCTTTGGAACTTTATATCTTGTATATAAGACGACTATAACAGTAAAAATTGCCGGAAGCCACATGATTTTAAATCCTTGTTTATAGCCTGGTTTCTAAAACTATGACAAATTAAATTTGCATAGTTTTTCATCCTACTGACTAAGTAGGACGGTAGTGTCACAGGATTCAACTACTAGGATTAAGACTACTATCTTAAAATCTCATGTTCATT
>JAJXWJ010000148.1 GCA_021781655.1 Bacillota bacterium | reverse complement strand
TGGGGTTTTAAAAATAACTTCTGAAACTATAATTAAACATATAGATGCTGCTAGTATTGTTGATAAAAAATTGGATGAAACAAAAAAACAATTAAATATCTATAGTTCTAAGCTTTAAAATTATACCTGAAACTCTAAGTATTGTATTAAATCCCAAAAACTATTATGGTATAGTTTCTCATTTTAAAAAGCAAACAAAAAACCGCAAAGCTTTGTATATCAGAGTTTTACGGTTTCTTTGCGAAATCAACACAATTATCATTCTGGTGATTTCACATTTTTTAATTTAATTCGAAAGTAGTAATTCATCATATTTTCCAATCTTTATGTATGTATTACCTAGATGAGAATATATATTTGCTATAAAACCTTTGTTCCCTTTATATCTCAAGGCTGTATCATAAATCTCAATAGCCCTAGAATATTCATGTTTAGATTCATAAATGATTCCCCAATATAGATATATTATACTAGAATGAGGTTCTAATTCATTAGACCTTTGTATGTATTTAATGGCTCTATCATAAAGAGCTGTTCGATAAACAATGTACAGAACTAAAAATATCTAACTTAAGTTCATGAAATTTACTATCAAGTATAAAAAACGCTGCCGCAGTAGCACATTTTTTATGCTACTGCGGCAGCCCTATTGAAAGATGTTCAGTAATATTACTGAACGGACTTTTTTACAAAATGATTTAATAATTTTCTGGCTCTCTTCACTTGCCACGAATGAAATGTTATTATTTTAAAAACATTTCCCCAATCTTATAAACATCTCCAGCTCCAACGGTTAATATTAAGTCTCCATCTGATGCATTAGCTTTAAGATGGGATACAATTTCGTCAAAGCTGTGAAGATTTATGCAGTTTACTCCAGTTTTATTTATTGCGTCAGAAAGCATTTTTGAATTTACTATGCCAGTATCTTTTTCTCTTGCCGCATAAATATCAGCTAATATAAGTTGTTCTAAACCCAAAAAAGCAGTTGAAAATTCATCAAATAACGAAGAAGTTCTTGTATAGGTATGTGGTTGGAAAATGCAAAATACTTTTTTGTGTGGATAATTTTTAATTGCGGCTAAGGTTGCTTTTATTTCAGTTGGATGATGAGCGTAATCATCTATAACAGTAATTCCATTCTTAACGCCCTTTAGCTCGAATCTTCTGTGGGTTCCTCCAAAGCTTAAAAGACCTTTAATAATACTATCATTATCAATTTTAAGGTTTAGAGCAGTAGCTATGGCAGCTAAAGAATTTAGCACATTATGTTTTCCAGGTACATTTAAAGCTATATCAAATAATTTAGTATCATTTTTAACTACTTCAAAAGAAGCACAACCTTTTTCGTTAAAGGTGATGTTTTGTGCTTTGATATCGCCTTTTGAAATTCCAAAGGTTACTAAGTTGCAGTCTAATTTCCCTAATATATCCGTTACATTAACATCATCAGCATTAGCAATAAGATAGCCATCCTTTGGAATTAAGTCTATAAACTTTGAAAAAGTATCTTTTATATGGTTTAAATCTTTGTAATAGTCTAAGTGATCAGCATCTATATTTAAAATTATACCTATGTATGGATAAAATTCTAAAAAAGAAGCTTTATACTCGCAAGCCTCTGTAATAAAATATTCACTTTTACCAGTACGGATATTGCCATTTATAACATCAAGTTCGCCTCCCACTAAAATAGTTGGATCAAGATTAGCTTTTAAGGTTATGTGGGATATCATTGAAGTTGTTGTTGTTTTGCCATGAGTACCAGATATAGCAACATTGTATTTATGGCCCTTCATAATTTTACCTAGAAGCTCTGCTCGTGTAAGCATTGGTATATTAAGTTCTTTTCCTCGCATAAGCTCTGGGTTATCATCTGGTATAGCTGCAGTGTAAATTAATAATCCTACATTATCTATATTATCCCTGTTATGACCAATAAATACCTCAGCTCCTAAGCTAGTAAGTTTATCAGTCAATAAAGACTTATTCATATCTGAACCTGAAACTTTATAACCTCTTTCTATTAAAATTTCAGCAAGTCCACTCATACTAATTCCACCTATACCGATAAAGTGGATTTTTTTGTTTTTATCGCAAACAAAATCAAAAGACATAAAATCAACTCCTACAAAATAATTGTTTCTTCATTTTAATTATATACAATAATAAAAAAAAACAACACATAAAAAAATAAAAGCAATATAAATACGAATATTTCTATTGCTTAAGGCTTAGATATAGCATAAAATATGAATAAAAGATATAGAATTATATAAAAAAATTCGTAATATTTAGATGAATGAATAGGTGATTATATGGAAAAGTTTAGTAGAAGCCAAAGAGTGGCTGCTATAACGAAAAATTTAGTTGAAAATCCTAATAAAATAATAAACTTAAATTATTTTGCTGAAATTTTAAGTGCAGCAAAGTCAAGCATAAGTGAAGATATCGTAATAGTAAGGGATGTTCTAGAAAGACTGGATGCAGGAGCAGTTGAAACAATATCAGGTGCATCGGGAGGAGTTAGATTTGTATGCAAAATATCTGAAAGCGATAGAGAAGATTTTGCAGTTAAACTTTGCTCAGTTTTAGAAGATAAATGTAGAATTATTCCAGGTAATTTTATTTATATGACCGATATAATGTATAATCCTGAAATCGTGCATAAAGCAGGTGTTATTCTCGCTTCAAAGTTTAGTGAACTAGAACTGGATTATGTTGTTACGATAGAAACAAAAGGAGTTCCACTTGCATATGAAGTAGCAAGAATGCTAGGTGTACAATTAATAATAGTGAGAAGAGATAGTAGAGTTACGGAAGGTCCAACAGTTAGTATTAATTATGTAAGTGGTTCAAGCAAAAGAATTCAAAGCATGTCTTTGTCAAAGAAATCTATGAAAAAAGGGAGTAAGTGTATTTTTATAGATGATTTTTTAAAGGCTGGAGGAACTGCCTTAGGAATAATAGATTTGCTTACAGAATTTGAAAGTGAGCTTTTAGGAATAGGTGTTTTAGTAGATAGTATAGAAAAAAAGAAAAAATTAATCGACAATTATGTATCAATAATTCAATATAAAGGAATTAGTGATGAAGGATTTGCTATATTGGCACCTTCTGTTCATCAAAAATAAATAAATTTTCAAAAAATTTTTCATTTTAAGAAGGAAATTGGCAAAATATATAGAATAATATAGTTATTGAGTATAAAGCAACTTGGGAGGTGGATTTAAGTGCAGATTACCGATGTAAGAATTAGAAAGATTACTAGTGAAGGAAAGATGAAAGCTATAGTTTCTGTAACTTTTGATAACGAATTCGTTGTACACGATATCAAGGTTATTGAGGGACAAAATGGTCTCTTTATTGCAATGCCAAGTAGAAAAACACCAGATGGTGAATTTAAAGACATAGCTCATCCTATAAATACCATTACTAGAGAAAAGATTCAAAATTCTATTTTAGAAGAATATGAAAAAGTTAAAAATGACGAAACCGAAGTTGTACCAGAAACAGAAGTATAAAATAGAGAGGAGTTGGTAACTCCTTTTTATTTTGCAATAAAATACTCATTTGTTTTAATATTATTGAAATTGACTAAATAATAAAATATAATTAAATGGATTATTGTCGTATTTTAAAATAATTATCTTTTAATAAAATAAGCCATGAAGAGGTGTTCATATTGTATAATTGTGCTTTGATTTTAGCTGGAGGAAAAGGCAAGAGAATGAAATCAGATTTGCCAAAGGTATTGCATAAAGTTTGTGGAAAAGAAATGGTAAATCACGTAATTGATGTTTTAAAAAGGGCTGAAATCACAGAAGTTAATGTAATTATTGGTACAGGTGCTGAGAACGTTAAAAAGGCTACTGAGAAAAGAATTGTAAGCTATTCACTTCAAGAAGAACAACTTGGAACAGGACATGCAGTTAAATGTGCAAAGAAATTTTTAGAAGGAAAAAAAGGTACAGTTGCTATTTTTACAGGAGATGCTCCATTAGTTACAGAGGAAACTATAAGAAAATGCTTAAGGTTCCATAATGAATCAGGATTTAAAGCAACAATTCTTACATCGATATTAGATAATCCTACTGGGTATGGAAGAATAATTAGAGATAATAATAATGAAGTTGTTAGGATTGTAGAACATAAAGATTGTAATGAAAAGGAAATTGCAGTTAAGGAAGTAAATTCAGGCATGTACTGCTTTGATATAGAGGCACTTTATAGTAGTTTAGATAAAATTAAAAATGATAATGCACAAGGAGAATATTACCTTACAGATGTTATCCAAATTATTAAAGAAGAAGGGAAAAAGGTTGGTGCAATACCAGTTGCTTTTGAAGAAACCTTAGGTGTTAATTCTAGAGTTCAATTATATGAGGTTGAAAAAATACTTAGAAAAAGAATAAATTATAACCATATGGAAAATGGAGTTA
>JAJXWJ010000062.1 GCA_021781655.1 Bacillota bacterium | reverse complement strand
TGCATTAAAATGATGATAGCATACAATAAATTAAAATCTAATAATAAATATATTTTCCAGAAAGAAAAAAATATAAAAATCAAGCTAAGTTAGAGATTATACTAACTTAGCTTGATGGCTATGGGGCGTGCCCATGTATCCTCTTGAACTATAATTAACTACGCTCTCCAGATGGTGACGCATTCTCAATTTCAATTCCATACTCTGTTAGGGGTTTGGGCTTCAGCCCATGTTTCCTCTTGAACCATAATTAATCACGCTCTTCAGATGGTGACGCATTCTCAATTTCAATTCTATACTCTGTTAGGGGTTTGGGCGTGCCCATGTTTCCTCTTGAACTAAAATTAATCACGCTCTCCAGATGGTGACCCATTCTCAATTTCAATCCTTAATCTAATCTATAAATGACAATCTAAGATATGAAATTTATGGTATAAGAGTGTTGTCACATCATATTATTGAAATATTCTCCGTAAACGTTTATCCTATATTCTCTCAGCATTTTAATGTATTTGCTGCCATTAAATCATTACAAGCAGAAATTGCTGTTGATGCATCTCCTACAACTCAAAAATAAAAAGCTCTGTTGTTCTAATTTTTTTAGATGACTTGATTATTTTTATAGCTATGCTACAATCTAAATAGAAAAGGTTTTCTATAAAAAAATCAAGGGGGATTATATAATGACTAATACTAGCAACTTAAATTGGCTTTCTGATACATCAGTTTTTGCTGTTAATAGACTAGATGCTCATTCAGACCATAAATATTATTTAACAGAAGATGAGTCAAACCTCGGTGAGATGTCTTTAAAACAAAGTTTAAATGGTACTTGGAAGTTTAGTTTTGCACTAAATCCAAGTTCTAGAGTTAAGAATTTTTATGAATCAAATTTTGATTGTCACTGCTGGAAAGACATAGCTGTCCCAGGACATATTCAAACTCAAGGGTATGATAAACTTCAGTATATAAATACCATGTATCCCTGGGACGGTCACAGTTATTTAAGGCCACCGGAAGTATCGGAAGAATATAATCCTGTTGGTAGTTATGTTAAATATTTTTCAGTTAATGAAAAGCTAAAAAGTAGACCCATACATATTTCTTTTCAAGGCGTAGAAACCGCTTTCTATGTTTGGATAAATGGAAACTTTATTGGATATAGCGAAGACAGCTTCACACCAGCAGAGTTTGATTTAACTGATTATATTAGAGAAGGTGAAAATAAGCTAGCAGTAGAAGTATATAAACGTTCTACAGGTAGCTGGCTGGAAGACCAAGATTTTTGGAGATTTTCTGGCATATTTAGGGACGTGTATTTATATTCTATTCCTGAAACACATATTCAAGATATGTTTGTGAAAACCGATTTAGATAAAAATTATAAAAATGCTGTTTTAAATTTAGATTTAAAGATAAAAGGAAAATTAAATGCTTTTATAGATGTAACATTAAAAGATAAGGATGGAAATTTAGTTGCAAACTCAAGTAAAAACCCTTTAAAGTCTGAAATGTCAATTTCGTTAGATGTAAATACACCGGAACTATGGAGTGCTGAAAGTCCTTATCTTTATGATCTTTTCATCATTATAAAAACTGAAACTGGCAATATAATAGAAATAACACCACAAAAGGTTGGTTTTAGAAAATTTGAAATGATAAATAAGGTTATGCATATAAATGGTAAGAGGATAATATTTAAAGGCATAAATCGTCATGAATTTAATTGTAGAAACGGAAGAGCAATTAGCAAGGATGATATGCTTTGGGACATAAAATTTTTGAAACAAAATAACATAAATGCAGTAAGAACTTGCCATTATCCTAATCAAAGTTATTGGTATGAACTTTGCGATGAATATGGTATATATCTTATTGACGAAACAAATTTAGAAACTCATGGTTCATGGCAAAAAATGGGGCAAGTTAAGCCAGATTGGGTTATTCCTGGTAACAGACAAGAATGGCTTGACATAGTGTTAGACAGAGCAAATTCAATGGTTGAAAGAGATAAAAACCATCCTTCTATATTAATATGGTCTTGTGGAAATGAATCTTTTGGTGGTGAAGTGATATTTAAAATGTCTCAGTATTTCAGAAAAAAAGATCCTTCAAGATTAGTACATTATGAAGGAGTATTCCGAGACAGAAGTTTTAATGACACTAGTGACATGGAAAGCAGAATGTATGCAAAAGTAACTGAAATCGAGGAATATTTAAGAGATAAACCAGAAAAACCATTTATAAGCTGCGAATATATGCACGCTATGGGTAATTCTTGTGGTGCACTGCATAAATATATAGAACTGGAGGATAAATACAACCTATATCAAGGAGGCTTCATTTGGGACTATATAGATCAATTTATAATTAAAATAGATAGATATGGAAAAGAATTTTTAGCTTATGGTGGTGATTTTGATGACAGACCAACAGACTATAATTTTTGTGGAAATGGAATAGTATATGCTGATAGAACTCCTTCTCCAAAAGCTCAGGAAGTTAAGAAACTTTATCAAAACATAAAGTTAACAATTGATAAAAACGGAGTGAATATTTTAAACAAAAATTTATTTTTAGATACTTCTGATTACTTTTTACAATATTCATTAGATTATAATGGAAAGAAAATATATAAATCTTCTCTAGATGTATTAGTTCAAGCTGGTGAAGAAAAATATGTAGCGTTTGACCTTCCAAAAATAGAGAGCTTAGGAGAATACGCAATCACTGTTGCCTTTAAACTTAAGTACTCTACTATGTGGGCAGAAGAAGGACATACCGTAGCTTTTGAACAATTTATATATAATTTACACAACAATAATTTAAATGAAGCTAATAATAAACATAAAAAACTAACAATTATCCACGGAGATATAAACCTTGGTATAAAAAATGATAATATAAGCATTCTTTTTTCAAAACAAGAAGGAGGAATTGTTTCACTAAGGTATGATGGAAAAGAAATGATAACTCGTACACCAATGCCAATATACTGGCGAGCAATGACTGACAACGATAAAGGAAATTTTCATAGCTTTAGATGTGGTCAATGGCTTCAAGCTAGTATGTTTCAACGTTATACTAATTTTAAAGCAATAGAAAATGATTTTGATGTTACTGTCGAGTATACTTATACTGTGCCAACTACTCCTTCTGTAACGGTTAAGGTTACGTATACTGTTTATGAAGATGGTAGTATTAATGTTAGTTGTGATTATAAAGGAGCTTTAGGTTTACCGGAACTACCTATCTTCGGATTGGCTATTAAATTATCAGCAGATTATGACAATCTCAAATGGTACGGAATGGGTCCAGATGAAAACTATATAGACAGAGTTCATGGTGCTAAACTTGGCATTTTTGAAAAGAATGTTATTGATAATGTGTCAAAATATATTGTTCCCCAAGAAAGTGGTAATCATACTGGTGTAAGATGGGCTAAAATATTAAATAAAAATGGTTTTGGTATGGAATTTATTTATAAAGATAAACCTTTCCAATTAGGAGTATCTCCTTATACTGCTTTTGAACTTGAAAATGCATTGCATCATTTTGAGCTTCCAAATATAAATTATACAGTTGTAACTATCGCTGGAGCACAAATGGGTATTGGTGGTGATGATAGCTGGGGCGCACCAGTTCATAGGGAATATCTCATTGATTCTTCCAAAGACATGCACTTTGAATTTACTATAAAGAAGTCAATAGATGCCTAATCTAAATGTAAACTAATATCCTCCACAGGTTTGTTTACATCATTTTAGAGTTAATATTATTTTATTGTATTGCACTATTAATAGGAGTATAATTGTGATATCATAATTCTTTATAACGGATTATGTGTAAATATAAACCATTTAATTTACCAAAATTATAATTAACTATTTAATATATATATATACAAAGTTTGTAGTTTTTTTATTTTTATTTTTATATAAATTAAAGGGAGGCATAAAAATTGAAAGAAATAATTTATGCAAAAAACATTGTTAAAATTTACGAACAAGGAGCAAAGAAAAAACAACTTAACATTATTAAAGGAATGGGCACTGATTCTACTAAAAATGGACAAAAGAAAAAGACTGAATCAACTAAATTTAAAGCTCTCGATAACGTTAGCTTAAATGTAAACGAAGGCGATTTTATTTGTATTATGGGACCATCAGGCTCTGGAAAATCTACTTTTTTAAACATTTTATCTACCATTGATGTTCCAAATACAGGCATTATTAAAGTAAATGGATATAGTGTTCCTACCATGTCTGAAAAAGAAATAGCCCGTTTTAGATACGAAAACATAGGCTATATATTTCAAGACTTCAATCTTTTAGATGCATTGACCTTAAGAGAAAACATAGGTGTGCCTTTAGCCCTTGCCAATGTTAAAGCTGAAGAAATTAAACCTAGAGTAGAAGAAATTGCTGTTAAGCTAAGTATTGATCATCTCTTAGACAAGTTCCCTTCCGAATGCTCTGGCGGTCAAAAACAAAGAGTTGCCTGTGCAAGAGCCTTAATCTCAAATCCTAATATAATAGTTGCAGATGAACCTACAGGAAACTTAGATACCAAAAATTCCCATGAACTTCTTAACATTTTAAAAGAGAGAAACGAAAAGGATGGTACTGCCATTTTAATGGTTACTCACGATTCTATGATAGCAAGCTATTCAAAAAAACTTATATTTATTAGAGATGGAAAAATAGATGATATGCTAGAAAGAGGCGACTTATCCCAAAAAGAATTCTTTTATAAAATAGTAGATATTACTTCAAAAGAGTCTCAAAGTCTTTTTGATGAAATAGAAAAGGAGAATTAAAAATGGGAATTTTTAAATTTTCACTAAGGATGTTAAACATAATTTCTGAAGAATGTCTATTTTATTTTATTTCTGTAGTAATTTCTATTGCTATTATATTCAACACCTTTAATCTATTAACTAGTAGCAGCTTTGCTAGTATAAATAACATGACTTCAACTATCCAAGGTGCTACAATTAGACTTGCCGTTACCATTATACCTTTTGCCCTATTATTTGTGCTTTCAGTATTTTCCTTTTACGCAAACTCAGTTTTTGTACAAAATAAGTCAAAAGAAATGGCTATTGCTTCGCTTTTTGGTATTTCAAGAAACAAGCTTGCTATTTATCTACTTTTTCAAAATTTTTTAATAGAGGTGTGCGGTGCCTTAGCAGGTATATTTCTTGGATATATTTTACAGCCATTATGTTTGACTTATATGTACAAAAGCTTAGGCACAACAGGTAATATATGGTCTTTTAGTTTACCAAGCTTAGTTGCAACTTTAGTACTTATTATACTTCAATTAATGTATGCAACCTTCGGAGACTTTACATATATATCTACCAGAGAAATTAAGGAATTAATGTATAAGGATAGAGAAATAAGAGTATTTAGTAGCAATCCTATACAGTTTCCTACCACTATGTTTCTAATAATATATTTTTTCCCGCTTATATACTTATTGCTAGGGCCTAGTCAACCAGCACCTACACAGTTCACATCCTTTGATGGAATGGGTGCATTTTGGGGTACTTTCGGCATTATTAAATATGTTATACCAAAATATATCGTTAAGCTTAAAAAGAAACGATATTTAGGTGATAAAATAACTCTTGTTTCTATAAGTAATGCTTCATATTTTTTTAAAGAAATGGGATTTTTGATGTGCATGCTAGTATTTATGCTCCGTACAATTATAGATAATCTAGCTGTAAATTATAATTCCAAATATGCTCAAATAATTTCAATTTTTTCTTTCTTTTGTCTTGCTGTCATTTTTTCATTTACAACACTTTATAAAGTATTAATAGAATTAAAAAACAAAACCAATAAATACAAACAACTTGTTATTATAGGTTATACTTTAGAAGAAATTAAAAAAGTTGTTTCTAAAGAATGTTTTTATCTTTTTTCGGTAATAATAATTCTTCCTTTTTTCAACTTAGTAATTTTATTCATTAACCTTTCTATAGATAAAGTTTTACCAGCTTCACTTTTAATTATTTTAGCAACTGGCTATTTGGCTATTTCTGTTATATTTGCATTTGTTACTTATTATATTTATGATAAAAAAGCTTACGAAACAATAAAAAATAATTTTTATAGATTAAGTGTCGAGTAATTTATAATCAACCTTTATAAGTTTTCTCCTTGTATTTATTTTGCTAAAATTTATTCGAATAATTTTAAAAAAACAGTTGAAGTAAAATTGTATCAATAGTAAAATATTTATTAGAATATTTATTACCCATATAATGAATTTTATTTATAAATACAGGAGGAGATTATATGACTTTTAATAAAGGCTTTTTATGGGGTGGAGCTGTTGCTGCTCACCAATTAGAAGGAGGCTTTGATAAAGGCGGTAGAGGTCTAAGTGTATCAGATGTTATGACTTCAGGTGCAAATGGAGTGCCAAGGCAAATTACTGATGGAATTATTGAAGGTAAGTATTACCCAAACCACCAGGGTATCGACTTTTACGGACGTTACAAGGACGATATAGCATTATTTAAAGAATTAGGCTTTAAATGCTTTAGAACAAGTATTTCTTGGTCTAGAATATTTCCTAAAGGCGATGAAATAGTGCCTTGCGAAGAGGGCCTTAAATTTTATGATGATTTATTTGATGAACTTTTAAAAAATGGTATTGAACCTGTTATCACCTTAAGTCATTTTGAAATGCCTTTTCATTTAGCAAAACATTATGGCGGCTTTCGTAGCCGCAAAGTGATAGATTTCTTTGTACATTATGCAACAACTGTCATGGATCGTTACAAAGATAAAGTTAAATATTGGATGACTTTTAATGAAATTAACAACCAAAAAAACTTTACTTCACCTCTATTTTCATGGACATGCTCTGGTGTACTATATAATGAAGATGAAAATAAAGAAGAAACGATGTATCAGGTCGTACATCATGAATTTATTGCTAGTGCCCTAGTTGTAAAAAAAGGTCATGAAATAAATCCAGATTTTAAAATAGGCTGCATGCTTGCTTCTGTTCCAATTTATCCGTATTCCTGTGATCCTTCTGACATAATGCTATGTCAGGAAGCTATGCATGATATATTTTTCTTTGGAGATGTCCATGTAAGAGGTCACTATCCAAGCTATGCTTTTAAAAATTGGGAAAGAAAAGGCTATAATATAAAAATGGAAGCTGACGATGTTAAAATTTTAGCTGAAGGAAAAGTTGATTACATAGGTATAAGCTACTATATGTCTAGAGTTGTTAAAACGGGTGCGAAAGCAAGACCAGATGGTTCTGGTGGAACCACTAAAGAAGTTAAAAATCCTTATGTAAAAGCAAGCGATTGGGGCTGGCAAATTGACCCTGTTGGTCTAAGATATTCGTTAAATGCTATTTATGAAAGATATGAAAAGCCAATATTTATAGTTGAAAATGGATTTGGAGCAATAGACATAAAAGAAGAAGATGGCAGCTTAAACGATGATTATAGAATCGATTACTTAAAAAATCATATAATGGAAATGGAAAAGGCTATCGATTTAGATGGTGTTAATGTACTTGGATATACTCCTTGGGGATGTATAGACGTTGTTTCCTTTGGAACTGGTGAGATGAAAAAGCGTTATGGCTTCATTTATGTAGACAGAGATAACGATGGCAAAGGAACACTTTCAAGATCAAGAAAAAAATCTTTTTATTGGTATAAAAAAGTTATTGCATCAAATGGTTCAGAATTGTAAGGTTTAAATTAAAAACATAAAAATGGCAGCCTAAATTCAAATTAATAAAGGCTGCCATAATTTTTTTATATATTTAGAATCACTTATATAATTCCTATTTTCCAAGTCTTTCTATGAAATCTTCAACTTTCGTACATTCAAATATTACGTTTCTAGCAAATGCCCTGTCAGTACCCATTTTTTTCATTTTAACCTTTATTAATATTGGGTTAGTTCCGTTGTGAGCCTTTAAATCCTTTAAAAACTGTTCATATCTTTCTTGTTCATTTCCTTTAAAATCAAAAGGAGTATAAGTTACAAAATTATCCGAATAAGTATATTCTACTTTGAAGTCATTAACATCTGTCCCTGTAACAATTATTTTATAAAGTCTCATATTGTTTTCCTCGCATTCTTATAAATTTAAAATTCTAACCTAACTCCTATCCTATAATAGCTATTGACTGTAGTTAATAGCTATTACTTTAAAGGAGCTAGGTTAGCTAAATTACTTTTTTAAGTTAAAATCTTAAGCTTCTGCTTCTGCTGCTGCTGCTTCTCTTTCATCTTTAACGTATTGCTTGTCAAGAGCTTTCATGAATGGGAAGTAAATTGCACCTGCCATTAATATTAATAGAGCTTGTAATAATGCTGCTTGCCATCCTGAAACTACAAAGCCTGAAATTATTGGTGGTGTTGTCCATGGAACTTGTACTGCTGTAAAAGGATGAACAAAACCTATTGCTATTGCAGTGTAAGTAATTAAACCAGATAACATTGGTACTAATATAAATGGTACTGCCATCATTGGATTTAATACTATTGTCATACCAAATAAAATCGGTTCATTAATGTTAAATAAACCTGGAACTATTGAAAGTTCACCAAGAGTTTTTAAACGTTGTGATTTAGCTGTTAAAATCATTGCAATAACTAGACCAAGTGTCATACCAGAACCACCAAAGGTTATAAACTGATCTAAAAATTGTTGTGTTACTATATGAGCATTTTGTCCAGCTATTAATGTACCACCTTTGTTTACTATATCTTGGTTAGCTAAACCATTAGCTTGCAATAAACCAGTTACAACACCACTAACAACAGATGCACCATGAATACCAAAGAACCATAGGAAAGATATCATGAATGGTATTAATAAGGCACCGCCTAAAGAGTCAGTTGCACCTTGCATTGGTTTTTGTAGTATGGTATAAATCCAATCGAAGAATGTACCACCTGTTGTAACCTTAAAGAAAATGTATATAATAACTGAAATAAGCATAACTACTGCTGCTGGAATTAAAGCTGTAAATGCACTAACAACACCTTCTGGAACACCATCTGGCATCTTTATTCTTATATCTCTCGAAATAAACCAAGTATAGATATACCCAACCAAAAGTCCTAAAAGAATAGCTGCAATAATACCATGACCATCAGTCCAGCCTCTAGTAATTGCTCCACTAACTGTTACTGCAGTTTTACTTTTATCTGGAGTAAATTGAAATGTTGGAGGCATAATGATTAAGAAAGAAACTAAACCTAATATACCTGCGTTAACCCCATCTAAACCTTCACTTTTAGTGTATGAATAGGCTATACCAAATACAGCAACTAAAGCCATTATGCTGAAGGTTGCATTTGGAACTTGGTTTAACGGTTCAGTCCAATTAGGACCAAAAGCGCTAGCCATAGCATTTGTAAATGCTTTTAATGGAAAGTTAGCTATTAATAAGAAAATAGAACCTACTAGAGTTAATGGCATTACCATCATAACTCCATCTCTGATTGCCATTAGTATTTTTGAATTGGCAAGTTTCATGATTGCTGGTGACATTTTTTCCATGAATGAATTCATTTTATGATTCCCCCTTTAATTTTTAGAAACATTTATATAAAATTTATAATTAAATGTTTTCTCGTCATAAATCAATTATATAAAAATACAATTGTTTTCTGCTTAAATTTCTATTCTGTAATATTCATTAAGTTTTTTGCATCGTTTACAATTGTTACCCAATGAAACCTTCTTAGCATTATAAAATACCAAGGTTTCATTAAAAGCTAAATAATTATTTGCCACTCATCTGTATAGCATGCTTTAAAACTTTTTCTCCATTCATCATGCCATAATCTGCTGCGTTAATAACATCTACAGGAACTCCCTTTGCACCACATATTTTTTTAGCCTTATCGAATAAAAATCTAACTTGTGGTCCAAGCAAAACTGCATCTGCTCCATCTATTTTTTTATCCATTTGAGATTCTGGAAATGCTTCTATGCTTGCTTCGATGTTGTTATCCTTTGCATATTTTTGCATTTTAGAAACTAACATACTTGTTGACATACCTGCGTTACAAAACAATAATATTTTATACATATTAAACTCCCCCTTTTTTTGTATGTTTATATTTTATTAATCACTATTTTGCTAGTGAATTAACATACTTTCTTAGCAATATAATTTCCTTTATTAAATTTTTCTCTGAAATAGCTGTCATTAAGTGATCTTGAGCATGAACGAATAATACTGAGATTTCTGTCTTTTCTCCTGCAGCTTCTTTTTGTAAAAATGAAGTTTGAATATCATGAGCTTCACCGATTGCATTATCTGCATCTTCCATAGCCTTTTCTGCACCTTCATAATCACCTTCATTTACTTTGTGAAGTGCTTCGTATGCGTATGCTCTAGCATCGCCGGAATGTATGATGATCATCATTATGCTTTGTTCTAATTCCATTTAAGTTAACCCCCTCTCAGCCATCTTAATTATTTTCTCACTATTATATATAGCAATTACCGTGCCAAAACACTAAAATCTATTAAAAACTAATTATTTATTAAAATTTTTTTCATATTTTTATTAGTGTTTCGTAAAAAAATATAGTGTTTCGATAAAATTACAATTAATTTTATTGTTTTTCAAAACACTATGTGATATATATTTATATATAAGTAATTATAGAAGGAAAAAGTCGGGAGATAATAAAATGAATAGAAAAGAGTTAGTTTATAAAACTTTGGTTGACTTATGCACGGACACTGGGGTAGATGCTCAAAAGCTTTCTTCTGTCTTAAATATTACAAGAGCTAATGTAAGCCATGAACTTAACAATTTAGTTAAGGAAGGAAGAGTTTATAAAACAAATAGCCGTCCAGTTCTTTTTTATGTTGCAAATGGTGAACTTGCTTTGGATAATACAGCAGAAAGTCAATCTCAACTAGATGAATTCGTGAAATCAAATATTTCTTTAAAACAAGCTGTTGAACAGCTAAAAGCAGCTATCCTTTATCCGCCTAAAGGGATGAATAGTCTTATACTAGGAGACACTGGCGTAGGTAAATCTATGTTTGCTTCCTTAATGCATGAATACGCAGTTGAAATGGGCGTAAAGGCTAAGGATTCAGCTTTTATAACCTTTAACTGTGCCGATTATTCAAATAACCCTCAGCTGTTAACCTCTCAGCTGTTTGGAGTAAAAAAAGGTACTTATACTGGAGCCGAAAGCGATAAAATTGGTCTTATCGAAAAAGCTAATGGCGGAATTTTGTTTCTTGATGAAGTACATAGACTTCCACCAGAAGGCCAAGAAGCTCTATTCATATTTCTAGATACAGGTTCCTTTAGGAGAATGGGTGATTTTGAAACAAGAAATTCAGATGTTCTAATTATTTCTGCAACAACAGAAAATCCAGATTCTGCCCTTTTAAAAACTTTTACTAGAAGAATTCCTATGCTTATTACTATTCCTTCATTAAAAAACAGAACTTTAGAAGAAAGATTATTTTTAATTAAAAGCTTTTTTAAAAATGAAAGTATTAAGTTAAATAGAGATATACACGTTTCTTTAAATACAATGCGAGCTTTTCTTTCATATGATTGCACAAACAATATAGGACAGTTAAAAAGCGACATACAATTAGTATGTGCAAAGGCTTACTCTGAATTTCTAACTAAAATTAAAACTGATGTTAGAATAAACAGTAATTCTCTTCCACAACATATTAAAGAAGGTTTATATAAAGAAAAAGAACATAGAATTTTATGGAACAAGCTTGTAAGTGAGGAAATTGAATATTTTAAATTTTCATCTGGTACGGAAAATATTCCTTTTCATATTAAAGAAGAAAGCAACAGCATTTATGAAATAATTGAGCAAAAGCTAGAAAAGTTAAAGTATAGAGGTATTTCAGAAATCGATATAGAAAATATTTTAGAAAAAGATATTACTAAATATTTTGAAAAATATATAAGTGGTGTATCGGATGAGATAAACAAGAAAAACCTTTTAAATATTTTAGGTGAAGATGTTTTAAATTTTATTGATAAAGTAGTTTATTCAATAGTAACTTCCTTAAAGCACAATCTTAGTCCTAATGTATATACTGCTTTGGCACTACACATTAACACCTTGATAACTAGAGTAACAAATCACAAAACTATAATTAACCCACAGCTTAATAAAATAAAAAAATTGTACCCTGAAGAATATAGAATTGCACTGGAAGCAAAAAATCAAATAGAAGAATATTTACATCATCCTATACCAGAAGATGAGGCAGGATATTTAACACTTTTTATTGTTCCAGAAGAAAGTTATTCGCAAAAAGGAATAGATAAGGTAAAAGTTATCATTATCGCTCATGGGAGGTCTACTGCAACATCCATGGCAGAGGTTGCTAATGAACTTTTAGGCGAAAACTACGTTATAGGAATAAATTCACCTATTGAGGTAAAGCCTTCTATAGTATTAGAAGAATTAAAAAAGGTAGTTAAAGAAAATTATACTACTAGCGGATATATACTACTTGTAGACATGGGATCCTTAACAACCTTTGGTGAAATTATAGAGGAAGAATTTAAAGTACCTGTAAGGGTTTTTTCACTTACTTCCACCCTACATGTTATTGAAGCTACAAGAAAAGCACTTTTAGGCTTTTCCTTAGATGATATCTACAGAGACATTCTTTCTGTAAATACGTATTTAGGCATAAATTCAGATAAAAAATTTAACCAAAACGATGGAAAGAAGTTTGCTATTATAACAACCTGCTTAACAGGTGAAGGAGGCTCTTTAGCAATAAAAAGCTTCTTAAACAACAACTTAAAATACGATAAAGACTTTTTTGAAATACTCCCATTTAATTCTTTAGATAAAAACCATTTTAAAGATCAGCTTTCAAAAATACAAAAAGAAAAGGAAATACTTTTTATCGTTTCATCCTTTCCTATAGAAACAGATATAAAACAATATAATATGTACGATGTTATTAGTATGAAAGTATTATCAGAACTTCAGGAAATAGTTGATACAAAATCTGTTTTACTAAGAATGGGCCTGATATTAAAAGAAAACATAACCAATATGGATGGTGAAGAGCTATATGAAGATATTACACAAGCCTTGCAAAGAATTCAAAAGAAGCTAGGGACAAGACTGGCTGATGAAACTTTAGTAGGTCTTATTCTCCATTTAGCATATACTATGAGCCGCTTAAAGGAAGGTGTAAAGCAAATACAGTATCCTAACGAAAAGAACTTTATTCAAAAATATTCCTACTATTATGAAGTAATTAGAGATAATTTAATCTTTTTTTACAATAAATATTTTATAGAAATTTCAGATAGTGAAATTTGTTATGTAATTAACTTCTTTGTAAGATAAAATGGTTGTCGCAAAAGCGACAACCATTTTTTATTGTTTTGTACCTCTTTTTATTATTTCATTTATTGCATCATAAGTATCATTTGAAACAGTATCCTTTGCTATCATATTTCCATTTTGAAAGGTTTCTAAATATACTTTAACCTGATGACCTATAGAAGGACTTTGCTCAACTTCTGTTTGGCCAGCTGGCATTGTAGGATCATCTACATATTGTGTAGTTGGTTGAAGTTGTGCGTATACATCATTTACAACCTTATAAGTCTTGCTGGTTAAACTGCTGTTTGAATATATATTAAAGGTTTCAATTCCGTTAGCTGAAGAGCCTTCAATATAAATTGGATAATTCAAAGTATTTTTAAACTGATAATCTAAATCTCCCCAATCAATTGTTGCATCTTGACCTAAGGGTACATAGATTGAAGGTATAGAGTGATGCTCTCTAACAGTAGGTAAAATTCCAGCTAAAAGTACAGCATTATACATTGTAGAGGAAACCTGACATATGCCCCCTCCATAACCAAGACCAACTGAGTCTCCTATATCCACAGGTGCACTTTGATATCCTCTCTGTGGCGTTCTTTCTCCAACTGTTCCATTAAAGCTAAAGGTATCTCCTGGCATAAGGCATAACCCATTTATAGCTGCTGTGGCAAGCTGAATGTTTGTAACTCTAGAAGCACTAGAAATAGAACCATAATTTGTACTAAAGGTTGAAATAAGAGTATTAATAGTTTGAAGCTTCTCTTTAGTTACTTTTGCCTTTACAGTTTCTATATTAGCCTTGACTGTAGTATCCGCTCCTATACTGCTATTTATACCAGCTGCCAAGTCCTTTTTTAGCTGTGCATCATTTACTTTATATCCATCCTTATCATCAGTAATTTCAAAATCAGAGCCATTCTTTGTAATTTTCCCATTTACCGCACTTATGTTTGTTGCTTTATCAATATTACTAATTAAATCATCTAATGGTTTTTCATTATAAGTAAAAGTAAGATTATATGATTTCTTTGCTGCTTTTTGTATAAGCTCATATTGAGTTAGATGATTTTCATTTTTACCATATTCAAAAGCTTCCTCTACTTTTGCATTTATATCAAAATTAGCATCTAATTTCTCATAAGTTATGCTGTAAGTTTTGTCTCCTACTTGAATGTTTACTTTTTTATTTCCGATTGCAGTCTGAAATTTACTTTCAAGAAGCTTTTCTGCCTGATCCTTAGTTTTATTTGATAAGTTAACACCTTCAATTTGGACTCCAGGATAAATTTTATTACTATAACCTTCTACAACTGAATATATATGATATGCATACAATGAAACACTTATAATAGCTATTAATGCTACACTGGCTCCAGCTATTATTATTTTTTTCTTCATAAAATTCTCCTTTCCTCTAACAATATTATTATACTACAAAAATATCCTTATTTCACATTATATCTACAAGATTAATACTTTATTAAAATAAATCGTTTTCTAAAACTTATTTATTATATTTCTTAATTCTCTTTTCAAAAAAAATATGATAAAATGTCGAAAAGGGGAGATGATTTTAATATGTACAATATAAAGAAAATTAATTACTACTTAAACAATATTCTTTCGATTGCGAGTCCATCTGGATATACTAATGAAATAGCAGATTATATTAAAGAAGAACTTCATTTGATTAATGCATATTATTATACAACTAATAAAGGCTCAATAGTAGTTACAATAAAAGGCGAAAATTCAGAAAATGAAAGAACCTTTTCAGCTCATATAGATACTCTTGGAGCTATGGTAAAGGAAATTAAAGCTTCTGGTGCTTTAGGCATAGTGCCAATTGGAGGCCTGGATATGAATACCGTGGAGGGTGAAAACTGTTCTATTGTAACTCTGTTTGACAAAACTTATAGTGGTACTATCCAAACAATAAAGCCATCGGTACATATATATAGCGATGCACGTACATTAAAAAGAGAAGCTGAAAATATGGAAATTATTATAGATGAAATAGTTAATAGTAAAGCTCAAGTAGAAGCACTTGGAATTTCTGTAGGAGATTTTGTATGTTTTGATCCTAAAACAAGATTTACTGAAAATGGTTTCGTAAAGAGCAGACATTTAGATAATAAAGCTGGTGCCGCTATACTAATGTATGCAATCAAATATATTATTGAAAATAATATTGCTTTGCCTTACGATACTAACTTTGTTTTTACTACCTATGAAGAAGTAGGCCACGGAGCAGCTTCTGGTATTCCTGAAAATACAAAGGAGCTTATTGCTATCGATATGGGCGCACCTGGAAAAGGTCAAAATTCTTCTGAATACAGCGTATGTATATGTGCAAAGGATTCTTCCGGTCCATATGACTATAATCTTCGAAAAAGACTTACTGAAATTTGTATAAATAACCATATATCTTACAAAACAGATATTTATCCAAACTATAGTTCTGATGCATCAGCTGCTTTAAAGGCAGGCTATGATGTAAAAACAGCTCTTATTGGATCTGGTATTTACGCTTCACACGGCTACGAAAGAACTCATATGGATGGAATTTTATCAACCTTAGACCTTGTTATAAAGTACAGTTGTGAAAAATAATTAAGGTACTAATTAAAACTTTAAAATGTTAGAAGCAAATAGGGGCTGTCGCACATTATTTCTATTGCGACAACCCCTGTTAACTTTCTATCGAATTTTTCTCAAAACAATCCACCATTATAACCCCATTCATTTATATCATGAAATATGACATATATATTTTCAGGGTCTATTCCTAGTTCTTCTTTATATAATTTGCAAATTTCCTTTGTAAGCTTATCCTTTGCACTTCTTGCTGCACTCCCTAGTACTTTAACTTCTACCACTGCACCTCTATCTAACTTTTTCCCTCGGAAATATAAGGTTTTTTCATCATTAAATCCTACAAAAAGCCATTCCTCACTTTTCCCAGGCAATATTTCGATAAGTTTTCCTAATTTCTCTTTAATTATATCTTTTTTATCCTCTGAAAGTTTAAGCGTTAAATCTGAATTTATATATGGCATATTAACAACTCCTCTTTAATTTTTTATAATTTTATTATATCAATTTTATTAAAATAGTATATAATTATAATAATAAAAATAGGAGATAGCAAATGAATAAATTTAAAAAAATATATATTGAAATAACAAATGTATGCAACTTAAGCTGCGAATTTTGCCCAACAACAAAAAGGGAACCTTTATTTATGGATAAATCTTTTTTTGAAAATATACTGCTTGGCATAAAGGATTATGGAAACCACATTTATTTACATGTCAAAGGGGAACCATTGCTTCATAAAGATATAGATATATTTTTAGATATAGCTTATAAGCATAATTTAAAGGTAAATTTGACTACTAATGGTACACTAATTAGTAAAGTTCAAGAAAAAATAATAAATAAACCTGCCTTAAGGCAAGTTAACTTCTCACTACATAGTTTTGATGCAAATATTAAAACCGTTCAAATAGAACAGTATTTACAAAATATTTTTGAGTTTATAAATAAAGCTTCTTTAAATGGAAATATAATTTCTGCACTGAGACTTTGGAATTTAAGCGAAAATAATACAGATAATTTAAATTTAAATAGAAACGGATTGATTTTAAAAGCAATAGAAAAAAATTTCAATCTCAATTTTGAGCTTAAAGATGAATTAAGTAAGGTTAGAGGCATTAAACTTTGTGAAAATGTATATTTAAATCAAGCTTCCCGCTTCAAATGGCCTGGCGACTATGAGGCTATGAGTACTAATACTGGATTTTGCCATGGTTTAAGGGACCAAATAGCTATACTCTCCGATGGAACTGTAGTTCCTTGTTGTTTAGATGGTGAAGGAGTAATTTCGTTAGGAAATATAAAAGAAAATTCATTTTCTGAAATAATTAATAGTAGAAGAGCTAATGCCATTTATGATGGTTTTTCTAAAAGGATAGTAGTTGAAGAACTTTGCAAAAATTGTGATTATAGAATAAGATTTAATAAGTAAAAACCGTTTTAAAAAATAACCACCATACTCAAAAGTATAGTGGTTATTTTTTTACTGAACTATATTATCATGAAACCATTTTTTTATGTCTTTTTCATCTTTTGCTGATGTTATTGGATTTGTTCTTATCCATTTTACACTAGCTACTTGAACTTCCTTATTTGCTTTTACCCCTTTTATAATTGGATTAAAATATGAATCTGCAGCTCCATTTTTAACATTGAGCATAACAGCTTGACCTTCTGGAGAAAGACAATATTCAACAAACTGTTTTGCAGCATCCATATCAGGAGCATTTTTATCTATAGACATTACACTTGGAAGCGTAAATACTCCTGAAGAAGGATAAATTATATCTATGGGATTTCCACTTGCCTTTGCTTTAATAAGCGCAGAATTTTGTATAGTAATAGCTTTAACTTGTCCGGATAATAATGCTTGTAAAGTATTAGCATTACCAGTGAAAACCTTTAGTCCGTTATTTTTCAAATCTTGAAAATACTTTTTGCCATTAGTTTCCCCTAACTTTTGCATCATACCACTAACATAAGGATATGTAGGTCCTGAAGTACTAGGATCGTTCATAGCTATTTGATTTTTAAGCTTCGGATTTGCCAAATCGCTCCAATCTTTTGGATAATCTTCAGGTTTTAATAATTTTGTATTAACACCTATAGCTACTGCTGCAGTAACTGCAACTGGAAAATATGACTTGTTTGCAGGTACAAGTGATTTACCTAAACTTGTGTAACCATCAAAATCAGAAGGCGTGTAACCTTGAAGAAGCATGTTTTCATTATCCATTGACTGCATAGTTGCATCGCCATCAAACCAAGCTACGTCCCAATGTGGATTTGAACGTTCTGCTTCCATTTTAGCAGCAATTGCACCAGTTGAATCGTCAACAACTTTTACCACTATACCTGTTTTCTTTTGAAATGCTTTAGCAACAGCTGTATCGTAACCTTCTGCTGCATAGAGCACAAGCTGTTTGCTAGTTTTAGATGTTTTTACGGCATTGGTATTGTTTGAACATGCTGACAAAGAAAATACTAAAGCTGAAAGTACCACCAAAGTAAATATGGATTTTAATTTTTTGGATTTCATAGTATCGCTCCTTAAATTAGTTTTTGTCTAAATAAGTAAAAAGATTATTATTGTCGATTAGGCTGTCATATTATATAATGTAACATCAGTTACATTATATAATATTGTAACTTTCGTTACATTAAAAAATGGTTAATTTGATGTTAATCAAATTTAACCATTTTATTGTAAAAAATTCTTTATTATAAATTTATAATCCAAAAACTAATTTAAATTATTATGAGCTTTACTTCTGAAGGTTTGAACCATAAGTTCAAGTTTCCACTTTCATCAAAATCATATATATCATGAGCATATTCACTAGTTGAAAATGCAAGCCATGCTTTTCTACAGCTATTTTTAGCTATTCCTCTTGCTTCTCTTAAATCAACATTATACATTCTGTCGTTTCTTAAATCTGTATTTGCTATAGCAAGCAATAGGTTTTCTGCTCCGTTCCATTTTCTGTTATGAATTAACCATCCTAGACCAACAGCAGGTAACATTATATCACCAAAGCCAAGAGGTATAAAGTTATTAGTATTGGTAACCGTATTTAAAAATATTTTTCTAAGGTGAGATACCTTTTCTAGTGTATCTGGTATATCCCATCTTAAATCATTTGTCCAATGAAATTGATATTTATCAAAGAAAGCAAGTTTTCCATTATATTTATCACTAGGATGTAACCTATATGCTTCGTCTTCTCTACAGTCCAGCCCAGTGTTCATAGGTTGAGTTTCATATAGTTCCAGTCCAGAATTTATAAATGGTACAGAATTTGGTACAAACTGATTCATAACCGTTACCAGCTTAGATAAAAACCTTCCTCCATCCCTTGCTGCTACTCTAGGGGTATCGGGAGTTTCGGCACAAGCATAAACAGGAGCCTTATAATATATACTGTCATACATAAATTCATGTATTTTATGTTCTGCAACTCTTGGCTCTAACCAATAACCATATCCAATAATCATGTTGTAGCCTTCTTTTCTTGCTTTTTCAGCTCCACTTACTAAAAGTTCCTCAGCAATAAAGGCAAAGTCATTATCCTTTTCTCTTGCATTTTTTAATATATTTTGAACCAGTTCTTCTGGCAGTGCATGCCCCATATCTATCCTTGCACCATCAACACCAAATTTTTCTTGAAAATATGGGATTATATTTTCGAGTTTATGCCATAATTCTCTGTTTTTTATTTCTCCTTTAAATATGTTGCATTTTATTGTATCAAAAAGTATATAAGGGTTGTGATCTTCATTTCCAATATACTTTTTCGAAGGCACTGGATGATCCATGTAAAATCTCAAATAAGTAACATCGCTCCAAGGGGGCTGAGGATCATTCATGCAATCTGAAAATGCAGGAGCCGTTGTAACATTAAATTTATTTTCAATAACCTCTAAAAAATCCATACTTTTATCTTTTTCATATAATTGCTTAAGCTTTTCCCATTTATCTGGATATAACAAATTAGGTGCTTTTGAAAACTTTTTTATAAATTCCATAGTACCTTCTGAATTATATATTAGATGAAGATTTTCTAAAGAAGGCTTTTCAGCTATTTCTGCCCCTTTAATGTAAGGTTGCTTATAACCTTCCAGTTCCTTTTTCTCAATCCAATAAAACCATTCAGGGTAATCCATAATTAAATCGTTATCCCTTGCTGCCGTCCTTGGAATTATATCTATCATAACTTTAATTCCCATAATATGACACGCTTCAACAAGTGCACCAAACTCATCATCAATAGTTAAAAAATCCTCAGTTATACTATCTTTAAGCTGTGGGTCTAGTTCAAAAAAACTTTTAACAGCATAGGGCGAGCCTAATTCACCTTTTTTAAATTTGCCACTATTTTTAGTAATAGGCAATAAGTACAATACATCTATTCCCATTTTTTTTAGTAGCGGAATAAGTGTAATAGTTTTAACAAAAGTTCCTGTTTCCTTAAATCCATTTTTATTCTCATCTTCTAATTCTCCACTTAAATCATGATCAAAAGAAGTTGAGGTTCTTATTTGCATTGAATATATAGAGCTCTTTTTTATCCAATCACCGCCAATATAGTCAGCTCCTCTTTTAAAGCAGTTTGTTATTGAAGCTATAGATGTATCATAATCTATATCGGGATTTCTATTTGGAATAATATAATCATGTATACAGCTATAATAAAACTTATAAGGATTTACAAAAATCACCCCATCTTTTTTTTGTTTTTCCTCTACTTGATAATTGAAACAATTCCATAAGTCCGGTACAACATAGTCTAAATTATCCCCTTTTTTTATGTTACCTTCTAAATGTCTCATAAGTTTTATTAATTTGCTGCTTTTCCCCATATAATATTACCTCCATTATTGATTTTCTTTAAAAAATTTACAATATTTTTTTATAGAACATTCACTACAATGTGGCTTTTGTGCTTTGCAAATATTTCTCCCATGAAAAATTAAAGTATGATGTGCTTTTATCCATTCTTCTTTTTTTATTACCTTCATAAGCTGCTTTTCAGTATCTAAAACGTTTTGTGCCTCTGCAAGTCCTATTCTATTTGATACCCTAAAAACATGAGTATCAACTGCCATTGCTGGAATATCAAAGGCATTGCTTAAAACTACATTTGCTGTTTTTCTTCCTACACCATCTAAAGATATTAGTTCTTCGTGAGTTTTTGGTACCTCTCCATTAAAATTGCTAATAAGGGCTTTGCTTAAGCTTATTATATTTTTAGCTTTATTTTTATAAATTCCAATTTCTC
>JAJXWJ010000061.1 GCA_021781655.1 Bacillota bacterium | reverse complement strand
ATAAACCATTAGTTTATATAGATGATATAGATGGAAATAGTTATTTGTATGCTATTGAAAATAATGAACTTCATAAAATTGCAGTAACCTCAGCTTGTGAGTTCACCTTAAAGACAAATTCTGATGGCGCTTTAGCCAGTAATATAATTACTGGTTATGACCCAGAGGATGTTTCAGCATATAACGGTAAACAATTTTCGAATAATGTTCAAAATAGTATTTTGCCTTATCTTGGACAATCATTAAGTTGGCAGGCTGGTGTGCAATTTATGTATGAAAGCTATGGACAGTATTTTGTTGTATATTATGAGTCTGGTTCTTATTATCAATGTGAAATGTTGCCTGATACTTCTAATGTAACATATAAAGATACTTCTTTAAGTGGAGAGGAAGGCACACTTATTACAAGTAATGTTGATAGCATTACAGTTGTTAATGCAGATTCATCTAATAATGCTTATAATATTTTAGTAAATCTATCAGAAAATATTATTATAAATGGGGTAAACAATACAATAACAAGCAGTTACAGCACTTGTGCTTCTAGATTAGGTTACGATGGAGGTGGTTACTAAGTGAGAAAGAGACATAAAGGTTACGCTTTAATATATGTAATGTGTACAATTTTACTTTTAACAGCATTGGTTTCAAGTATTTTGACCTTAGTAACTTCAAATCGAATGTCAACTGCCTATATGGATAAAAGCAACAGAGCAAAGCTTGCTGCAGAGGCTGGCATAGAAGCAGCTGTTACCGATTTTAAAAAAAGAATAGCATCAAATTTCGATTTATATTTAGAAGATGAAAATAATTTAGAAGGGGATTCCAATATATCAAATCCATTTCAAAATATATTAAATGGCGATTTGACAGTTACAAATAGTGCACAAAATTATACTTACACATTTCAAGAAACAACAAATTATTTAGATGGAACTAACCAACCAATAAAAAATAAATATTTAGAAACAAATATCCACTGTTTAGCAATAAAATCAACAGGTAACTATGGTGGATTAACAAAAACTATTACTGCATATGTGGATGAACAAAATATAGCTAATATTTATTTTGATAATATGTTTACGGACCCAATAACTTTGACATCAGACTTAAATATTCTTCCTCCTAAAATAAATACAAATAACATTGCTACTACTTGGAACGATTATAGTAAAATGAATATAGTGCAGTTAGGAAATTCATCAAACTCTAATACGCCAGACCTTATAACTTATAAGGTATCAACAAATGGCAATAGCAATATTAATTTAGAAAATTTAACAAGTAGCTTTTATGAATATGCAACTAGCAATGAAGGAAGCTTGAACAGTATAGATTTAAGTAATTTTGATAGTGTAATGGCAGAAAGAATTCAAAGCTACATAGACAGCATAAAAAGAAGTGATGGCGGTAATAGTGTTGATGACATGTTAAAATATTGCGGTATATACAAAATTTTATTTGTAGATGGTAATTTAGACGTAGGTCAAATGGATGCACCCTTGGTAAACTATATAATTTATTGTACAGGTACAGTAAATGTTGATACTAATTCAAATTTGCAAATGTGGAATTGTAGTATTTTTGCAAACAATTTGACTTACAATGGAACTCCTATAAAATATAAAGTTACAAATAATACTGCTCAATTTTATAATAGTGATGGAACGGTAATGTCAGCTCAACCTTTTCAGTTGTTAGGGTTAGGTTCAACAGATGCAGCAGATGCAATATTAAAACATGTTTTGGCATATAATTCAGATCCTACTATAGAGACTCCATACTCAGATTTAAACCAATATGTAGAAGACAATTCTAATCAAACTAGAAATATAACAAGTATTTTTCCAGCAGGTGCAGCTACACAGTTTAGTATTACTGATAGAGCAAATTCAGATACTATATTTAACGATTATTTAGATGGATACGCTTATGGGTTAAAGTTAAGATATGTAGATATCGTAGAAAATTGATGGTCGATTGTTTATTATTGGGAGTGGTAAAATGGATAAAATTTTGAAAAAAACAAACAATAAAGCATTTAAGCGAAGTGTTAGTATTTTATTAGCAATAGTTGTTGTTATTTCTGTTTTTAACAACACTACATATGCTGATACAAATCTTATTACAGTTACCAGAACTATAAGTTCAGCTTCTGTAAAAACAGGAGATACCTTTACTGTAAATTATACAATTACCCCTCAGCCATTGCCGGTGGCACAAGATAACACAAAAAAAGATATAGTACTTGTAATGGATACCTCCGGAAGTATGGAACACGATGTAAATGACAATCCTACATGGAGTAGTAGTTTAGAAAAAATAACTATAATAAAAGGTGTAGCTAAAAATTTCGTTGATGCTTTCAGTGGAAAAGCTAATGTTAATATAGGATTAATTGATTTCAATAATGTGGCAAGCCTTGATACTCCTAGTTTAATCAATATGTCTTCTGGAACCACTACTTTAGAATCAGATATTAATGCACTTAAGCCAGGCGGCGGAACAAATATTGGAGATGCCTTAAGAAGAGCATATTATTTATTAAATAACAGTACAGATCAAAATAAATATATTATATTTATGACCGATGGCTTTGCTACATATTATTCAGCAAATAGTAGTGGCTACTATCCGGTTTATAGTTACTATTATGGTGATTATTATGATGGAACTTATTTTACTAATAGTGGGAATGTTCCAACCTATACTGATTATTACAATAATCAGCAGTACTATTTAGGAGGCCCAGGTAATGGTGATCCCGATAATAAATCGTTAGGATATGCTTTACTTATTAGCAATAATTATTTGTCAAAGGCTAATATACAAACTTATGTTGTAGGCTTTGGAGCAGCAGCTGGATCAAATAATGATCAAATAGCAAGAGCTGCTAATGGTATAAGTCAAAATACTGATGTAGCGGACCCGTATTATAGACAAGCTGCTGATCAATCTACAGTTACTGATTTTTATAATAGTCTACAGCAAAAAATTGCAACGTCAATAACAGGTACAGCTACTGTAAATGAAACCTTTAATTCAAATTTAGCAGTGGCAGATTCTACTACTTTGCCACAAGGGTTAACTGTGTCTGGAAATACGATTTCTGGTAGCATGCCTATAACCTATACTTTAAATGCTGATAAAACCCAGTACGTAGCTCAACCTGTGAATTTTTCCATTAATTTTAAAGCAACAGCTGAAGGGACTGGTACTATAGGAACAGGAGGAAATACATCTTCAGTTTCCTATACAGTAAATAATCAAACACAAACTACTAGTCTTCAGCAGCTTAGCATTAAAATAAATGAAGCTAACGAAGGCACTTCTCCTAATATGGCAGCAACTACACCTTATTTAGGCAATTATGATATGTTATCTAATTTAGGAATTGCAAGCGATTTTAATGTATTTACCTTTGGTGATTATTCAGAAAGTAACACAGATACAGAAGGAAGAATGGCAATAGGAGGTTCTGCTACTCTATCAAATTATAGTATAGGTGCAAAATTAACTTCCTCTACTTCAAGAGCAGATTTAATAGTGGGAGGAAATATAAATACAACTAATGGCACAAATGCAAATGGCAATACAGTTATTAGCTCTAGTGGAAAGGTAATTAACTACACCTTGACAAATAATAATGGCGTTAAAAATCAACCTATTATGCAAAATGTAATAAATTTTGCAGCTGCCAAAACTAATTTGAGTAATGAATCTAATTATTTGGCAAGTCTGACACCTAATGGTACTGTAAGTAATAATTATGGGACACTTGTTTTAAAGGGAACAGATAATAAGCTCAATGTATTTACCTTTAATGGCACAAATGTAGATGGTAAAGGTACTGCATTTCAAAATTTAAGCGGAGTCAATATACAAGTACCAGATAGTTCTACTGTATTAATAAATATAACTGGTGATAATTTCGGCTTCATGGGTGCTGGAACAACTTTAAATGGGAAGGATGTTACTTCAAATCCAACTTATGCACAAAAAATTGTTTGGAATATGAATTCAGCTACTAATTTATGGAATGTAAATTCTATAGAAGGGTCAGTACTATCTCCAAATGCAAATTGGTCGATTAAAGGATATGGACACATAGATGGAAATTTAGTAGCAAACTCAGTTGTATCAAACGGAGGAAACCTACAATCAAATTACTACTTGTTTAATGGAAATATTCCACAGTCTGGAACACCACCAATTGTTTCAGCTGCCACAGATTGGACAAATCAGCCAGTAACAGTTACGATTGCTGCTGGAAGTCCTAGTGAGTCAGGCTTAAAAGAAATACAATATGAAATTACAGACTCTAACGGCAATGTAAATACAAATTGGACAAATTATACGAATCCCATTACTTTAGATGATGAAGGTATTTGGAACGTTCAGGCAAGGTCTATAGATAATGAAGGTATAATACTAACCTCAGCACCTGTTACAGTTAAAATCGACAAAACTCCGCCTACTGTTCCAACAATAACAACAGGAAGTGCATCAAATGGAGATGTAACTTTTACTATTGATGGCTCAACAGATAATTTGAGTGGTGTTTGTAAATATCAGTACAGCTATGATGGTGGGGTAACCTGGAATGATTATTCTGCTTTAACGACAATAACGGAAGCAAATATAAAAACTATAACAGCTAGAGCAGAAGATTATGCTGGTAATTTTAGTGGTAATGCATCGGTAAGTGCTGTATATAAAGTTAATCCGACTATAAATTTGTCAGAGAATCCCACTACACCTACAAATCAAAGCGTAACAATTAATGTTACGGCTACTGCTAAGGGTGTAGGAAATAGTATAGCCATTACAAAATGGGCAACAGGAAGTTATGATGAAAGTTATTTTGCAAATGGAGGAAATATAGTTTCAAATTCATCCTTTGAAGTAGCTGATAATGGGACCTATACTGTATATACTAAAGATTCTGCTGGTAATGAGGCAGTAAACACTATTTCAGTAACAAATATTTATAAAACACCTCCGATTTTAACGGAAGAAGAAAGTACAACTTCATGGACAAATAAAGATGTAACTATAAATGTAAATGCTACGGCAGTTAATAATGGCTACAGCAATGGAAATAGTATAGAAAGTATTATGTGGGCTAATGGAAATCAAACAATGGATTACTTTACAAATGGGGCTGGTACTTTAGTTGCAAACCAACAGTTTACGGTTTCAGCTAATGGGATTTATACGGTTTATGCTATAGATGCAGCAGGAAATAAAAATATTAGCACTATTGATGTAGAAAATATAGATAAAATTCCACCTAAACTAACCTTGACACCTTCAACAATAGCGTGGACAAACAATCCGATTGTGATTTCAGTTGAAGCTATAGATAATCAAAGTGGGGTTAATAGTATAACAGAACCGGACGGTAAAGTAATTCGTGGAGAAGCTTTGCTAAGTTACAATGTGGATGCAAATGGAACGTATTCATTTAGCGTAGTGGATAATGCCGGTAATGTAACTTCTGAATCGTTGACAATATCTAATATAGATAATGGTCCTTCAGAACCAACTATCACTGTTTCGCCAAAGGATAATACGAATATTGCTGCATATAATAGTTCTGGTTGGTCAAATAGTGATTTAGGAATTACAATAAATGGCTCTAGTGATATAGATGGAGAAACTCCACAATATAAGTATAAAATAGATAATGGCAATTGGATGGTTTACACTGGTGTTATAACTTATAATGCAATAAATGCTGATGGTTCTAAAAATGATGGCACACACATTATTACGGCTGAAGCTTATGATAGTATTGGAAGTTCTCCTATTAATACTGCTAATTTAAAAATAGATACCACTCCTCCGCCAATGCCGACAATCGTTAATGAGACACCAGATAATCAAACTGCCACTGATCAGGTGTATTTAGATATAACTTATCCAGATGATGTAAGCAATGCACTAGATAAGACCTGTTCAGGTTTAGCCTATAAACAATACAGTTTTGATAATATAAATTGGAATGATGTTACGGCAAGCAATGCTACAGTTACCGTTAATGGAAATTATGCACGGCTAAAGGTTACTCAAAATGGAATGGTTTATGTAAGGTCAATTGATGGAGCAGGTAATATTTCAGCGGTTAATAGTATAGATGTAAAAAATATTATAAATACGCCAACTGGAAATAATTCAATAAGTTATGGCTTTGATAAAATTAGTGATTATTGTGTTATACCAGTAGGAGGACAAGCAAATTATGCAGTGAAGATGTTTGTGCAGACCACATATCAAAATGGTTCTGAAAATAAAGATTATGGACAGCCTTTAGTTGCACAGGCAACACTATCTGGAAATAGTAATTTGGAGTTTGTAGATAGCATTGGGAATGTAATAAACGGCAACACTATAAATATTTATAATAATGTAACCAATGATTCCATTCCAAATCTATATATTAAAGCTTTAAGCGGTGCAACGGAGGGAACAGGACAGTTAACTATTAACATGACAGTAAATGGCAAGGCATATGGTTTTGAGCCAATAACTATATATGTTAAAAATACTACGATTCATTAAAGAGAAGCCGCTAATAGCAAAAGCCGTTAGCGGCTTCTCTTGTATATTGATAAAAAAATTGAAAAAAGCTATAATTAAATAAGATTTTAAACAATTTTTTGAAAGCGAGATTAAAATGAAAATTAGTCGTAAGGAAATCATATTAGAAAGCAACGATTTTTCAAATTCCCTAAAAGAAAACGATAAATTTGATATATATAAACATGCTATTTTTTTTGATTTAGAGCATTATGTATATAAAAAGCCTATTTGTATAGGTGTTTTTGGTTGCTGCTATTATGATGATGAAAGCAATAAATTAATTATAGATCAGTATATGATTGAAAATCGAAAGGATACAAAGAAAATATTATTTATGGCTGAACAGTATTTTAAGAAATCAATAGATGAATTACATAAAAAGTATATTATAACCTTTTCAGGAAATAATGATTTTACTATGCTTAAATATTTGTTTGAAAAAAATAAAATCGAATTTGAACCTGAAGAAAGTTTTGAACATATAGATTTGCAAAAGGAATATGAGAAGGCTAAAAAGGTTTGCATTGGACTTAAAAATTTAGAAAAACAATTTGAAATTGAAAGAGAAGGAGAATTAATAAGCGGCTCAAATCTTGCCAAGACAATAAGTAAGATAATGTATGACAAAGACTATTATGATAGAATGCCAGAAGAAAAAAAGGAAAAAATACTATTATATAATGAGCAAGATGTAGTAAATTTATTTTATATATTTGTAAATTGGAATAAATATATAACACCAGAAGAAAATAATTAAAAAATTTCAAAACTCACACCAAATGATGGAATACAATTGCTAAATATTGTTAATAATTAGTGATGTTGAAGTCTAATATAACATTAGGCAATTTTGCATCAGGCGGAGGTGAGCATATGAAAAAGGCTAAAAGAGGTTTTACTTTAATAGAGCTAATAGTAGTAATTGCAGTACTAGCAATTTTGGGTGCTATATTGGTTCCTAATTTATTAGGTTACAGAAGCAAAGCTGAAAAATCAAATATTCAATCTAGTGCAAAAACATTGCTTCAAACTATAGAGGCATACAATGCAGATAAAACTAAAGCTAGTGATGAAATAGGTGATAATTCTACAAATAAATCATATACTGCTGGACTAACAAGCTTAGATTCAGAAGGTTTGATTACATACAGTAAAATTCCTGTAGCAATTAATGGCACTGGTGCTGTAAAGACAGTAGCCGACTTAAGCAAGGTAGCTGATGGTAACTTTAATGTGGATTCAGTGAATGGTCAGGACAGTACCATAACTTTAAGTAGTAAACCTAGTAATGCTACGAATAGTAGCAATGGAACTTAAAGAAATTAAAAGAATGAATGCATACAAATTAGCATTCATTCTTAATTCGTAATTTACATACTAAATTTCTAGAGGTGATTATTTTTGATACTAATATGTGCATATATTTTTATATTAGGACTTATACTTGGAAGTTTTTTTAACGTTTGCATATACAGGATTCCCAAAGAACAATCCATAAGTTATCCTCCATCACATTGTACAAACTGTCAAAATAAAATAAAATGGTATGATTTGATTCCAGTATTAAGTTATGTGATTTTAGGTGGCAAATGCAGACACTGCAAAGAAAAAATTTCAATTAGATACCCAGTAATAGAGTTATTAACAGCATTTTTATTTTTAGCCATATATATAAAATACGGATTATCACTTCTAACTTTAAAGTACATAATACTAGCTTCATTTTTAATTATAATTGGAATGATAGATTTTGATACTACAGATGTTTATGACATAACCACTATACCGGCTATAGTTTTAGGAATTATCTTTGTATTATATGCTGTTATACAAAAAATGGACTGGCAGTTTTTAGTTCTAGGTGGATTAGTGGGAGGAGGCTTTATTGCCTTAATAATTTTATTAACAAAAGGTATGGGCTGGGGAGATGCAGAAATTTGCCTTTTTTGTGGCTTGTTTTTAGGACTAAAGCTAACTGTATTAATGTTATTTTTATCTATGTTACTAGGTGGCGTTATAGGAATAATATTGATTATATTAAAAATAAAAGGAAGAAAGGACTATATACCTTTTGGTCCATTTATAGCTATGGCTACAATGATTACCATATTATATGGGCAAAATATTATAGATTTTTATATTAGACATATATTGTGAAAATAATTGAAAAGGGACTGTTGCACTATATTTTTTAATATGCAGCAGCCCTTTTTTTCTTTAGTTTTGGTTACTTTTTAATTTTTCGATACCTAGTTTAATTCTTCTTATAGACTCTTCCTTACCTATTATATCAGCTATTTCAAAGGCACCACCTGGAGTAACAGCCTTTCCTGAAAGAGCAGTTCTAAGAGGCCATAAAACTATGCCATTTTTAACTTCCATATCTTTTGCAAGCTGCAGCATAGAAGCTTCAATAGAGGATAAGTTCCAAGTTGTTAGGCTTTCAAGTATTGGCAATGCTTTTTCTAGACTGACTAAAGAATTTTCAGGATTTGTTTTCATTTTTTTGTGTGTATACATATCTATATTATATTCTAGTAAGTCTTCAAAGAAATCGATTATGCCAGGTATATCTGTTAAAATTTCTACTCTCATTTGTAAAAGTTCACTTATTTTGAATAAATCTATATTGGATTTTGTAATAGTGCTACTGTAATATGGCATTGCCATTTCATGAAATTTTTCAAGTGGAAGTCTTCTAATATATTCTGTGTTCATCCATTTAAGTTTAACAGTATCAAAAATAGCTGGTGATTTATTTATTGTTTTATAATCAAAAATTTTAACTAACTCTTCTAAAGAAAATATTTCATTTTCACCTTCAGGATTCCAGCCAAGAAGAGCAATATAGTTTAAGATAGCATCTTTAAGATACCCTTTTTGAAGTAAGTCTTCAAAAGAAGCATCACCATTTCTTTTGCTTAACTTTGCATGAGCATCCTTCATTATTGGTGGGCAGTGAACATATACCGGCACTTCCCATCCGAATGCTTCATAAAGGCGATTGTATTTAGGAGCAGAAGAAAGATATTCATTTCCTCTTACTACATGAGTAATTCCCATTAAATAATCGTCAACTACGTTTGCAAAGTTGTAAGTTGGGAATCCATCGGATTTAATTAAAATCATGTCATCAAGTTCAGAGTTATCAACAGATATTTTTCCATATATTACATCATCAAAAACTGTAGTACCAACTTCAGGATTATTTTGTCTTATTACGTATGGAAGACCCTTAGCTAAATTTTCTTCAATTTCCTCCTTAGAAAGATGAGAACAATGTTTATCATACTTAAAGGTTCTTTTTACAGCCTCAGAATCTAACTTTAATTTGTCTAGTCTTTCTTTTGTACAAAAACAGTAGTAAGCTTCTCCTTTTTCAATAAGTTTTTTAGCATACTGTAAATATAAGTCTTTTCTTTCGCTTTGAACATATGGTCCAACTGGGCCACCTATATCTGGACCTTCATCATGATTGAGACCAGTAAGCTTTAAGGTATTAAAAATAACATCGGTAGCTCCTTCTACAAATCTTTCTTGGTCTGTATCTTCTATTCTTAATATAAATTTTCCACCTTCATGCTTTGCAATTAAATATGTATATAATGCTGTTCTAAGGTTTCCGACATGCATATAGCCGGTTGGGCTTGGGGCAAACCTAGTTCGTATTTCTTTTTCAGCCATTTATAAATCACTCCTAACAATATAATAAACTAAAAAAACTGTGCACAATAAAATTTCGTGCAACAGCTCTGCAACAATAGACGCTATTTCAATGATAATATAATAAAAAAATCATGTCAATAGCAACAATTTAAAATTTGATATATGAGTTTCCGTCTAGCGGCAAAAGTGCCATAATAGGAGGTTCACCACCCAATAAACCTATAACATAGAAGCTATAAAATCTATCACCTAAAAGCCTCATATTAGGAACATATAACACAGCTTCATTTGTGCTAGTTGATGTAACTTCAAAATTATAGGTTGAAGGATTTAGAGGAACATAATCTGTAACTTCTTTATATGAAACGCCTTGAAACAATTTTGAGCCAGTATTTTTAACAACTAAATTTACCTTTGGAGAGTTAGGAGATAAATGAACTAGACGGAGCAAACTTTTATTTCTCATTAATGGACCTATTGGTTCATTTATAGGAAAAAGGCTCACATTAGGATTTGTTCCTATAGCAGCAATAGTAAGTATTTTTCCATAAGGCACAAACAAATTTTTATTTAATAAGGGCTGACTTATATTTCCGTGAGCAAATAATTTTATATTGTAGGTTCCACTATTTAATTTATCGAACTCTGTAAAATTTTCGTAGTACAAGTTGTCTGCTATTTTTTTACCATTTAAATATACATCAACTGCTGGAGTTTTAGGGCTTGCATGTAAAAGCCGTATATAGGAGTAAGGAGGGTCTTCTCTATAATAATTTTCAAAAGGACAGAAGAACATTGCTTTCACCTTTCATATAGTAATGGGGCTGTGGCACATTAATAAGAAGGCGACGCAAGTTGCCTCTATAAAAAATCCTTAGAAAGTGCAACGCATCTTCTTTCTATTGCTACAACCCATTCTCTCTATAATATATGCAATTAAATAAAATTTGAGTATAATATTTTTATTGCTACTTATACATAAATGAGGTTAAACTATAATTAATAATTGTAATCAGGAGAGTATAAAATGGTTTTTACTATAGCATTTGAAAATAAAAATTTTGAAATTTTATTAAAGAAAATAAAGGAACATAAAATAAATTGTATAATAGATATATGTAAAGCACAGGATGAGAAGCTTAAAAGTACTTTAAATAAACTTGGAATATATTATATTTACATGGGAGAACAGTTTGAAGTTAAAAATATAAATGTGGATAATGATGATAGTTATTACAATTCATTAATTAAAAATGATAGCTTTAAAAGTGGAATATCTAGGCTATTAAATGGAATTTATAAGGGATTTTCCATTGGAATAATAAGTGAAGATAACAACCCATCAACAGGTGTAGCAGGTATATTTATTGGATATATGCTAAAGAGAAGGGGCTTTGAATTAAACCATATATTAAAGGATAATGTAATTACACAAAAAGAAATGGAGAAAGAATTAATTGAAAGCTTTAGTAATAAGCTAGTAAAAAAGGTTGCAGAAATATCTATAAAAAACATTATGAAAAATATTAATTTAGAAATGGATGAAGAAGATTTTAAAGATGAAATGCTTGAAGAAGGCTATAAAATGCAAGCACTAAATATTTTAAACAAGAGGTGAAATGATGTTTAAATTTATACATACAGCAGATGTTCATTTGGGAAGCATCTTGAATTTTGGAGATGATTATGTTAAAAATGCAGTGTATAATGCTTTTAATAAAATAGTCGATTACGCACAACAGGAGATGGTAGATTTTATAGTAATTAGTGGAGATTTATTCGATAGAGATGTAAGATCTATAAAAGCAATTAAATTTTTTAAGGATTGTGCTGTAAGGCTTATGGAAAAGAATATAAGCATTTATTTGATTGCTGGAAATCATGACTATTTACTAAATAAAAGAGAGGTTTTCCAGTTTCCTTCAAATGTATTTATTTGCGATAGTGAAAATTTATCAAAATTCCAAGTTAAGAACAAGGAAGGAAAATTAATTGCTAATATATTAGGACAATCTTATAAAAAAAGATCAGAAGGCAGAAAATTATATGAAAATTATATTGCAGAGGATGACGGACTTTTTAATATGGGCTTATTGCACACCCTTTTAGATAAAAATAATCTAGACTATGCACCATGTTCACTTGAAAACTTAAGTAAAAACAAGGCTATAGCATATTGGGCGTTAGGACATATTCATAAATATAAAGTGTTAAAAAATGATGAGCAATTTATAGCTTATTCTGGTATCCCACAAGGGAGAGATTTTGGTGAAACTGGTGTTTGTGGCTGTATTTTAGTCGAGGTCGATGATGAAAATAAAATACAAACAAAGTTTCTTCCTACAGCATCAATCATATGGAAGGTTATTGAAGTACATATAGATGAAGATGCCGATAATATTCCAGGAAATATATCAGAGTTAATAAGCTACATTGTTCAAAAAGGAATGGAAATATTAGATGAAACAAATGTTAGAGGTTATGCTGTAAAGTGGATAATAAAAGGAAGGACACAACTAATATATACTATTGAAGAAGCGGAAGATAACGTAGAACAGTTAATAATAGCTGAAATAAATAAAGCTTTTGAAGATTTTAATCCTTTTATATATACGGTGAGTATAGATATAAGGCTGGAAAAGCCAATTAAAAAAGTGGAAGAATTGATGAAGGAAAATAATACCTTTAAAGAGATATACGATATTTGTGAAGGTTTCTCTAAAGATAGGAAACAATTTATTAAAAGTTTTGGACAAATTTTTGAAAGCAAATTTGATATGGAAAATTTAGATTTATGCAAAATACAATTAGATGAGGATACTTATGATGTCATTTTAAGCAAAGCTAAGGAAATGATTGCTGAAGCACTTTTGGAAAGGGAAGATTAGATGCATATTAAGAGTTTATTTATAAAGGATTTTGGAATATTTAATAATGCAGATTTGGATGGTCTAGCTCCCGGTATTGTAGTAATTGGTGGAAAAAACAGGGCAGGAAAGTCTTCGCTGTTAAAACTTCTAAGAAATGCACCTTATGGTTTAGAAAAAGGTCAGGATATTCCTCCCTTTAATATCAACTACGAAATTGAAGGCAGATTTAAGGATGGAAATGATGAGGATATTTTACTTAGGATTAAAGGATACAGTAATCCAATAATAAAGAGTGATAAGAGAGAGTACGTTGATAATCTATATAAAGACGTGGATATATACACATATAAAGAACTGTTTACTATTAGTTTAGATGAACTTCAAAATTTAAATGCAAATGAAGAAAAACTTCAAGCTGTGCTTCTCGGTGCAGGCTTTAAGGATATAATAAAGTTTCCCAAGTTAATAGAAGGTTTTAAAAAAGAAGCTGAAAAGTTTGGAGGGAAAAATGGAAATCCAAAAACTAAAGCTTTCAAGCCCTATACTAATGAAATAATGGAGGGCTTGGCTTTAAGAGAAAATATATCCAAAGAAATAAAGATATACTCAGAAAAAAATAATATGTTAAATGAAGTTTATGTTGAAATAGAAACATTAAATGCAAGGGCTAATAATTTAGAAGATGAAATTTTAATTTTAGAAACACTTTTTAATAACTATGATACATATATTAGATTAGAAAATGAAAAACTTCTTTTAAGCAATGAGAAAAATAAAAATATATATGAAAAATATTATTATAAAAATTTATCCGTTGAGTATTTTAAAAGTTTAAAAGAAGACTATTTAAAAGTTTCAGAGGATTATGAGCTAGCTGCATTAAATTTTAGCTCAAAGGTTTCAGACAGCAAAGAAGATTTAACAGCTTTTCAAGCTATGGGTGAAAACATAAGAAAAAGTGAAATTAAAAGTGCTAAAATTCAAAGTAAAATTGAAAATTATAATGAACTCCTTCAAAATATTAAACTTAATAAGGAAAACATTGTTAAAGAAATGATGGATATAAATGATGATTGGAAAGATGATTTTACTCAAATATTAAGCATAAGGACTGATAGTATAAATTTTAACAGTATGGGCGAAACTATAGAACAATATTTTAAAACCAAGGGTGATTTGGAAGCGTCACAGGAAAAGAAAGAAGAGCTTAAAAGACGTAAACAAATAATTAAAGAAATAGCTGTACAAAATCCATCTAAAATTTCAAATTCAGGTATGCTTATATATATAATTTTGGCTACAGCATTTATTGTCGGAGGTATTGCATTAAATTATTATGTTGAAGTTTATGGTATATTATTTAGTGCTACGGGCATAGGAATTGCGTTTTTATTTGCCATAATTAAAGTGTTACAAAACGGTTCGAATTCTATGGATAATCCAAGTAAGCAAGAACTTATAAACATTGAAGTTGAAGAAAAAGAATGTACTATAGCTATAAATAATTTTAGTAAAACCTTTGAGGAAAAGGCAAATAAAATTGATGAGTTTAGAAATATATTGAGATTAAAGGAAGATGTAGCAGTAAGTAATCTTTATGAATATTTTAGAGCAATAAGAGAAGCTAAAAAAAAGGTTTTAGACTTAAAAAATAATATTCATCAACTAAATGAAATGAAAAAAAATATTAATAAAGATTTAATGGAAGTTTATAAGGTTATAAATATCTTCAAAGGTATTTTAAAGCTTGATGAAAAAAATATAGAAAATAATTTTCTCGACAATAGTGAAGTGATTTTTGAAGCCTTACAAAAGCTTAATGGAATGTTGGATTATTATGATGCGTTATCGGAAACAGAAAGCTTAAAAAGAGTTATGGATGAAAAAATAGAGAAGCTTTTAGAAGATAACGAAAAGGTATCCATTAATTTGTTAGAAAATATCATAAATGAATTAGAAATTTATAACGAGTACAAATTAATTAAAAGTAGATATGAAAATTTAAAAAATCAGCTTTTATACGCATTTAAAGCAGAAAAAGTTAAGAGGTTGTTTTTAAAAGAAACTGTTTTTAGTGAAGAAAATTTATTAGATGCATTAAATACTCAAATAGGACAATATAATAATTGTGAAGTCATGGAAGAGAAACTTAGAAAGTTAAATGGGGAATTAAAGGAAATAAAAAATAATATTGAAAAGGCAAAAGAAGATGCTTTGAATATTAAGAAGGATATAGAGAAGCTTTATAGTAATGAAGATGAGTTTTTAGCACAGGAAAAGATAGAAAAGGGTAGAATGGAGCTAAAGGTTTTAGCTGAAAAATATGCAGCAAATGCTGCAGCAGCATATATCTTGAATAAGGTTCAAGAAAGATTTATAGAAAAAACTAAAGATTCTTTATTAACAGAAGCAGGAAATATTTTAAATCAAATAACCGAAGGTGAAATAGTTACTATAAATCAAGCTGATAATTTAAGCAAAGTTAATTTTAATATAAAAGAAAAAAACAATGAAATCCTAAAATCTCAAGATGTACTGAGCAGAGGAACAAAGGAGCAGTTATTTCTTAGTGTAAGGCTTAGTAGAATAAAAGAAATGGAAACTAAGCTTCCAATAATAATTGACGACTCCCTTGTTAACTTTGATAGTTTTCATTTAAAAAAAGTAATTAAGGTTTTAAAGAGTTTTTCAAAAACAAATCAAATATTTATATTGACCTGTCATTCAGAAGTTGTTGATATGGTTTTTAGTGAAGCAAAGGATGCACAGTTTTATAAAATTGAAAAAGGTAAATTTTATAAAACTGAAGGCAAAGTGTTATCAAATTATTTAAGTGCCAAATAATTAGCTATTACGGTTTGACCTAATGAAATACCGCCATCGTTACAAGGATAAAGCTTATTGTAATATACTTTTAAATTTTGTTCTTTTAGTTTTTTACTAAGATTTTCTAATAGGTAGCTATTTTGAAAAACACCACCACTTAGAGCAACTTTATATATTTTTTTTGAAGCACTTATTAGTCCACAAACTTCGGCTGTAAAATTAATAATTGAATTATGAAATTTTATGCTCATAATTTCAGGTGGGACATTTTTGAGTTTATCCTTAATTAACTCTTTTATAATTAAATTTGTTTCTATTATATATTTATCATCATTAATTTTAATTAAATATTTATATGAAGCATTAGAAAAGCAGTTTATTAGGGCTTGAAGTTCAGAGGAGGCTTGCCCTTCATAGCTGCTTATTTCGTTTATGCCAACAATAGCTGCAGCAGCATCAAAAAATCTTCCTATGCTAGAGGTGTACATAAATTTATTGTAATTTTTTATAACATTAAAAAGTAGAACGGCTTTTTCACCGAAAAGCATATATGATGTTTCTTTTGCTTCTTCTTCATTTTCATAAGAGCTATAAATATATGAAACCGCCATTTTCCAAGGCTCCTTTATGGCATTATCTCCGCCGGGAAGCTTTACTGTATTTAAATAACCTATTCTTTCAAAACTTTCATAAGTGGAAAGTAAAAATTCTCCGCCCCAAATGGTATTGTCATATCCAAGACCAGTTCCATCATAAGCAACTCCAATAACTTTTTCAAAGATACCGTTTTCAATCATACAGCTAGCAATATGAGCATGGTGATGTTGTATTTGTAATTTTAATATATTTTCTATATTTTCAGCATAGTATGTGGTATAGCAGGCTGGATGAAAATCATGAGCTATAACAGAAGGAGCAAATTTAAATAACTTTTTAAAATGTGAAACGATTGTATTGTATTTATTTTGACATTGAAAATTATTAAGATCTCCAATGTATTCACTTGTAAAAATATAGTTATTTTTTGTAAAAGAAAAGGTGTTTTTCATTTGAGGGCCGGCAGAAAAAATATCTATATCGGTTTTAAAAGGAAAAGGAAGGGGAACATAGCCTCGAGCTCGTCTAATAACAATAATGTCATCATTAACAACATGTACTATAGAGTCATCTAGTGGTATTAAAATATCTCTGTCATGAAGAAGAAAGAAATCTGCAATGTGGCATAAATTATTAAATGCATTATGATTCTCATATTCCAGCGGCAAACCAGAAAGATTGGCACTTGTCATTATTAAAACATTTATTTTGCTATTAAAAAGCATTTGTTGAATAGGAGTACTTGGAAGCATTACGCCAATAGTATTTTGCTTTGGTGAAATTTCATCATGTAAAGCACAGTTTTCCTTTTGCTTCAATATTACAATAGGTTTCTCTTTAGAAATAAGTGCTTCAGCTTCTCGTTCATTGACAAAGCAATATTTCTTTACATCCTCTAAGCCTTTAACCATAATAGCAAAAGGCTTATAAGGTCTATTCTTTCTTTCTCTAAGAGTTTGAATGGCTACAGCATCTTCTCCATTGCATACTAAATGAAAGCCTGTTAAACCTTTTATAGCAAAAATTTTGCCTTGTAAAAGCTGTGCAATTGTAAAATCAATTGGGTAATCATATTTTAAAAGTTTTTTCTGGTTATCGAAAATTTGGAGGAGTGGGCCGCATTTTTTGCAATTATTAGCTTCTGAGTGAAATCTTCTGTTTGTTGGGGTATTGTATTCCTTTAAGCAATTGTCGCACATTTCAAATTCTTTCATGGAAGTATTGTTTCTGTCATAAGGTAAGGAATGTATAATTGAAAAGCGTGGGCCACAATTGGTGCAATTAGTAAAAGCATAACTAAATCTAATATTTGAGGGGTTCTCAATATCCTTTATGCAATCATCACAAAGGCCTATATCCGGCGAAATTAAAGTGATTTCACTAGAAGATTTTTCACTTTTGTCTATGGTGAAAGTGCTATAGTTTTTTATTGGAGCAGACAAAATGCTTATTGAGGTTATAGCAGATAATGGTGGTGGAGAAGTTTTTATTGTATTTACAAATTGAGATATGTTGTATTCAGAACCTTTTAAATAAATGTTGACACCTTTGCTATTGTTTTTTACATATCCTTTAAGCTTATATTTTTTTGCTAGGTTATACACGTAGGGCCTAAAGCCAACAGCTTGTACTATTCCAGTAATTTCAATATTATAGGCTTTTATATACATAAATACGCCTCCTAATAATTTCTAAATTAATTATACATAAATTTCAAATAAATATATATGTCAATATTTTGATTTGGGTGTTTTTTTGAAAAGATTATAGTATAATTTATAAAAGGTATATAAACCGAATTCTAACAAATATAAGGGGTGAAGTATGAAATATTTAAAATTATTTGGTAAAGTGATAGCTGTTCTTTTAATTTATTATGCAATGCAGATTTTATTTACTATAGTTGTTGCAGTAAATGCAGTTTTAAGTGGCATGAATAAAAGTGCATTATTGAACTATATCGTGGATATATCGGTCATTATTTTGGTTCCTTCAATAATAATCAGTATTTTTATCTATTTTCTTATGTATAGAAAAAATGAAAAAAGTCTTTTTACAAGATGTAATTTTAAAAAAATAAATATAAGTGAAGCGGTGCTTATAGTAATTATTATTTTTGGAGCTTCATTAGTAATAGGTGGGTTTACAGAGTATTTTTCTAAATATTTTCCTTCATATCAGGAAACGACAAATACAATTCAAGCTGGATTAACTTCAATTTTAGGAATGCTGACAGTAATTTTATTGGCACCAATGTTTGAAGAAATATTGTTTAGAGGAATAATACTTAGTGAACTTAAAGATAATATGAATTTAAAGCTTGCAGTCATAATTCAAGGTATAACCTTTGGAATATATCATTTAAACTTATTTCAAGGTATGTATGCAGCTGTGCTCGGATTAATTTTAGGATTTATTTGTGTGAGGGCAAAATCTATTTTTGCTTCTATGCTAGGGCATATAACCTTTAACTTCCTTGGGACTATAGTAGTTGGAAGTATTATTTCCTTTACTTCAGGTTTAGGATATTTATATATTGTTTTAGGAATAGTTATTTTAGCAGTTTCCTTATATATATTTTATAAAATAACAGAAGCTAAAAATAAAGTTTTAGTATGATATAAAATAAGTTAAAGATGGCTTTCATGCAATAACATTTGCATGAAAGCCATCTTTATATGTTAGTAGTAATATCTTCTTCTTTTTTTCTTAAATTTACCTATTAATTTGACAATTGAAATTATTATTAAAACAATTAGTATAAGAAGTATGGCTCCAATACCGATATAAATATATTTATTGTCACTTATTATTGTACTTGTTGAAATGCCAGAGTATAATTTGTAATTTTTAGTTACTCCTCTTTCAGTAAGTGTTAGAGTTCCAATAGGATTATTAGAATTAAGCTTCCAAAGGTTGATTGGTGAAACATTAGAAGTTAACTTTTTCTCCTTGTCATTTACATCATTTTTATAATATTGAATATTTTGGTTTATCACTAGTGGCACTTTAACTGTTTCAGTTGGTCCAAAGAAAAACAAAGGTTTATAGGATACATTTTCTGTTTTATATGTAGTATTTTTTGCTTCAAGGGTAGTATAATTTATTGAATAGCTGTAATTTATCATTGCTTCCATATCTTTAAATGACTGTGTGTCATTTGCATCGTATGCAGATTTCATAATTACGCCAATTATTTTCCTGCCATTTCTATCAAAAATTGCTACGAGGCATTTCCCAGCTTCATTAGTATAACCTGTTTTACCGGCTAAGCATGTACTGTCATAAAGGCTTGTTTCACTTGGCAATATAAGCTTGTTTCTATTTTCTATAGGAAATTGAGTTCCATTAGTAGTTTCTACAACAGTTTTAGGAATTTCCATAGTGCTAAGAATCCATTTGTTTTCAAAAGCGTTTTTAGCAATAACACTCATATCGTAAGCGGTTGTATAGTGATTAGGATCATGTAAACCGTTTGGAGTTACAAAGTGAGAATCCTTTAATCCAAGTTGTGCAGCTTTTTTATTCATAAGTGCAGAAAAGGCATCATTAGTTTGGGAGACAGTAGCATTAGTATTTCCGATGATATTGTCAGCAATCATATAAGCAATATCATTGGCAGAAAATATTAATAATGCTTTTAAGGCGTTGTCAGCAGTCATTGTGTCTCCAGGATTTAAAGGTTTTACATCTGTATTTAAAGCTGCAGAAGGCTGACTTTTAGCACTGGCTGTGTATGTAAGTATATCACTTGGTTTTCTATACTGTGCCAAGATTAAAGCTGTTAAAAGCTTTGTAGTGCTGGCAGGGTATACCTTTTGATCTAAGTTTTTTGAATAGATTACTTCACCAGTGTTTGCATCTATAGCAATAGCAGCTTCAGCAACAAGCTTAGGTGGTGCTTGTGGAGTACTATTTTCTGCAGCAAATACAGATTGGCCTAAAGTAACTGAAATTACAAGGCTTAAAATTACAGATATTAATTTACGTTTCAATTTGCATCTCTCCATTTTTAGTTAATTGTATAAGCATAATAAGCATTTTTAGTATAACATTTATGAAAAAGCATAACAATAATAAAAGAAACTTCAAATTATGAAGTTTCTTTTAATTATTATTTAGTATGAACTTTTATGTTATGGAACTTACTGAATATGGATGTTAAATTAAAATATTGATATTCCACATATGGAGGCTCATTAGCATTAAGATCTCTTTTTATGGATTCTTTTGAGACCTTTAAAAGAATAACTTGATTTTTATGCTTAAACTTTACGTTATATTCATAATTATTAGCTTTATCTGCGTTTAGTAAAGCTGGATAATCATTAGATATCTTTTCTATTGATATAAGTTCAGCTCTTTCTGTGGGATTATTTTTTTGAAGTAATAATAAAAATCTTTTAAACAATGAAAAAGCAAATATAAAAATAAGTAATATAAGCACCAGATTAAAATAAGCAGTTATATAAGAATATTTATCAAAATAAAGATTGTACTCATTATATAAGGATGAACTTAAAATAAAATATAATACATACGGAGATAATATAAATATTATGATAAAGCTTAATGCTAGGTTTGAAAGTTTATTTTTCATAGTACAACCTACCTTTCTAAAAAATTAACAACTTTATTTGATTATATTTTAAAATAATATAAATTAAAATGCAAATTTAAATGATAAATTTAAAAAAATTATTAATTAATCATTTTTTTGCAAAAAAACTCTTCATTTTTTTACCAGTTTAGTTTATAATCTCGTTTTCGACACTTAAAAAATAAAAAAGAGAAGAAAACCCATATAAATAGAGGTTTTTCTTCTCTTTTTCTATTTCAAAAATGTTGTATGGAATTTTTAATTTGAAATTTTTTTAATT